>CAMVLZ010000003.1 GCA_947168485.1 uncultured Bacillota bacterium | reverse complement strand
ATGAATTTTTTTGTACATTTATTATAAAATGGTTGTTTTTATATATAAATTTAGATAAAATATATATGGATAATAAAGGTGATAATATGAAGAAAAAACTAAAAGGTTTTACAATGATAGAACTAGTTGTTGCTGTCGCAATAATGGGAGTAATAATGATAATTGCCATACCATCAATTAAATATATACAAGGCAGCAATAAGGATACTAAATATAAAGCATATGAAAAAGCTATTAATGCAGCAGCTAAAGCATATGTAGATACATACTATGAAGATCTTTTTGGACAGAGAAATACAGGTTGTGCAGTAATTTATTATGAAAATCTTAAAGAAAAAGATTTAATAGAAGATATTCAAGTAAAAGATTCTTATTGTAATAATGATTCAACTGATAAGTCATATACATTTACAGTTGTTCATAAAACTAAAAACAATAATTATAATTATGATACAAATGTAACTTGTAGAGATAAAAATACTAAAGATGTAATATATGGTAAAAAAAGTAATATTGATTTAGATAACTATTGTAAATTAGAAGATGGACAAGGACCAGATGCTAGAATTAAAGATTATAGTTCTTATGCAACAAAGAAGTTTTATCAAAAGGGTCAATTACCTAATATTAAAGTAACAATTTATGATGAAGGAATAGGTTTAAAAGAAGATCAAGAATTAAAGTATAGATGGTATAAAAATGGAACTGCTATAGGAACAGAACATACTATAAAATTTAGAAATAAAAATTATGCTTTAACATCAATAAAACCTGTAACTAATCCAAGTAATATGGATAATAATACTGATGATACACTATATCAACTTGTATTATCAGGAACACTAGAAGATGTAGATAATAATAGTACTACACATACATATGTAGATAAAGTATGGAAATTTAATGTTAAATATTTAGGTACTGATAAATGTGCAGGATACATTATTCAAACACCTGATGGAAAAGATGCTACTGCATCTAATTGGTTTAATTCATCATTAAAAGTAGGTAGTAAATTTAATTCTAATTCTATTCCAGAATTACAAGATTTAAATGTTTCAAGTTATAACATTTATCAATCTATAAATGGAGCAGCCTATAAAGAATTGAAAAAAGGTGTTAAAAATGATGGGACTTTAATAGATGCAGGCGGTAGTGTAGAAGGTACTATTAAATTTAAAGTATCATATATGATTGATGGACTTGATGCTCCAATAGATTGTCCAAGTGTAACAGGAAATTATAATATGGATCATAAAAAACCAACAGTAGTTTCATGGACTAAAGGTGATATTACCAAAGCATCAACATATTTATATGCAACAGGTAAAGCAAATGATGGTACTGGTGGTTCAGGAATTAAATACTATGCAATTTCAACATCTACTGCAACACCATCATCAGGATGGACTGATATAGGAAATAAGGCTGCAAACAATACAATTTCTGTAGGAGTAGCTAAAATATCAGGAACAGCAGCTAAATATTATTACTTTGTAAAAGATAAAGCAGGAAATGTAACTCGTTCATCTAATACAGTTACTCAATATAAATTATGTACATATGAAGCATATATGAGAGATGCTGCTGTATATAAAATGACTTTTAACAGTAATAGCTGTGGTAGTAAAAAGAAAAAAATGAATATCTATAATACTAAATGTTATGGATATAGAGATAAATATCTAAATGTATATTGTCGTCATACAATGACAACTAAGTCTTCTGAAACAAACTATGGACATTCAGGTAATACTACTTATATATACTATGATTCAAAAGATCATTGTAAACAAGGTATTTCTAAAGCAAATACATATGTAACTAAAATATGTTCAGATGGTAAGTTTAAAGCAGAATCTAGTCACCCAGAAAGATTTATTATAAATCATGGTGGTTCCGGAAAAGAATATCAATTCCATGGATTTAGATTCTTTACGAAGTCATGTCAAAATTCATTGTATTGTGATTTTAGTAAATACATAAATGTATGGGTTCACCAACCAGTAACTTCAGCTGCTGGTCCATATGATGCTAGTCACACTAGTTCTTCAGCAACTGCAGCATGTGCTAAAGAATTTAAATCAATGAGTACAAATTATGATAATTATAAATAAAACAACTTTTAAAAAAGTTGTTTTTATTTATGTAAAAAGTGATATAATCAAAATAAGGAGAGTATGGAAGGTATGAAGAGAATAAGAAAAAAACCAAATGGTTTTACAATGATTGAATTAGTTGTAGCGGTTGCGATAATGGGAGTATTAATGATAATCGCAATACCTTCAGTAAACTATATTCAACAAAAAAATAAAGAAGCTAAATTTGTAGCTTATGAAAAATCTGTAACAGCTTCTTCTAAACTATATACCGATCAATATAGTGAAGATTTGTTTGGATCAAGAAATACAGGTTGTGCAATTATTAGATATGAAGATTTAAAAGAAAGAGATTTAGTCGAAGATATTCAAATAAAAGATACTGTATGTGATAATAATAGAATTAAACCAAGTGATTATAATAATTATACTTATGTTATTGTACGTAAGAGTAAAAATGGTAATTTAAATTATGAACCTACAGTTAGTTGTAGAACTAAATCTAGTCAAGTATTATATGGAAAACCTAATAATGATGATTTAAAAACATCATGCAAATTAGAAGATGGAAAAGGACCTGAATATAATATCAGAGATACTAGTGGATTTGGTAATCCTAGGTACTACTATGGAGAAAAACCTAATATGAAAGTTACTATTAGTGACAGTGGTGTTGGACTTAAAGAAGGTCAAATACTAAAATATCAATGGTTTCAAATAATGGATGAATATGAAGTACCTATTAGAGCAGAACAAACAATATATTTTAATAATAAGAATTACGAAGGTTCTAAAACTAAAACAATTCCAGTACCTGATGAAATTGCTAGTCAAAAAGAAACATCATATTTTGTACTAAAAGTATATGGAACTTTAGAAGATGTAGATAATAATAGTACTTCTGTAACTTATAATAAACAATTTGAAATGTTTATTGGTACTGTTTATATTAAGATGAATGCGAATGGTGGAGTATTTGCTGAAGAGTATGATGAATTATATACTATAAATGGTTATAAAAATATTCTATATGATGGTAATGATATTATTCATAGTATTCCATATAATGATTCTTTAGATGAAAATGGTTTACTAGACTATAATGATAATTCAGAATTAAATCTTATTAGACCAGGATATCATATAGATAAAACAAAAGAGTGGTATGGTTCAGTATATGGAAAGAATCAAATATTTAATCAAGCAAAGCAATATAAAGCAAGTAACTTCTGTGATGCTAAAAGAGATTATTGTTATGTTACTTTATATGCTAATTGGATAATAAATACATACAAATTAACTTATAATAATAATGGTGGAACAGGATGTAGTTATCAAAATAGAACATATGGATCTAAATGGGGTCCTTTATGTACACCAAAGAAAAAAGATTATAAATTTATAGGTTGGTCTGGAGTTAAAGCAGATGATATTGCGACTAAGAATATTACTGCTAAAGCACAATGGCAAATACTAGGAGTAACTTTAACTTATAATAATAATGGTGGAAGCGGTTGTACTAGTAAAACTGTTAAGAAAGGTGATAAATGGGGAGGTTTATGTACTCCAAAGAAAGCTAATAATTACTTTGCTGGATGGTATAGTGGAAAAACTAAAATTACAAAAGATACTAAGGCTACAAGTAATTTAACAGTAACTGCTGCATGGAAACCAAATGCTGTAACTTTAACATATGATAATAATGGTGGAAGTGGATGTACAACTAAAGCAGTTAAAAAAGGAAATAAATGGGGAACATTATGTACACCTAAAAGAAGTGGATATAAATTTGTAAATTGGAAACATGGAAAAACTATTATTACTAAAGATACTAAGGCTACAAGTGATTTAACAGTTAAAGCTTCATGGGAAGAAAAATCTCTTAAACCTAAGAAACCTGTTATAAAAAATCCAAGTAAAGGAAAATGGACAAATAATAATATTGAATTAACAGTATCAACTGAAACAGATTCTAAATATCTTGGTTATTGGTATTATTCATATGATAAAAAAACATTGAAAACATTAAAAAATTCTAAAGATAAAGATGTATCAGGAGATAATAAGTTTAAACCAAAAACTTATACTAAAGAGATAAATAAGACTATTTATATTAGAGTATGTAGTATATATGCAGATAGTGCAAAAGATAAAAATAATTGTTCTGATTATGCTAATACAAATTTAAGAATAGATAAAACTGCTCCTGTAATGTATACAACAAATAATGAAAAGAAAAAGAAAGTGTTCCATTATAAACCAACTAAAAGACCTCCAGTTAGTAAAGGAGTAACAATAACTGATGTAAAATGTCATGCTAAAGCATCTAATGATGATAGTTACAAAGATGATATTTGTAAACATTGGAGTTGGGAATATCACAAAATACCTTATAGTGGAGGAGACTTCTGGTGGGGCTGGGATAATATAGATTGTAGAGATGCCGGCGGATCTGGATGTGACAAAGAATATTGGGCATGGCACCATAATAGTAAACAAAGTGGTGAATGGGATAAATGGAATAAGAAAAATGGTAAGACAAAAGCTTATGATAAAAGATTCTTCGCTGGACGTGATAAACCAACATGGAAACATGGTTGGGCAAAAGCAAAAGATAAAGCAGGAAATGAATCAGAAGTATTTGAATATGAATTAAAAGTAAAATATAAATCAAAATAAAAAGACTATGTTAATAGTCTTTTTTTTTAAATAAAATTAATTAATATAGATAAACTAACCAGTACTATATTATGAATCATATGCATAGATATAGTACTAAATATTGTCTTAGTTTCATAATAAGCTAAAGCAAAAGCTGATCCTAAAGCACCATAAGGTATTATATAAAGAAAATCTACTATAGAAGAATAACTACCATATACATGTAATAATCCAAATATTAAACCACTTAGTATTACATATAACCATTTCTTATTAAATATATTTCTAATTGCTTTTCTAAATACAATTTCTTCATTAAAAGGAGCAAGAAATCCAGCATCAATTAACATAACTAGAGGCATAGCTTTAATCATAATTTGAACTAATTTTTCATTTTGAGCTCCACCAGATCCAGTTAAATATATAATTAATGAATTACTAATTAACATGATAATAACACCTATAAACCAATATCCAAAAGTAGTATTCATTATCTCTTTATAATCTTTCTTAAAAATATTCCATTCCTTTTTCAAATCACTTCTATAAATGAAATATAATACAATAACCATACATGCAGTTGAAAAAGTACTTAATAAAACATTTATAACTGGAGTAGCATATTTAATATGAAATAAATATATAGGTATTAATTGAAAATAACTACTAAAATAAAATAATATAAGTACCAATATACTCTGTAAAATAAGTTTCTTCTTCAAAATTATCCTCTCCCTTTAACAACAACTTCATTTTGTTTTGTACTAATTGCTTTAATAATATAATCATTCTTTAATAGATTATTTCTCTTAGGAATAAAACTCTTAATCTTATTATTAATATCATTACAATAATTAGTCTTATCAACTAAATCATTTTCAACTAAATTACATTCAAAATCACTATTTTTAATATTATAAGTACCCTCTAAACTATAACTATTATCATCATTACTAATCTCATAATTAAACTCAATTATATCAGTATCTAATTTATTAGATAATGTATAAATAATAGTAGAATCAGAATCAGAACTATAATTCATTTTATATTCTTTAAAAGTTTTTAATTGGATAGAAAAATAATATGCCAAATAAGTAGAATCTTTATTAGTTTGTTGTAGATAATAAAAATTATCTATAGTACCAGTCTCTTTAATATATTGAGAAGTATCTTTATCAACTAAACTATACCCATTTTTTACTAAATAAGCATCAATATTATAACTATCACTTTCACCAGAAGTAATAATTAATATTAATGTAACTACTAAGAAGAATAGAGCAAAAATACCAATAATCATTAATCTTTTCTTCATAACTCAACCTCTCTTTCTATCTATTAGCTCTAAATATGTAATAAACACTCTTAGTACTAGTTTTTAATTTAGATTTAGAAACAGTAGTAATACGTCCACCATAACCACTACCATGAGCAGCTTCAGCAGCTTTTCCATTTCCTAAATAAATCCATACGTGACCACCACTACCTTTATTACGATAGTATAAAACATCACCTCGTTTTAAAGAAGATTTATTTCCATCAAACTTAATTCTTGTAAATCCTAAATTAGCCATTTTATTTTTAGTATATTCATCTTTACTAGAACCAGGAAGTAGAGTAAATGAAAATTTCTTTCCTAAACCTTTAACAACACAAGTACGAGCAAAGTGACAACAACAAGTACCAGCAGCTACACTTTTATCACTACTATTTTTAAAATTAGGCCAATATTTACGATAGTCAGTCATAAAATGTGAAGTAGCACCGCCACCATTAAATCTACAATATTTGCTTTTAGACGTACCAGCAGGCCAAGCGTAATATTCAGCAGCTTTAGCTATCTTTTCAGCAACACCACTAGCTCCACCTATATTTAATTTAGCAACTTGACTATACAAAGAATTAGCAATTTTCTTAACACTAGGAGCCCAATCACCACAACCATCAGATAAAGGACAATAATTAGTTTGTACAGCTTTAATACTAGTACCATGATAATAAGGTGCCCCTTTAGTTAAATAACTCTTATGTAATAAATTAGCATGATAATCTATATATTCACCAACACTACTAAAATAAGCAAATTTATGTCCAGGATTACTACCACATCCATTAGAAGGATGAGATTTACTCTCAGTAACACCACCTAAATTATTACAAGCTTTAGATATAGGAGAAGTAATCCAACCAGACTCCAAAGCATCAATTCCTATAAGGAAAAATACATTAACATGATGTTTTCTTTCAGCATTAATTAACGCTTGTGCATAAGGAATAAAGTTCTTAGCACTACTACTATGTTTATTTAATATTTGAGTTAATTGAGCAGCATTTAAATTACTAATCTTAGTAACATCATTAGGATCCCAAACAATATTACCATAAGATTGAAATTCATCACTATCATATTCATCATCATCATCTACAGGAACTCTATCAGATCTAAAATTAGGATCTGTATCAACTCCAACATACTCATCAGGATTAATTAAAAAATTATACTTTTTCTTTTTACTATCATAAGTAATATATTGAGCTTTACCCTGAGTAACTTTCGCATCATTCCAACATTCACTAACAACAAATCTATCATTAGTCCCAAAACTTAAAGCATACATAACTACATTAACAATAATAGGTAACATCATAACAATAACCGCAGCAGTTAAAGCATTATATATATGTGTCTTTTCAATCTCATATTGAGTTTTAGATTCATCTTCTCTAGATACCTTATTATGATCAATAACAATAATCTTAAAAAAAGGTACAGCTAAACCAATCATTAATATAACGGGAGTTATTATTTCTAACATATTAAATATTCTTTTAATAATAGTTAGAAAACTACCTAAAGCAGGATCAGAACAATATTGTACTATATCTCCAATAAGCATAATTATCACCTAAACTCTCTATAAAAAATTATATCATAATTATTATCTATATGTTATAATAAATATACAATTTACATTATCAAGAGCAAGGGAGAGAATTGGCTCAATGAACTTGCACCAACCTATTAAGTTAGGTGGTAAAACCAACAAAGTATTACTTTGAATGATAAATACGAATAAACTTATACTTTTCGTATAAGTTTTTCTTTTCTTGATAATGTAACCAAGAGGAGGAAAAATATGAAAAGTAAAGCAAAAATATTGATTGAAGAAATTGACAAAATCTTTGAAAAAAAAGGATTAAAAGTAAAAGAAGTAAAAAAGAAAGGAACATTTATCTATATTAAACACTCTAATCATAATAATTTAATTATTCATATACCACACTCATCATTAGAAGTACCAAAGTATTTTAAAGATAATTTACTAGTAGATAAAGAGTATTTTAATAAAGAAAATATATTTATTTCAGACTATAAAGTAGATAACTTTGTACCTAAGAATTATCCAAATATTATTAAATTTAATTATTCAAGAATGTTTTGTGATGTAGAAAAGTATTTAGATGATTCTAAAGAAGAAATGTCTAAATATGGAATGGGAGCTTTATATACTAAAGATTCTAATGGAAAAGAATTTGTAAAAAGAACAAAAGAAGAAAAAGATTATATAATTACTAATTATTATAAAAAACATCATCAATCTTTAGATAATATGATAGAAAAACTACTAAGTAAAAACATAAAACCTATAATAATAGATCTACATAGTTTTTCAGATGAATTTGTATCAAAAGTATTAAAGAAAGAAAATAATCCTGATATATGTATAGGTATAAATAAAGATAATTATGATATAAATTTACTTATAAAAACAATAAACCATTTTTCTTCATATAACTATTCTATACAAATAAACTATCCATATAGTGGAAGTATTATTTCAAATAAGTATCCTGAAATAACTTCTATAATGATTGAAATTAATAAGAGAATATATTTATCAAATGAAGATGATTATAATAAATTATATAAATGTATGATGGAGTATTATAAATTATTTGATATAATTAACTAGGTGATAATATGAATGAATTCTATTATGAAACAAAAAGTATAATAAAAGATGATTCTATTTATAAAAGAATTATTAATAAATCATATAAAGAGAATAATGATATAACTTTAGATGATTTAATATATATAAAATTAAATCATTATAATTATGATAATGAAGTAGTAGAAGGAGAATTAATAGTAAATAAAATAATTATGGATGATATTATTAATATCTTTAAAGAACTATTTGAAAATAAATATCAAATAAACTCTATTAAGTTAATTGATGATTATTGGATAAATAATGGAGTAGAATCAGATACTAATTCTATTAAACATAATAATTCATCTGCTTTTAATTATAGAAATATACCTAATAGTAACAATTTATCTCATCATGCCTTAGGTCTTGCGATAGATATTAATCCAAGACAAAATCCATATGTAGTATTTGTTAATGGAGAAAGAGACTATTCTAATTTTGATGAAGAAGAAATATACTATGCAGAAAATAGAGTTGGAGATCATGTAATAACTCATGATGATTTATGTTATAAAGTATTTACAAAGTATGGATTTACTTGGGGAGGAGACTGGAATCACGCCAAAGATTATCAACATTTTGAAAAAATAAATTAATATGATATAATAATTTAACTTTTTGGGGGTGTTATTTTGAAAAAGTTAATTTATCCAATATCATATTTTGCAGATACTTATGATGATCTAATGTTAGGTTTCTTTAAAGGAATAGATGTAAGAACACAAGAAGAAGTAGAAGAACTAACTATTCAAAATGATTCTTCATATACCGAAATAGCTGATTTCTTTAAAGAAAATGATGTGTTATTTATGGAATATGGTAGAAGAGGTAATTTCCCTGTCGCTAGAATATCTAATAGAAAATTATCATTTGAAGAAATAGAAAGAGATTATCTACGTTTTAAAGATAAAGATTTATCAGATGAAGAAATAAATAATAAAATGATAAAAAAACATAATTGTAAAAGAGTAATTACTAAAAGAATGCATAAGTAATAAAAAATGTTGCGTAAAAATAAAAAGTATATTATAATAACTATGGTTCTATTACCAAGTAATGGATTCTTCCGACCTTTACTTAGTAATAGTGAATTAAAAAGAAAGGAAGTGTATTAGTTTGGCAATAACTAAAGAAGAAAAAGCAAAGTTAATTAAAGAATTTGCTAAGAATGATAAAGATACTGGTTCTACAGAAGTTCAAATTGCTATTTTAACTAGTGAAATCAATAATTTAACTGAACATTTAAAAGAACATAAACATGATTATCATTCAAACAGAGGACTTTTAAAGAAAGTTGGACAAAGAAGAAATTTACTTGCATACTTAGCTAAGAAAGATATTCAAAGCTATCGTGAAGTTATTAAAAAATTAGGATTAAGAAAGTAGACACATATTTTTTGGTGTCTATTTTTTTTAGAATATAGGAGGATTTATGAGTAAAAAGAAAACATTTGAATTAAACTTTCATGGAAGAAAAATAATAGTTGAACATGGTGAACTTGCTAAACAAGCAGATGGTGCTGTATTAGTAAGATATAATGATACAGTTATTCTAACTGCTGCTGTTGTATCTAAAAATGTTAATTTATTATCTGATTTCTTTCCATTAACAGTTAATTATCAAGAAAAATTATATTCAGTTGGTAAAATACCAGGTGGATTCATTAAGAGAGAAGGAAGACCAAGTGAAGCTGCTACATTAGCTGCTAGAATGATTGATCGTCCAATGAGACCATTATTCCCAGAAGGATTCAAAAATGAAGTTCAAATCATTTCTACAGTTTTATCAGTTGATCAAGATTGTCAACCAGAATTAACTGCTATGTTAGCTTCATCTCTAGCAGTATCAATTTCTAAGATTCCATTTAATGGACCAATTGCTGGAGTAAAAGTAGGTAGAGTAGATGGAGAATTTGTAATTAACCCAACTCCAGAAGAATTAGAAAGATCAGAATTAGACTTAACAGTTGCTGGTACTAAAGAAGCTATTAATATGGTAGAGTCATCAGCAGATCAAGTATCAGAAGAAGTTATGTTAGATGCTTTAATGTTTGCTCATGATGCTATTAAAGAATTAATCGCATTTGAAGAAAAAATCATTAAAGAAATTGGTGTTGAAAAGATGGAATACGAAACACTAGTTCCAGAAGAAGAAATAGTAAAAAGAGTTAAAGAACTTGCTACTATTCGTATGGATAAAGCACTTCGTATTAAAGATAAATTAGAAAAATATAATGCTATAGATGAATTAAAAGAAGAAATAGTAAATATCTTCTTAGAAGAAAATAAAGATGAAAAAGATGACTTCTTAAAAGAATTAGAAGTAAAAGTAAATATGGTTCTATCTGAAATAGAATATGAATTATTTAGAAGTATTGTTGTTAAAGAAGGTAAAAGAGCTGATGGTAGAAAGATGGATGAAATTAGACCATTATCTACAGATATAGATTTATTACCAAGAACACATGGTTCTGCTTTATTCACAAGAGGTGAAACACAAGCATTATCTATTACTACATTAGGTGCTTTAAATGAACATCAAGTATTAGATGGATTAAGTTTAGAAGATCAAAAGAGATTTATGTTACATTATAACTTCCCACAATTCTCAGTAGGAGAAACAGGAAGATATGGATCACCTGGTAGAAGAGAAATTGGTCATGGTGCTTTAGGAGAAAAAGCTCTATCTAGAGTAATGCCTTCTGAAGAAGAATTCCCATATACAGTAAGAATTGTATCTGAAATTTTAGAATCAAATGGTTCATCATCACAAGCATCAATCTGTGCTGGATGTATGTCTCTAATGGCTGCTGGTGTACCAATTAAAGCTCCAGTTGCTGGAATTGCTATGGGTCTAATTACTCATGGAGATGACTATACAATTTTAACTGATATTCAAGGTATGGAAGATCACTTAGGAGATATGGACTTTAAAGTAGCTGGTACTAAAGATGGTATTACTGCTCTTCAAATGGATATTAAGATTAGTGGAATCACTAAAGATATATTAAAAGAAGCTTTAGCTCAAGCTAAAAAAGCTAGATTAGAAATCTTAAAAGTAATAGCTAAACAAATTAAAGAACCAAGAAAAGAAGTTTCTAAATATGCTCCTAAGATGGAAACATTTATGATAGATCCTTCTAAGATCAAAGATGTTATTGGTCGTGGAGGAGAAACAATTACTAAGATTATTTGTGAAGCATCAAATGTAACTGAAGTAACTAATGTTAATGCTGTTAAAGTAGAATTAGAAGATGATGGTAGAGTAATTATCTATCATAATGATAAAGACATCATTAACAAAACAAGAAGTATGATTGAAGACATCACAAGAGAGGTAGAAAAGGGTAAAATTTACGAAGCAAAGGTAGTAAGAATTGAAGACTTCGGATGCTTTGTAGAATTATGGCCAGGATGTGAAGGTATGGTACATATCTCACAATTAGCTCATGAAAGAGTAGATAAAGTTACTGATGTTGTTCAAGTTGGAGATGAAATCTTAGTAAAAGCTTTAGGTAAAGATAAACGTGGTAGAGAAGACTTCTCAAGAAAAGAAGCACTTCCAAAACCAAAGAAACCTGCTAAAGAAGAAAAAGAAATAAAAAAAGAAGATGAATAATTCATCTTCTTTTTTTATGCTAATATTACTTAAAAAATTATTTGAAGTGTTAAAGAAACAACAAAACCAATAATTCCTCCAATACCTGCTAATCTAGCATTAGCTGGTTGTGTATTTTTCCAAACATAATATAATATCCATCCAACTAGTGGAAAAAAGAAACCTAAAACACCCCATCCAATAAAACCATGTTCTTTTACAGGTGCTTCTGTAACAGGTAATGGACGAGAACTATCTCTTTCTTCTGACAAAGTAACTATATTGTTATTACCACAATTTGTACATTTAACACTATTATCAGGTAATTGTGTACCACAAGCATTACATACTTTCATAAAAGTAACCTCCTATATTATCTAACCAAATATTATAATTAATACTTTTCTATTTCAACATAATAACCTTAAGAAAAACCTAATCATTAAAATCCAAACCAATAGGGCAATGATCACTACCCATTATTTGATCATATATCATAGTAGAATTAACATTATTAATAAATTCTTTGTTAACAATAAAGTAATCTATTCTCCAACCTATATTTTTTTCTCTAGCTTGTCTCATGTAACTCCACCAAGTATATTTAACTTCATTTTTATTAAAGTATCTAAAAGTATCTACAAATCCAGATGATAGTAACTCTGTCATCTTATTTCTTTCTTCATCAGTGAATCCAGCTGAGTGATGATTACTATCAGGATTTCTTATATCTATCTCTTCGTGAGCGACATTTAAGTCTCCACAATAAACTACATTTTTATCTTTTCTTAGTCCATTTAAATAATCTCTCATTACATCTTCAAATCTTTGACGAGAATCAAGTCGCTCTAATTCTCTTTTAGAATTAGGTACATAGCAATTAACTAAGTAAAAGTTATCAAATTCTAATGTAATAGTTCTTCCTTCATTATCATATTCTTCATCATCGATTCCATATTTAACACTGATTGGTTCAATCTTAGAATATATTAATGTTCCAGAATAACCTTTCTTTTGAGCACTATAAATATATTCAAAATATCCTTCTGGATGGAAAGTGTTTTGTTCTTCTTGTAATTTAGTTTCTTGTATACAAAATATATCCGCATCCTCTTCATAGAAGAAGTCTTCAAATCCTTTACTTAAACAAGCTCTTAATCCATTAACATTCCATGATATTATCTTCATAATAACCTCCAATACCTCTTTATTATAACATGGATATTAAATATATGATTAATTATCTGTTCTGACAACTTTACGCATACAAAAGTAAATACAATTGTTGTTTAACAATGTTTTTTTGCTATAATTGTTAATATAAACATTAGGCAAGGGAAGAAAAAATAAAAAAATAATTAATAATGTAAAGTATAAATAATAAAAATTAAAAGACTATATTAATAGTCTTTTTATGTGTTATAATTAATTAGGATAATAAAATTATATGCTGGAGGTATATATGGAAAATTATGGAGTAAAAGATTATGGAGCTTTTGATTCAGCTATAGCAACAACTAACAAGTTTAACTCAAGTGTTGCTGTTGTTCAAGAATCAGCTAAAGAAGCTTCTACTAAATTAGGAGGAGGTTCTATATTTAAAGGACCAGCTGCTGACGCGTGTTCTCAAGTAGCAACTTCACTAAGTTCAACTCTAGATTCATCTATGTCAAATTATAAAACTATGAATGATTTCTTAAATGGAGTATCTACTGCATATAAGAATAGTGATGAAGAATCTTTAAAAACACTTCTTATGGCTGGAGCAGGATCTGGATTTAAAACAGAAATGAAATCATCATTAAAAATACCAGATGATTTAGCACAAAGAGGTTATACAGTTACTGGTTATGGTGACAAAGGTGTCGTATATACAGATTTATCATCTGTACATTGGGCAGATGGAACTAATCAAAGAAAAATCTTTGATGAATGGGAAAAACAAGGTGGAAAATATAAAAATGGTATAGCTGTTATGAATGTTAATGGTCAAGAATGCTATTTAGTAGCTACATCAGAAGAAGCTGGAAAAGTTGGAGATAACATTAACATAAAATTAAAAAATGGTGAATCCTTCCCAGCAGTAGTAGCAGATCAAAAGAGTAGAAATGACCCTAACTATACAAAATATGGTCATACTGGATCTGGTGGAACTAACGTCGTAGAATTTGAAGTAGATATGCATACTTTCAACGAAAAAGGATGTAACCCTAATACAAAAGATTGGGGACTTGAATGGGATAGTTCATCAGGAGTAACAGAAATAGAAAATTATGGTTCTATAGTAGAATAAGAAATACTTAAATGTATTTCTTTTTATTTGTTTAATTAGATAATTTATAGTATAATTTATTAAGGTGAGTAATATGTACTTAAAAGAGATAATCGCAAGTGGTTTTAAATCATTTGCTGATAAAATTAACATAAAATTAGATAATGATATTACATGTATAGTTGGACCTAACGGATCTGGTAAATCAAACGTAGTAGATGCAGTAAGATGGGTACTAGGAGAGCAAAGAGTAAAATCACTACGTGGATCTAATTCAATGCAAGATGTAATCTTTTCAGGTACAAAAAAACGTAACCCATTAAATGTAGCTTCAGTAGAATTAATATTTGATAATACTGATCATTATATAAATATTCCATATACTGAAATATCTGTTAAAAGAAGAATATATCGTAGTGGAGAAAATGAATATTTTCTTAATAATGAAAAATGTCGTCTTAAAGATATAACTGATTTATTCTTAGATTCTGGTATAGGAAAACAATCATTTAATATAATATCTCAAGGAGAAGTAGATCAAATAATATCAAATTCTTCTCTAGATAGAAGAACTATTATTGAAGAAGCCGCAGGAGTATTAAAATATAAAAAACGTAAAGAAGAAGCTCTTCGTAAATTAGAAAAAACTCATATTAATATAGATAGAGTTAATGATATAATTTCTGAATTAGAATCAAGACTTGGTCCTTTAAAAGAGCAATCAGAAAAAGCAAAAATATATTTAGAAAATAAAGAAGGATTAGATAAATATGAAGTAGCTTTAATTGCTTACGATATAGAAAACTATTCTAATATATTAAATGATTCAAAAGATAGATTATCTAAAATAGATAATGAATTAGTTAATATAAGTAGTATTAATAATAAAGATCAAGTAGATTTAATAAGTAAAAATAATGAATTAGATTCTCTTCAAAATGAATATAATAATCTACAAAAAGACTTAGTAGAAATAACTGAAAAAGTAGAAAATCTAAATGGAAAAATAAATTTATTAAAAGAACAAAAATCTAATAATAAAGAAAAAGATGAATTAAATGAAAGGTTAAAATCTGTTATTAATAATAAATCTAAGTTAGAAGGAGATATAAAAGTATTAAAAGAAAATATCTCTAATAAGAAAAATAATATTGATGAATTAGATGATAAATCTAATAAATTAGATAAAACCTTATCAAGAATAAAAAATGAAAGAGTAGTATTATCTAATGATTATAAGAATTATGATAAGAATATTATTAGTTTAAATCATAAAATAGAGTCTTTAAAACTTGAAATATCTGATGGAGGAGTAATGCCTAATTCAGTAAGAGAAGTTTTAAATAATAATGATTTAGAAGGAATACTTACTACTATTTCTAATGTTATTGATACTGATGAAAAATATATGAATGCTCTAAATACAGCATCTCAATCTAATAAGAATTTTATTATTACTAAAGATGAAATATCTGCTACTAAAGCAGTAAAGTATTTAAAGGATAATCATCTAGGTAGAGCAACATTCTTCCCATTAAATATTATTAAAGGAAGATCTATAGATAGTAATACTCTAAGTAAAATAGAAAATAATCCTGCATTCTTAGGAATATTATCTAGTATTATTAAATATAATAAAAAATATGAAAATATTATTACTAATCAATATGGAAATATTATTCTAACTGATACTCTAGATAACGCGAATGAATTATCTAAGTTAATTGACAATAAGTATAGAATAATAACTCTAGAAGGAGATCAAGTAAATGTAGGTGGTTCAATTACTGGTGGATCTTTAAAGGGTACTAGAAGTATAATTAGTGCTAAACAAGATCTAGTAAATGCTGAAAGAAAATTAGATATTTTATCTAATGAGAAATCTTCTATAGAAAAAAATATTATTAGTATAGACAAGGAAAGAGAATCTTTAGAAGATGAAGTATTTAAATTGTTTAAGGAAAGAGCTTCTCTTAATGAAGAGTATAATGAATTAAATAAAAAATTAGATGAATTAGAAAAGTCTTTATCTAATGAAGAAACTAATCTTTCTAATTTAGAATCTATAAGTAATAATAATGTTGATGATAAAGAATTATCTCTTATTGAAGAGTATAATAGAGCTAATTCTTCTAAAGAGTCTATTGAATTAAATATTAATAATTTAAGTAATAAGATATCTAATTTAAAAGATGAAATAGAAAGATTAGATGCTAATACTAAAGAGAAAAATGCTAATATTAAGTCTTTAGAAAAATCTAAGAATAATTTAGAATTAGAGATTAATAAAGTTGATATTAAATTAGAAAATTTATTAGATATATTAAGAGAAGATTATGAAATATCTTATGAAAGAGCTAAATCTGAATATAGTTTAGATATTGATCCAGAAGAAGCTCGTAAGAAGATAAAAACATATAAAAATAAAATTAAAGAAATAGGTATGGTTAATACTGATTCTATTGAAGAATATGAAGAAGTTAATTCTAGATATACTCATTTAACTACTCAAAAAGAAGATCTACTACAAGCAGAAGATACTCTATTAGAAATAATGAATGAGATGGATGAAGTAATGAAAGAAGAATTCTCTAATACTTTTAATACTATTAATAATGAATTTCAAAAAGTATTTAAAGAATTATTCAAAGGAGGAACTGCTTCATTAGAATTAACTAATCCAGAAGATTTATTAGAGACAGGAGTAGATATACTTGCTCAACCTCCTGGTAAAAAGATTTCTACTATAAGTTTATTATCTGGTGGAGAAAAAACATTAACTGCAATATCTTTATTATTTGCTATACTTAATGTTAAACAAGTTCCATTCTGTTTATTTGATGAAGTAGAAGCAGCACTTGATGAAGCTAATGTAGCAGAATTTGGTACATATTTAGATAATTATAAGAATAAAACAGAATTCTTAATAATTACTCATAAAAAGAAAACAATGGAGTATGCTAAAACATTATATGGTATAACAATGCAAGAACAAGGTGTATCTAAACTAGTTAGTGTTAATTTAGAAAATCATCAAGAAGTAATATAAAAATAACATCTATTTAGATGTTATTTTTTTATAGAAAAAAACTAGTAATAATACTAGTTTATTTTGTAACTTGAACAACTGAATTAGTTGTAATACCTGTTCTAGAAATAGCTTTAATATTAGTAGAACCTGTGCCTCTACAAGTAATATCTACTCCTAGACAACCAGGACATTTTGGTTGAGTTGTACTAATTGATAGAGCAGCTATAGCAATATCATCACTAAAGAATGTTTTAATACCTTCTTTATATGGAGATGCTGTAATAGTAGCATATAATTTATCTCCCTTTTTACAAGTATAGTTTGCTTTATCATATTTTATAGTACCACTATTTACAACTACCTTAGCAGTAGCAGTATCTCCTAAAGTAGAAACAGCAGTAATTGTAGTAGTACCAGTATTATTACATTTAACATCTTTATATCTACAACCAATACATTTAGGTTGAATACCACTATCAGAAATAGAAGCTATTTTACTATCAGCAACAGTAACTGATTTAATTCCATTATATTTATTATTTAAAGATCCAGTAGCTGTAACATCTAATCTTACAGTTTGTCCTTTTTGACATGTAATTTCACTCTTAGATAAACTTATACTATGATTTTCTTTTTCAACAGTAACAGTAGAAGAATCTTTATCTCCTAAAGTAGAAACAGCTCTTAAAGTAGTAGTACCACTATTTTTACAATTAACATCAACATTTATACAACCAACACATTTAGGTTGAATACTACTTTTAGATAATGTCGCTACAGTTGTATCATCTATATAATAAGACTTAATACCATTACGGTTACCATTAGAACTAGAAGCTGTAATTAAAGTTCTAACAGTATTTCCTTTCTTACATTTAATATCTTTCTTTTCAATAACTATTTTATGATTTTTCTTTTTAGATATTTTAATAGGAATAGTAACCTTATCTCCATCAGTTGTTTTAGCTGTTACTGAAGTACTTCCAGCTCTTTTACAATATATTCTTACAGCAAGACAATTAATACACTTAACAGAATAATCAGGATTCTTTTTAACTTTAACTAAAAAGAAATTATTTGATCCAAATGACTTAAGTTGACTTTTACGAGAAGTTCTAATAACAGCATCAACATATTCACCTGCAACACATTCATAAGATGTTTTATCATAACTAATATTTTTATTTACACTTATATTTTTAGGGTCACTTTTAACACTCATATTATTTGTATAATTATAAAGTACTGAACAAAATACTCCTAAAAAAGCAACAATTACAATTAGTCTAATATTTTCTTTTTTCATAATCTTACCTCTCTTTACTATTAAAATTATATCATATAAAAAAAAGAAGTAAGTTCAAAAAAAACAATTTTACATATTAATAGACAACTAAATTAAATAAAAGTGTTAGATTATTCACCTAACACTTTTATAATTATTATTTTCCAAAGATTCCTCCAAGGGATTTCTTTAAGTCATCAATTTCATTTTTCATTTTTTCAACTTCATCATCTTCAATCATTTCTTTTAATTCTTTTTCTTTATCATGAATTTCTTCATTATTCTTAACTTCTTCATAATCTTCATTTAAATTTATGCTATCTAACATAGCATTAATCTCATCAGCACTATCTTTCATAGATTGACTTATATCTTCTTCAGAAGGACCAACATAATGTTCATTACTCTCATTTTCTCTAATCCAATCACCATCAATACTATGTCTACTACTAGATTCCCATTTCATATAAACACCTCAAATAAATAATATCAAATAACCAACATAAAAGCAAAGTTCGTTTTACAATGTTTACAATAAAAACAATTAATAATAATTGAAAGAAATAAAGTGAATTACTATAATAAAGATAACGGAGGAAAATATGAAAAGAGTAATTAATTATTTAGTAATAGCTTTAGTAGTATTATTACCATTATGTGTAAGTGCTAAAGCTAACGTATCTATTGTAGATTTAAAAGAAACATATAGATCGGATGGAGTAGGAGTACAAGGATCAGTAGGATATGAAGGTTTAACTTTAAATGTTAATCCAAAGTTTAAAAAAGTAGAAGATAGTATCATCTATGAATTAACTATTCAAAATAAAGATAATGAAGATTATGCTATTGCTGATTATGAAAATGATCCTAATAAAGGTTCAACAGCTTTTCCAAGTATAGATTATTCAAAGAGTAAATATATAAATTATAATTTATACTGTGATACTGGATATGTGTTAAAAGCAAACAGTAAAAAGACTTGTACATTAAGTATTACTTATATTGAAGAACCATCTGATCCAGCTAACTTTAGTGAAAGCAATAAAATTGTAATTCATCTTAATAATGATCCTAAAAACCCAGGATTTGCTACAGCAGGAAAGGGATCAAGTAAAGTAACTGCAAGTAATCCACAAACAACTTCAACATATTTAATAATTGGATTAATTATATTAACTTTACTTATCGCAACATTAGTATTTGCTAAAGGAAAAACAAGATCTAAACTAATCGCATCTGCATTAGTAGTAACATTAATGCCAGTTTATATATTCGCATTAACTAGAATTGAAATAACTATTAATTCTAAAGTTACATTAGATCCAACTGATCAATTCTGTTATTTTAAAGAATCTGGTGGATTTGAAATGCAAAATTATACTGCAGGAATGACATGGAATGAATTCTTAGCAAGTAGTTATAATACAGGAGATAAGTTTGCTATAACTACTCAAACTTCAGGAACAACTTCATATGGACCTGATACAATACATATTTCAGGATATGCTAAAGGTGATTATACTAAGACATATGAAGGATCATATGGAAGCACTACAATTGAATTCTTAAATTCAACTAATGAAAAAATAATGAGTGCTAGACAAGCATGTTATGCATTTGAACCAGTTGGAAGTTATGTACCAGATGATGGTAAATAAGAGTCAATAATGACTCTTTTTTTGTTAAAAAAAAGAAAACTAAAGTTTTCTTCCTATATCTTGATTAATTGAATTATTCTTTCTTTGAATATCTGTATCATTAATCATATCTTGTAAACCATAAGTTTGATTTCTTTCTTTTAATGAATTTCCTTTTGTTTCTTGATAATCAGTAGTAGAATCTGAAAACATACTTTGAATATCATTTTTAGTTTTATTATTTTCTAATTCACTAGCTTTAGCTCTTTCAACAAAATCTTTAAAAGAAACTTCAGCTAATTTCTGTCTTTCACCTACAGACATTTCTTCAGAATTGATTAATGGTTCATCAATTTTTTCTTCCTCTATAACTTGATTTATATGTTCTGGCGATATAGACATACTACGTAGCAGTCTATCTCTTATTGACTCAGTTCTTGCGCCTAATTCTTCAGGAGTTTTTTCTATATCTTCCTCAGTTTGTTCCATGTCATCTAAAAAAGATTGAACATCGTCTGTTTTTATTGAATCAAGAATACTATCATACTCATCATCATATGAAGAACCAACAAAGTGTTCATTACTTTCATTTTCTCTAATCCAATCTCCATCTATACTACGTCTACTACTAGATTCCCATTTCATATAAACACCTCATAATAATTATAACATAAAAAAACAAGTATAACTTGTTTTTAAATAGCTCTCATTTTATCTTTATTTTTAAACGGATTATTTTTATCAATCTTATCATAGAAAAGTATTCCATTTAAGTGATCTAATTCATGTTGAAAAGCAATTGCTAATTCTTCTCTAGCTCTAACATGAATTTTATTACCATCTCTATCATAACCTTCTAGAGTAACTCTAGCATATCTAGGTACTATACCTTCAACATATCTATTAACAGATAAACAGCCTTCACCTGCTTCAACATATATTTCTTCAGTAGAATTTGAAATAATTTTAGGATTAACTAAAATATACTCTTCAAATTTACCTTCTTCATATTCATAAACAACTACAAAATATCTTTTTAATACTCCTAATTGTACAGCAGATAATCCCATACCAGGTCTTAATTTATATTTTTCAGATAACTCTTCAATTTGAGAATTTCTTAAATATTCAAGCATTAAATCAATATTTTTTTGATCTACTTTACTAAGAGGAAAAGTAACTTCTTCAGATACTTGTCTAAGTGTTTTATCATTTTCATCTAGAATATCACACATTTTTAACATATAAAAACACATCCCTTCAAATGCATTATAATTATACTAATTAAATGTATAATTGTCAATTTACATAGAAATAATATAGGTTTATTAGATTTAAAAAGAATTAATGTTATATTATATATAAGGTGATTAAATGTTACGTAATATAAAATATACAGATAAAACTTTATTAGTATCATCCATAATATTATTTATTATAGGGTTAATTATGGTCTTTTCAGCATCTAATGTTACTGCTTATATGTCTAGATTAGTATCTCCTTATTTTTATGTAATAAGACAAGCTATATTTATAGCAGTAGGATTATTAATATTTACACCTATAATATTTAATATGAAATCAAATTCTATTGGAGGATTATCTTGGTTAGGTATACTAGGATGTATTCCATTATTAATATATTTAATTATATCTAATGATGTTAGAGCTGTTAATGAAGCTAATTCATGGATAGATATAGGTCCATTTAATTTACAACCATCAGAATTAGTAAAGATATTAACAGTATTTTGGTTAGCTAGTTATTATCAAATAAATCAAAAGAAATTAAATAGATGGGGAGTAGTACTATTTCCTATAATAATATGTATATTTATAGCTCTTTTAATATTTAAACAACCTGACTTAGGTACTGCGATAATATATGCCATAATAGTAGCAGTAATGTTCTTCTCAGTACCAACATCTGGTAATATTCAGTTTATTACTAAAGCTATAACTGTAGGAGTAGTAGTATTAGTATTTTTATTTGTACAGACAGGAGCAATCAATCATGTACTAAATGAAAGACAAATATCAAGAATTAATAATTATAAAGATCCATGTGCTAATCTTCTAAATGAAGGTAATCAAGTATGTAATGGATATATCGCAATGAATAAAGGTGGACTTACAGGAGTAGGATTAGGTAAATCTACTCAAAAGTATTTGTATTTACCAGAACCATATACTGATTTTATCTTCCCAGTATTAATAGAAGAATTAGGATTAATAACAGGTATAATAGTAATACTTTTATTTGGAGTAGTACTTTATAGAATTTTAGCAATTGGTAGGAAAGCAACTAATAATGCTTCAGCTCTAATGTGTTATGGAGTAGCTATTTATATATTTGCTCATATTGCAGTTAACTTAGGTACAGTATTTGGATTAATGCCAAATACAGGAGTACCATTACCATTCCTATCATATGGAGGATCATTTACTCTATGTTTAATAGTAGCTTTAGCAGTAGTACAAAGAGTAGCTATAGAAAATAAAAAAAGTAAGGTAAAAGATTAACCTTACTTTTTTAATAACTTACTATATTTAGATTCTTTAGTACTTTCAAATATCTCATCAGGTACATATTCATATAAATTTTTAATCTTAATAGAACACTCATTACCTTCTACATTTAATTTAATTGTATTATCCTTATCAGTAATATCATCTAATTTATCCTTATAAGAACCATAGTCACCATAAATATCTCCAAATAACTTAGTAATATTAAGTAAAAAGTAATTCCTAACAGAATACTCTAAATCATCAAAGATACCATTACTCTCAATAGTAACAAAATCCTCAATCTTATTATCATAGTAGCAAGCAAAATGAGAATCATCATCTAAACTAAAATCAATTACTTTTTTCTTAGAATAATCAGTATTATTACTAGCTACATCAAATAAATAATCACTTATATCTTTCAATAATCTATTATCTTTTTCATTTCTATCAGAAATATCTAATAATTTAGAAACAGATTTATTCTCTCTATACTCAGTATATTCAGTATCATTCATTCTATTAATAATTTTCTTATTATATAAAATATCTAAATATTCTTCTTTATTATAATGATATTCTCTATAATTAGATCTAGTCTTATACATATTATAAATAGGTATCAATAATTGAAAAGTAAATACATCAGGTAACTCTAAAAAATAATCTTCTAATCTATCCATATTTAATTTGTATCCATAATTACCTACATCTTTTAATCTTTCTTTTTTATATCTAAAATCATTAATAATAGAAGAAACTATAGTTAATCCATAAAATATTAAGAAAGCACCCATAATACTCCTCCTAAGTAAATATATAATACTACATATATTAATCCTTGTAAATTGACTAATTCTAATAAAAATGATATAATATGCATCATTACAAAGGGGATTATATTATGACAAAAGAGTTGGTAAAATTTACTTATAAACTAGAATCATTAATTAAAAAATCTAATGATATTTTTATTATTGGTCATAAAGATCCAGACTTTGATGCGATAGGTGCTGCAGCAGGTGTAGCAGAAATATGTAAAATACTAGGTAAAGATTCAAAAATAATAGTTAATGAAGATGAATTTACTCTTCAACCAGCAGTAAAGTTATTACAAGATTCTTTATCTAAATATTATAACTTTATTAATTTAGAAGATTACATAGATATAATATCTAAAGATTATAATGAAAACCAAGAAATACAATATAAAAGATTAATAGAAGAAGATCAATACTATTATTTAAAACAATTAAAAAGAAAAAAATCTTTATTAATAATAGTAGATACTAATAATCCTAAAATATTATCTATAAAAGATTATCTAAATAACTTTGATAATATTATAGTTATAGATCATCATGAAAGAATAGGAGAAGAATTAATAAGAAAATCAAATAATTTTATAGATGAAAATTATTCAAGTGCTTCAGAAATAGTAGGTACAATTCTCCATTCTTATGAAAAAAGCTATTCTAAAGAATTAGCCTTAGCTCTAGCATCTGGTATAAAACTAGATACTGATACATTCAAAAGAAACACTACAGAAAACACATATGAAACATTTACTATTCTAAAAAAGAATGGAGTAAATGATGAAGATATAAGAAAAACATTCAGAAGAGATTTCGAATCAGATAAATTAGTAATGAACTTAGTATTTAATAATGGTAATGCTAAAGAATTTACAAACTTATTAAAGAATCACAATGTTTCAATAGTATTAAATAGACATGCTCCAGAAACTATATATAAACCAGAAATGATATCTCAAGCAGCTGATGAAAGACAAGATTATGATGATGTAGATGCTTCTATAGTAATGGGATATATAAAAGATAAAGACGATGATACACCAGTAAAAATAAGTATAAGAACAAATGGTTATGTAGATGGTGGAGAACTAATGAAAAATTATTGTGAAGGAAAAGATAATAAATCAGGTGGAGGTAGTACTATCTCAGCCGCAGCTTTAGTATGGAATACTGATTTATTAGAAGAAGAACAAAACTTAATAGATTATCTTGATAGTGTAATAACAGATAATTTCAAAGTAAAAAAGAAAACAAAAAAGTAGTATAGATTAATCATCTTCCTAATAATATATATGGAGGTGATAATATGTCTATATGGTATAGAAAAAGAAAATTAATAATCATAATAGTAAGTATAATAATATTTGTATTATCACTTACTATTTTTTTATTAACAAAAATAGACTTTTCTAAAGAAGAAGATAAAGTAGAAGAAATCTCATCAATAGAGAAAATAGATAAAAAAGAAGAACCTAAGTTATTTAAAGTAGATATAAAAGGAGAAGTAAAAAATCCAGGAATATATTCTCTTAATGAAGGATCAAGAGTAATAGATGTTATTGAATCAGCACATGGTCTAACTAATAATGCAGATACATCAGTAATTAATTTATCTAAAAAAATAGAAGATGAAATGGTAATAATAATCTATAGTAAATCTGAAGTATCTGACTTTAAAAAGACAAAAGAAGTAGAAAAACAAGTACAAGATAAATGTATTCAAAAAGATACTAATGCATTAAAAAATGATGCATGTATTGAAAATAATAAATCAAATGAAACAAACAAAGAGAATAAAGTAAATATAAATACCGCCTCATTAGATGAATTAATGACTCTAAATGGAATAGGAGAGACTCGAGCTAAAGATATTATTAAATATAGAGAAAAAACTAAATTTGAAAAAATAGAAGATATCAAGAATGTACAAGGTATAGGAGAATCTTTATTTGCTAAAATTAAGGAAAATATTACTGTGTGATTATCTATTCATAGGATTATTAATATTAGTATTATTAATTTCTATTCCTAGATTAATATCTCATAAGAATAATCTCAATACCAATAAAATAATAGGTATAATAACAATCATATCTAAAAAAGATAACAAAGTACAATTAATAATCAAATCAAAAGAATTAATACAAGCTACATATTATAAAGAATTAAATATAGATCTAGGAGATAAAGTATTATTAACAGGAGACTTATCTAAACCAAATACTAATACAACTGAAAATACTTTTAATTATAGAAATTATCTATCTAATAAAAATATATTTTATATTATGAAAATAAAAAGTATAAAAAAACTTAAAAGTAATAAAAACATCTATTATGAAATAAAAAAGTTAATAAGAAATCGTCTAAATAATAATCCTTATCTTTATACTTTTATATTAGGAGATAAATCATTAATAAAAGAAGAAGTAAAAGAATCATACCAATCTAATGGAATATCTCATCTATTTGCCATAAGTGGTATGCATATAACTTTATTCTCTGAAATAATATTAAAACTATTAACAAAGTTAAAAGTATCAGAAGAAAAATCCTATTTCATAACAATATTATTCTTATTAATATATTTATTATTAGTAGGATTATCTCCATCAATATTAAGAGGAGTATTATTCTATATAATATTCTCTTTCAATAGAATTTATTACTTTTATATAAAACCAGTCAATTTATTTATATTAGTACTAATAATATCTCTATTAATAAATCCTAAATTTATATTTGATATATCTTTTCAATATTCTTATTCAATAAGTTTATCTTTAATTATATTATCAAAACAATTACAAAGTAATAATTATTTTATATCTCTATTAAAAGTATCTTTAATATCATTTATCTCATCTTTACCCATATCTTTATTTAACTTTTATCAAATAAATCTACTAAGTATAATTTATAATCTATTCTTTGTACCACTAGTAAGTATAATAATATTCCCTTTATCTTTATTATGCTTATTAGTACCTAAATTAACAATAGTATTAAATATATTTACTAACTTATTAGAAAATATCTCTCTATTATTAAATAAAATAAGTATATTAAAACTAATATTCATAAAAGCAAACATCATAGTCTATATAATATACATAGTATTAATAATTATATATTTAATAACTAATAAGAAAAAACTATTACTAATATTATTCTTAATCTTATCAATACACTACATCTGCCCATACCTTAACAATAATCTATTCATTACATATATAGATGTAGGGCAAGGAGATTCCTCATTAATACACATTAATAAAAAGAATATTCTAATTGATACAGGAGGAATTCCATCATATACAAATGATAGAAAAGAGTTTATTGCTAAGTCTATAACAATACCTTATATGAAATCTAAAGGTATAAAAAAACTAGATTATTTAATACTTACTCATGGAGATTTTGATCACATGAGAGAAGCTATTAATCTAGTAGATAATTTCAAGGTCAAAAAAGTAATCTTTAATTGTGGAAAATATAATTACTTAGAAAAAGAATTAATTAAAGAGTTAAATAATAAAGATATTAAACACTATTCGTGTATAAAACAATTAAGTATAGATAAGAATAAATTATATTTTTTACAGACTAAAGATTTTAATAATGAAAATGATAATAGTAATGTCATTTATACAGAAATAAATAGTTATAAATTTATGTTTATGGGAGATGCATCAATAACTACAGAGAAAGAAATACTTTCTAAATACAATCTACCTGATATAGATGTCTTAAAAGTAGGACATCACGGGAGTAATACAAGTAGTGGTAAAGAGTTCATTAAAAAAATCAATCCTAAATATTCAGTTATAAGTGTTGGTAAGAATAATAAGTATGGTCATCCTAATAAAGAAGCATTAGATATTTTAAAAGATTCAAAGATATATAGAACAGACAAGCAAGGAAGTGTTATATTTAAAATTAAAAATAATAAATTAAAGATTGAGACTTGTAGTCCATAGGAAACGCATGATAAAATCATAATAGGGAGGAAATATATGGGATTATTTAGTAAATTATTTCATGGATATTACTATGTAGTTGATGAACCAACATTAAAAAAACATTTAGATGATGAACTAAAATATTCATTAGATAATAAATTAGAAGCATCAGCAAATTTAAATATTTATTTAAATGGAGAAAAACACCATATTCAAATATGGAATTATACTGAATCAAGATTTGAAAAAGAAAAAGGTTTAATTATATATTATGATGAAGAAGAGTTTAAAACTTTAGAAGAATTGTATAATTCTAAATTAAGTAATTTACCTGAATATTTTAAAATAGAATTGATAGATATGGACAATGTTTTTTTAAATGAATATAAAAAAACACACCCAGAATTAAAAATAGAAAACTATTAGGATGTGATAGTATGACAATAGAAGAAAAATATCAAGAACTTGTCAAATATAGAAAAATTCAACCAAATAATATTTTGATAGAAAAGCAAAGAAATGCATGGGAATACTTTAGAAGAATTACTAATGTATCAAATATAGAAAAAAATATTGATAGCAATTCACCTTTATATTATGCACCATTAAGAAAAATTCATGGCTCAAGAATGGTGAGTTGGCCAGTTCAGGGTGGTGCTGAAATATATGTTGATGAAGAATTTGCTATTGATAATGAAGAACTAGTTAGAGTTCAATTACAACATGAAATACTTCATAATTTAGCAAATCGCATAAATGGAAAACAATCTTTTTTTGGATATGAATATGATGGTAGTGGTAAATCAAATTATATTGGTTTAAACGAAGCTACTACTCAGATGATCTCTGAAGATATAACAGGTGTAAGATTAGATGAAGAAACAGATTATTTATATTTTGTTAAAAATATTATGAGAGTAATGAAAGTATTATTTGGAGAAGAATTAATAGTGGATCAATACATTAATAATAATTTTAACTTTACAAATACTTTTAATGAAAAAACAAGTTGTAAATTTGAACCTTTTGCACTACTTATGAATGAAATTTATTATTTAAGTATAGACCAAAAATATAATTCTTTAAGCAATGGTAAAAGTGAGAAATTAATGAAAAAAGAACAATCGTTATTAGATTTTACTTCTAGTTTAATCAAACAACTATCAAAGGATAATAAAGATCTAATAAAAGATATTTCTAATGAATTACAAGATGATTCATTCTTTAAAAGATTAAATCTACAAACATTAGAAAAAACACAATCAAATCAATAATCTAAATAAATAGTATTATATAGAATTATTAATTTTTAATAATTCTTTTTTTAACATAAAAAATAAATATGATACAATTATCCTAGGAGTTGAAAATATGATAGTAAAGAATAATTATAATGAATGTTTAACTAATCTAGCTTGTTCTATAAGAAAGTATTTTGGACTAGATTATAAACATAATACTTTGGATTATATAGATAAATTATTAGAAGAAAAGAAACCTAAAAATATAGTTACAATATTATGTGATGGTATGGGATCTAATATTATGGATAGAGTATTACCAAGTAATTCATTCTTAATAAAACATAGATTAAAACCAATCACTACAGTATTTCCTGCTACAACAGTAGCTGCAACAACATCAATGTTGACAGGATTAAATCCAGTTGAAACAGGAATGCTTGGATGGGATATGTACTATAAAGATCTTGATAAAACTATAACTGTATTCCCAAATTCTGAAAAAGAAGATCCAGAACATAAACCATTACAAGAAGCAATAGACTATAATAAAAAGCATATTATTAGAAAATCTATTATGGAAGAACTAAATGAAATAACTGAGTATAAAGGATATGGATTATTTCCATTTGGAGAAAATAAATATAAAGATATAGATGCTATGTTTAAGTTAATAGAAGATAAATGTAATGAAGATGGAATGAAATATATTTATGCCTATAATGAAAATCCAGATCATACTATGCATGAAATAGGCTGTGATAAACCTGAAATAAAAACAATAATTGAAGATATAGATAAAAGAATTGAAGAATTAAGTAGTAAATTAAAAGATACAGTAATTTTTGTAGTCGCAGATCATGGTCATCACAATGTAGAAAATCTATTTATAAAAGATTATCCTGAAATAGAAGAATGCTTACTTAGAAACACATCACTTGAACCAAGAGCAATTAACTTTTTTATTAAACCAGATAAAAAAGATACATTTGTAGAATTGTTTAATAAATACTTTTCTAATGATTTTGATTTATATTCTATGGATGATGTTATTGAATCAAAATTATTTGGTGATGGTAAAGAAAATGAGATATTTAGAGATGCATTAGGTGATTATCTAGCTATAGCTAAAACTGATAAGACGTTATTATATACTGGAAGTGAAATTTTAAAATCACAACATGCTGGATATACAGATGATGAAATACTTGTTCCGTTAATTGCTATTGATTGTAATGATATAAGAGGATAATAGGAGGTAAACTATATGTATTATCATGCATCCCAAACAAAAAATATTAAAGTATTAGAACCTAGAATATCAAATCATAATAAAGCATGGATATATTTTTCAAATAAAAAAGAAAACACTTTAGTTTATTTAAGTAATGCAGTTGAAAAGTTTTGTAAAGAAAATAATTTTGAATATGATGGTATTTGGAGTAAATGGGCTTCTTATGGATTTACCAAAGATGGTATACTAGAAATACAAGAGTATTATCCTAATGCCACATATGAAACATATAAAGGTGTAAGTGGTTATATTTACTCTGTCAAAGAAATACCTGGAATAGAAAAACAAGAAGATATTCCAAATGCTTTTCATACATGTGAAAATGTAAATATTTTTGATTGTGAATATATTGATGATGCTTATGAAAAAATACAAGAAGAAATACAAAAGGGTAATATTAAGTTAGTTAAATATGATGATTTTATTAAATTAAATAAAGAATGGTTATATAAAGTAATACAAAAAGAATATGATGAAGCAATTGATCATCCTGAATATAGATTCTTTTTAATTAATAAATTTCCATTTATAAAGAAATAACTATTAAAAATGATATAATAAATATGGAGTTGATAAAGATGACTACAATTTATTTTATGAGACATTCAGAAGCCTTAAAGTATAACAATATTAATAATAATGATTCATTACAATTACAAAATGAAAAATGGATTCTATCAAAAAATGGAGAAGAAATTGCTAAAGAAAAAAGTAATTTAGAAGAATTAAAAAGCTTTGATGTAGTTTACTCATCAAATTATGTACGTGCTATAGCAACAGCTAAATATTTTACAGATGATAAAATTAATATTGATGAAAGATTTGGAGAAAGAAAGTTTGGAATAAAATCTTTTGATGAATTACCAACTGACTTTGGACAAAGACAATTCAATGATTATAATTATAAAATAGGAAATGGTGAATCATTAAATGAAGTTCTTAAAAGAGAAGAAGCAGCTCTAATAGATATTCTAAACAAACATAAAGATAAGAATATTTTAATAGTAGGACATTCAACAGCTCTAGCAGCTTTATTTAGTAAATGGTGTAAAACTTATTATGATCAACCATATACATTTAATGATAAAGAGTTTTTTGATGGTAAATGGAAACCATGTGAAACATTTAAAATAGAATTTGATAATAATAATTTAATAAATATAAACAATATAAAATAGATAATTATATGGAGGCATAATATGAAAGTACCATTAAGATATCAAAATACAGAGTATGATTGTGGAACAACATCATTTGTTAATGCTTTAGCATACTTATATGATAGAGAAGATATACCAGTAGAATTATTAAAAGCAATTTATAGATTTACACTAGATGTAGAAGGAACAGATGGAGTAGAAGGAAAAGGTGGAACATCTAAAAAACATGCAGAATTACTAGCAAAATATTTTGTAGAGTTTGCTAATCGTAATGATGATTTTGATATAAAATGTAAAATCCTATACGGAGAAAATGTTACTTTAGAAAGAATTAAAGATTCACTAAATAATAATGGTGTAGTAATAGCACGTTGTTGGCAAAGTTCAGAGCATTATGTACTAATTACAAATATTGATGAAAACTTTGTATATTTATTTGATCCATATTTTCTAGAAGAAGATTATTATGTAGATGATGAAGATGTCGCAATCGTATTACATGAAACATTCACACATAATAGAGTAGTAAAAATAGAAAGATTATTTAGTGAAAAACTAGAAGATTTTTCTTTAATGAAAAAAGATAATCGTTCAATAATACTTATTAATAGATAGAACTTAAAGATTATAAAAAAGAAGGTGATAACATGGCTTCATCAATAATACATATAGCGGTTGCAAATGAAGTTAATAAAGTATTAAAATGTGACAATTCAAAATATTTAATAGGAGCTATCGCACCAGATATTTCTAAATGTCTTGGAGAAAGTAAAGTAAAAAGTCATTTCCAAGATACAAATGATGATATTCCAAATATTGATAAGTTTCTAAATAAATATAAGAAGTATCTTAATGATGACTTTGTAATGGGATATTTTGTTCATATATATACTGATTATTTATGGTTTAAATATTTTATAAGTGAAATATATGATGAAGATATAATTACTAAATTAGATGGTACTAAAGTAAAATGTACTGGTAATATGTTATCTAAATATATTTATAGTGATTATACTAATATGAATATTCAATTAATAAATAAATATAATATGAACTTAGATATATTCTTTAATGAAGCACCTAAATTAAATAATATTATTACAGAAATACCTATGGATAAAATACAATTAATTATAGATGATGCATCAGTATTAATAGAAAATTCTAAATTACGTAAAGATTTAATTTTTAATATTGATAATATAGATAAATTTATAAAAACAAGTACAGATTTAGTTTTAGCAGAACTACATAAAATACAAATAATTTAATAGAGTGATAAATCACTCTTTTTTAATAGACAAATATATGTAAAAGACTAGATATTTAACATTTAGTTTGATACAATAAAGTTGGTGGTGAAGTCGAATGAAGAATATTAGTAATATTATAAAAAATGATAATAAGACTGATTTAAAACACGACTTCATGGAAGCTTGTCAAGATAAAGAGTTTAAAGATTTTATGTACGGATTAAATATTAAAGAAGAAATTCTATTGAAATATACATCTACATTACAAGATGCATTTATAGAATGTAAAAATTGTAATAATTGTAGATCTCTTTCAACATGTAAAAATAAAGTTAAAGGATATAAATATACTCCAGAACAAGATGGAAATATAATTATATTTGATTATGAAGCTTGTTCTAAAAAGATAAAAGCAGATAAAAATAAAGAGTATGAAAAATTTATTAAATTATATGATATGCCTTCTAGTGTAAAAGAAGCTTCATTTAAAGGTATATATAGTGATGATAAGAAACGTCTACCTATAATTAAATACTTTAAAGAATTTATAGATAATTATAATAAAGAAGATAGACCTAAAGGATTATATTTACATGGATCATTTGGTTCTGGAAAAACTTATTTAATTGCTGCATTATTTAATGAAATGGCAAGACGTGGAGTAGATTCTACTTTAGTTTATTATCCTGAATTTTTAAGGAGTTTAAAATCATCTTTCAATACTAATTATGAAGAAAGATTTGAATATATAAAAAAATCTCCTTTACTACTATTAGATGACATAGGAGCAGAAAATGTAACACCATGGGCTAGAGATGAAATTCTAAGTCCAATACTTCAATATAGAATGGATGAAAATCTACCAACGTTTTTTACATCAAACCTAACTATAGAAGAATTAGAAAAAAATCTAGCAACTACATCCTCCGGAGTAGACTCTCTTAAAGCAAGAAGAATAGTAGAGCGAATCAAGCAACTAACTATTACTGAAAGCCTAATAAGTAAAAACAGAAGGGACTGAGAGAATGAAGAAATACGAAAAAGCAATAATAAGATCAATTGAAGACAACAGATCTCTTCCTAAACAAGAGTTCTCTCTTTTCATAGATGAATTTGGAGCAGACTTATTAGATGTCTTATTTGATTATATAAATAAAAGATTAGATGATTACTTTGGATCATCTTCTTTAGAGAACTTAGATATTGCTTTTTCATATTTAGAAAAATCCCTTACAAATACAATTTATGATAGAAAATTAATTGCTAGAAGATTAAATAAACTTGATGAAAAAATTTCAACAATTGAATCAGAAAGAAAGAAAAAATTTGCTAATTATGATTCTAATATTACTGAATTAGAGCATGTTAGAGAAAAGTTAAATGGACTAGAAGTATATTTAAAAGAAGATATAAATGAATATCAATTAATGAAATTAATACTAGATAAAAAAATGGATATAATGAGAGTAGGAAAAGTATTTAAAATATTTCCTGATCTTATAAATATTAGAGATAAACATAATGTTTCTTTATATCAAAATGTTATAAAAAAATATTTAAAATCTGCAGAAGAGTTAGATGAAGAAAATGTTTTATATTACTCTAATATTATTTCTACTATGATGTCTCAAAAGAGTTTAAATTTATCTTCTAAAGATAAGAAAGCTTGTTTACAAGAAGTAATGAATGCTTTAGATAAATTTAATTGTATGAAAGGACATCGTCGTGATAGAAAGAAACGTATTGAATATACTAAAACTATAAAAGAGATGATTTCTAATAATAGTGAAACTAAAGAGGATATAGAATTGATTGCTACTAAATATGGTATTAGATTAGTTATACCTGAATCTTTAGAAACATATTATCAAGATAGTTTTGTAGTTGATGGAAGACCTATTAATGAAGATTATTCTATTACTATTGATAAAGGTGCTTTCATAATAGATGATGCATTATCTTGCAAAAAATTACCTAATGGTAACTTCTTACTAGGAATACATATTGCTGATCCACTAGGTTATTATGATTATTATTCTCCTGTAGTACAAGAAGCTATGAAAAGAGAATCAAATATATATTTACCTATAAAATATCAATTAGATAATGATAATAATTATAGTAAAACAATACCTATTTTTGATTATGATTTTTCATCATCAGTTGCATCTTTAAAACAAGGTGTTTATAAATATACTAGATCTCATTTCTTTGAGATAAGTAAGACTGATGGTATTATTAGCGAGATTCATCCTAAAACTATTACTAAGATTAATCAAAATAAAACTTTTGCTGAAGTAGAAGATATTTTACAAAATGGTACTAGTGATACTAAATTACATAATCTAGTTAATAATTTAAGACAAGTAACTGAAATACTTGAAACTATCTATAGACCACAAAAATTATATTTAGAAGTTACAACTGAAAAAGATGGAAATAATTATGCTCATAGAATAGTTGATATGGCTCAATTGTTAATAGGAAATAAAGTTGCTAATAACTTTGCTGAAAAAGGTTATCCTTGTTTATACAAAGTATTAACTATTGATCAAGAAGAGGATGAAAATATTTCTAGAGTTATTAAGACATTACAAAATACTTATGGTAATAAGAAAATAAACCAATTACAAGAAATATTAAAAGGCCTTTATCCAAAGAGTAGATATGAAATGGAAGGTGCTCATGAAGGACTAAATTTGGATCACTATTGTCGTATCCATTCACCTTTAAGAAAAGCACCAGATATTTTAATGGAATATGCTCAAGAAGTTTGTTTTGATAAAGAACCAACTGATAAAGAATTATATGAATTAGAAGATGAAATAAAACAAAAGAAGGAATTGATAAATCAAAAAGAGGATAAAATAAGTCTATTTAAAGAAGAAGTAAATAGAAAATTAGTAAAAAGAAGAAGATAAAAGTTAATTTGACTTTTATTTTTTTTTATAATAGAATAAACCCATTTAGCTGGAGGAAATATGTATTCAAGAAAACATAAAAGTTTTATATACATATCATTAGTAATAATAATTCTCTCTATAGGTCTTTATATAGGGCCAATATTATTTGGAAATAATATTATGTTTGACTTTGAATATATTAATACTAAAGATATGACTACTACTAAAATTGGTAATAAAGAAGATCATACCAATATTTTAAGTATGCTTGCATATGGATATGAAGAAGATAATTTGGGTGAATTAGAAGAAGTAGAATTTTCTTCAGTTAATAAAACAACTAAAAATACTAAGAAAAGAATATGGTATTTACCAACTACACATGGAAAAATAACCCAGTATCCATCATATAATCATTTTGCTTTAGATATTACTTCATCTAATGCATATTCAGAAAATATTTATCCAGTCGCAAATGGAGTAGTATCATCTATATATAGAGATTATGCTGGAGCTAAGATAGTAACAATAAATCATAATATTAATGGAGTAAAATATACTTCTCAGTATGTACATTTATCTCAATATGCTAAAGGATTAAAAGTAGGAAAGAAAGTAACTATTAACGATTGTATAGGAAAGATGGGAAGAACAGGTATTGCTACAGGAGTCCATCTACATTTTGCTTTATTTAAGAATTGTTCATATAAAGTAAAAAATGATAAATGTGCAAAATTAGAAGACTTATTTATTCAAGGAAAAAGAAATTATAGTAGTGGATTTAGAGGATTACAATCAGTTATGAAAGTACCTCATACATGGAATAAAAGATAATAAGTTGAAAAAAAATAAAAATTGTGATATAACAATAGGGAAATACATTGACAAAGGACAAGACTGTTTGATGATTTATTAAGAGAGTTTACGTTTGGTGAAAGTAAATTAAATTATCTTATAAGCTACTACCTTTCGAGTAGAATTATGCAAAGTAATTCCGGATAAAACCGTTATTAAAATAGAGATAAACCAAGGATGGTACCGTGCAATGCACTCCTCATTTTTGGTTTTTTTTGTTGGAGGTAATAATATGAGTGAGGAACTAGATAGTGTCAGAAGAGAATTGAGACGCAATAAGTACAATCAAAAAAATGAAAAGCTCACCGATAAGGAAAGAGAAGAATTAATAAAAGAAGAAAGCTATTTAAAGCAAAAATTATATTATGTAAGATTAAAAGAAATGTTTGATAGAATGGAGAGAAGAATAGATGAAAAACATAAAAGAAGATGAAAGACTAAATAAATTAAATCACTCTTGTGCCCATTTACTTGCACAAGCAGTAAAACATTTATATCCAGAAGCAAAATTCTGGGTAGGACCAGTAATAGAAGATGGTTTCTATTATGATATTGATTTAGGAGATAAAGTAATTACTGAAGAAGATCTTCCTAAAATAGAAAAAGAAATGAAAAAGTGTGCTAAAGATAATAAGAAAATTGTAAGAAATGAAATCTCTAAAGAAGAAGCACTAAAAGAATTTGCTGATGATGAGTATAAAGTAGATTTAATCAGTAGAATGGATGAAAATGAAGTAACTATTTCTACTTATACTCAAGGTGATTTCACTGATCTTTGTCGTGGACCACATGTAGATACAACTAAAGAAATGAAATACTTTAAGTTAATTAAATTTAGTGGAGCTTATTGGAAAGGTGATGCTAAAAATAAAATGCTTCAAAGAATCTATGGAGTTTGCTATGACACTGAAGAAGATTTAGAAGCACATTTAAAGGAATTAGAAGAAGCAAAAGAAAGAGATCATAGAAAAATAGGTAAAGAACAAGAATTATTTATGACTCATGAACTTGTTGGGGCAGGTATGCCTATGTGGTTACCTAATGGTGCTTTAATAAGAAAACAATTAGAAAATTATATTTATGAAAAAGAACAAAAATTGGGTTATCAACATGTATATTCTCCATGTGTAGGAACAGTTGACTTATATAAAACATCTGGACACTGGGATCATTATAAAGAAAATATGTTCCCAATGATGAAAGTTGATGAAGAAGAATTTGTTCTTCGTCCAATGAATTGCCCTCATCACATGCTAATTTATAAAAATAAAATGCATTCATATAGAGATTTACCAATTAGAATAGGTGAATTTGCTCAAGACTTTAGATATGAAGCAAGTGGAGCTGTTAAAGGATTAGAACGTGTTCGTTGTATGTGTCAAAATGATGCTCACCTTTTTGTAACTCCAGAACAAATAGGTGATGAATTTAAAAAGGTTGTTACATTAATATTAGATACTTATAAAGATTTTGGTATTAAAGACTATAAATTCAGATTATCATTAAGAGATAAAGAAGATAAAGAAAAATACTTTGATGATGATGAAATGTGGGATAATGCTGAAGCTAAATTAAGAGAAGTATTAGATGAAATAGGAATAGATTACTTTGAAGCAGAAGGAGAAGCAGCTTTCTATGGACCTAAATTAGATGTTGAAGTTAAACCAGCGGTAGGACCAGAAATAACTCTTTCTACATGCCAATTAGATTTCTTATTACCAAGAAACTTTGAATTAACTTATATTGATTCAAATGGAGAAAAACAAACTCCTGTAGTAATCCATAGAGCAATCTTTGGTACATTCGATAGATTTACTGCTTTCTATACTGAAGAAACAAAGGGAGCTTTTCCAACTTGGTTAGCACCTACTCAAGTAGTAGTAATGCCAGTTAACTCTGAATTCCAAAGTGATTATGCTAAAGAAGTATATGATGAATTAAAAGATCATGATATCAGAGCTGAATTAGATGATCGTAATGAAAAGTTAGGATATCGTCTAAGAGAATCACAAACTAAAAAAGTTCCATTTACTCTAATCTTAGGGGATAATGAAAAAGAAAACAAAGAAATCAGTTATCGTAGATTTGGAGAAAAAGAAACTACTACAGTTAAGAAAGATGAGTTTATTAAACTTATATTAGATGAAATAAAAGATAAAAAAATAAAATAGTCATTATTTAATGACTATTTTTTTATAATATTCTTATTAGTTGAATTAACCAAAGTATACATAAATGTAATGGATAATAGATATAGAATAAGTATTTTAAAGATTTACCTTTCTTATTATTATATAAGTTTATAAATATTAATGAAGATAAAGTCGTACTCATTGGTAGTAATAAACTAATATCTTTTGAAGTATACATTAATAAAGAGTAATGAATAATTGTAAGTATAGTAAAAGCTATACTTTTTTTAACTTTAGATTCTCTAAATACATAAAAGAATATAATTACTAATAAACCATATAATCCATAATCTAAATTAAATAGTATTGATAATAATAAAATTACAAGAATTAATGAAATTGAAATAACTTTATCTTCTTGCTTTTCATAAATCAATATACATAATAAACCTATTAAAAGAGTAAAAATAGTATTTAACCCATGAAACAATTCATAAAAAACAAATTGTGAAATAACAGCGACTAAGAATAATCTAAATAAATATTTTTTAATACTTTTAGTATGAGTGTAACCTTCCACAATTTGAAAAGCAAAAAGTGGAAAAGCTATTCTACCTAAGATATTAAAAATATCATCGTTAATAAATAAAAGTTTACCTGTATGATCTATAGTCATTGATAGCAACGCTATTAACTTTAATATGAATGAACTCATCAAATCACCTAGAATAAATTTATCATAATAATAGTAAAAATAATAGTGTAAACTTTCTTTGTAAAATTAATTTTTTGTTAGAAAAATGTGTTTACATAAATATAAAAAACTAGTATATTATAATCAAGTAGTGGAAGATAGTGGTTAAAAGTGGGGGATTGCTATGTTTATTGGAGAATTTCATCACAACATTGATGATAAAAAAAGATTGATAATACCTTCTAAATTTCGTGAAGAACTGGGCGATGAATTCGTAATAACAAGAGGTATTGAAAATTGCTTATATGTATATTCAAAGTCATCTTGGGATGAAATAACTAATAAATTAGGTACTCTACCTTTTACCAAGAAAAATGCTAGAAGCTTTAATCGTTTCTTCCTATCTGGAGCTACTATAGCAGAATTTGATAAAAATGGCCGTGTTCTTATTACCTCCCCACAATTATCTTACGCTGATATCACAAAAGAGTGTGTCATTATAGGCGTAGGAGACAGGTTAGAAATCTGGTCATTACAAAAATGGAATGAATTCTACGATTCTGCTAGCGAAGATATGTCTGATATAGCCGAGACTTTATTTAGCGGAAGTGATGAAAATGTCTGAAGCACACATTAGTGTTCTTCTCGGCGAAGCAGTTTCATCATTAAATATAAAATCAAGTGGCGTTTATGTTGATGCGACGCTGGGCTATGGAGGGCACTCATCTGAGATTTTAAAAAAAGTGAAAAGAGGTTACCTATTCGCCTTGGATCAAGATAGTGAAGCAATTCGGCATAGTACCGATAGACTTAGTGCTATCGGTACTAACTTCACTATATTGAAAACTAATTTTAAAGATATGAAAAAAGCTTTAAATAATGAAGGAATAGAAAAAGTAGATGGAATCTTATTTGATTTAGGAGTATCTTCTCCAGAATTAGATGAAGATTATAGAGGCTTTTCTTTTCACAAAGATGCACCACTAGATATGAGAATGGATACTTCTCAAACTTTTAGTGCGTATAATGTAGTAAATGAATATTCTTATGAAGAACTAAGAAATATTTTTTATAAATACGGTGAAGATAAATTTGCACCAGGTATTGCTAAAAAGATTGTAGAAGCAAGACAAACTAAACCAATCGAAACTACAATGGAATTAGTTGAAATAATAAAAACAGCAGTTCCAATGAAAGTAAGGTTAAAAAAGCATCCTGCTCGTCAAATTTTTCAAGCAATTAGAATAGAAGTAAATGATGAATTAAATGTCTTAGAAGCTGCACTTAGAGATGCTACAGAGTTATTAAATGTAGGTGGAAGAGTTGTAGTAATAACATTTCATTCATTAGAAGATAGAATAGTAAAAAGATATTTTAAAGAATTAACTGAAGAAGATGATAGTGTACGAGGAATGCCTAATGTAGATCCATCCCTTTTACCAGACTTTAAGTTAGTTAATAGAAAACCTATTATTCCAACTGAAGAGGAGATTGAAAGAAATCCTCGTTCTAGAAGTGCAAAAATGAGAGTAATAGAAAAAATTAAATAATTTGGAGAAATTAAAATGAAAAAAAAGATAATAATAATTGTATTAATAATTTTAGTAATATTAGCCATACTAAGTATCCCTAAAAAATATGGTTTAAAAGATGGTGGTACTGTTGTTTATGAAGCAATCACATGGAAATATGAAAAGGTTAATACCCTAGAGGGATACAAAGGAAATAGATTATATATTTTTGGAATAAAAGTAATGGATGATGTTAAACTTACTAAAAAACAAAATAAAGATGTAATAGATCCAAATTATGATTATAATACAGAAGTTAAGTTAGATAGAACAATATGGTATTCAGAAAAAGATCAATCATGGGAATATGAATTTTCAAAACCTAATGTTAAGAATGGTTATACTATGAAAAAATATGATAATCATGGATCTTATAGAATATATACAGGTAAAAATCTAAAGAAGTATGAAAATGATTTTAATGCTTCACAAGAAAATTTAAAAAATCTATTTAATGAAAACACTAAAGATATGACTGGAGAAAAAATACCTTTTGCATTAGTTATTGATTTAGAAGTAGATAATAATGGTAATGGTATGAATGCAACTGGTCAACAAACACATTTTGAATACTATGGAGTTTATACTTATTCCAAATTAGTAATAGCTGAAACAGGTAGTTATGACAATGTTATAGCATTAAACCAACTATTACCAATTGAATAAAATATAAAGAGAGGAGATACTATGAAAAAGAATAAAAAGAAGAAAAAAAGTGGCATTAGAAAGTCTATGATAATTATTGCTGTAGTAATAGTATCAGTTGCTTTCTTTAAAGTATTTCTAATGTCAACATTGGCACAATTAAATTATGAAGTGGAGAAACAAAAGAAAGAGATAGAGCAACAAGAAAAAACAAACGAATCATTACAAATGGCAATCAATGAATTAGCTTCACTTACTAAGATAGAAGAAGTTGCGAAAGATCAAGGACTAAGTTATAATAATAATAACATTAAGACAGTAAAGACATCAGTAAGTAACAACGAATAGGAAGTGAAATAGATGAGCAAGAGAAAGAAAAACAATATTAAATATTCAGGATGGATAATACTTCTTTCTCTTTTTTTGTTTGCAGTTTTTATTTATAGATTATCTTATCTTTCTTTATCAAAAAAAGTAGATGGAGTAGATTTAAAAGAATTAGCTTCTCGTAGAACTACTGCTACTGACTTAATATATGCTAAACGTGGTAGTATATATGCAAAAAATGGTGATTTATTAGCTCAAAATGTGACAGCATACAAACTTATTGCATATTTAGATCCAAAGAGAACTACTAATAAAAAGAATCCTCAACATGTTATAGATAAAGAAAAAACAGCAGAGAAACTAGCTCCAATATTAGGTATAAAAGAAGAAAAATTACTAAAATATTTAAGTAAAGAAAAAGTATATCAAACAGAATTTGGAACTAAAGGTAAAAATTTAAATGAGATAACTAAAAAGAAAATAGAAGATTTAAATCTTCCAGGATTAGATTTTATTGAATCATATAGAAGATATTATCCAAAAGGAGATTTTGCATCTTATACTATTGGTTATGCTAAACCAAAATCTTATGAAGATGATGAAGTAACAGGAGAAATGGGTATTGAAAAATACTATGATAAAACTCTAAGAGGAGAAAATGGATATATCAAATATCAAAAAGATTTAAAAGGATATAAAATAGCTGATACTAAAACTGAAACTAAAGAAGCTACATCTGGTAAAGATATATATTTAACAATAGATTCTAATATTCAATTTTATGTAGAAAATGCTATGGATAAACAAGCTAAAAGATTTAAATGGGATTGGTATAACATAACTCTATTAGATGCAAAGACAGGTGCTATTCTAGCAACTTCATCTAAACCATCATTTGATCCTAATAAAAGAGATATAAAGAATTATATGGACATGTTACTATCTTCTCCATATGAACCAGGTTCAACTATGAAAACATTTACTTATATGGCAGCTATGGAAAATGGAGTATATAAAGGTAGTGAAACATATCGATCAGGTGTATATAAAACTAAAGATGGAACTGAAATAGGAGACTGGAATAGAAGTGGTTGGGGTAACATCTCTTTTGATAGAGGTTATGCTCTTTCTAGTAATGTAGGTATTATCAATTTAATACATAGACATATGAGTGCTAATATGTTAAGAAGTTATTATAAAAAATTAGGTTTTGGTAGAAAAACAGGAATACCTCTTCCTAATGAATCTACAGGTAAATTAAATTTTAAATATGAAACAGAAATATTTAATGCAGGATTCGGTCAAGGTATAACAACAACTCCAATTCAAAATGTTAAAGCACTAACTGCATTAACTAATGATGGAGTATTGCTACAACCATATTTAGTAGAAAAAATAGTAGATCCAGAAACTAATGAAGTAATTGTACAAAATAAAAAGACTGAAATAGAAAGAGTTGCATCTACTCAAACAGTTAAAAAGATGAAAGAATTAATGGATAATACTGTTAATGGAGTAGGAAATACTGGTTATTATTTTAGATTAGATTCTAAAGAATTAATAGGAAAAACAGGTACAGCTCAAATAGCAGATGAAAAACATGGTGGTTATATTGCAGGTGCTCATAATGTTATTGTCTCTTTCTCTGGAATATATCCTAAGTCTGATCCTAAAGTAATAATTTATGCATCTGTAAAGAAACCAACTAATGGAGCTCAAAAACCTGTATCAGATGCAGTTAAAGAAATAATTAAAAATCTAGCAAAATACTATGGTAAAAATGAAGATAAAAAAACAGTAGAAATAGATGTACATGATTATAAAATACCTAATTTCATTAATAAGAGTATAGATGATGCCAAAACTATATTAAAACACGATAAAATATCTTATAAGATATATGGTGATGGCAATAAGATAATTAAACAAATACCTAAAGCTAATACTATTGTAACTAATCAAGATAAAATCTATTTAATAACTAATGATTCTAATATTAAAGTACCAGATGTTACAGGAATGTCATCTAAATTAGCAAAATCTATATTAGAAGAATTAGGATTAAAAGTAAAATTAGATGGAGTAGGATATGTTAAATCTCAATCAATAAAACCAAATTCTAAATTAGAACAAGGTAAAGAAATAAAATTAACATTAAGTCCTAAATTTAAAGAATGAAAAAATATGAAATATTAATAGAAACAATAATAGTAGTTATAGTAATAATAGTATTAGTAGTTGTAAAAGGTATTCCAGAAATTAAATCAAATATAGGAAGTAGTGAACATATTACTACTTCAGCAGAGATAGATAGATTGATTGATATACAAATAGATAATAATATATTTGGATATGAATTATCTAAAGATAATAAAGTAATAAATATTATATTTTATAATGAAACTTCATTAATTCTATATAATAAGAATATTGAAAATAAATCTTTATCTAAAGCAATATCTCAAAGTATTAAGATATTAACTGATAGAAAGAAAATAAGTAATAATAGTAAAATTATTGTTACTAAGTATGATAAAGATAATAATACTTATAAAGAGTATTTTAATATGAAATATTCAAGTTATAATGAAAAAGTATCCTCATATGAAGAATTAAATAATAAGTATAAATTAGAGTCACAAAATAAAGATGAAATATTAAAGTCTTTAGACAGTCAATCTAAAAATTATGTATTATCAATTAAAAATGATAATATTTCAGAATATACTGATTATGTATATAAAAAATTATTAATATATCAATCAAAGAATAATATTAAAGATGAATCAAAAGATAATCATAGATTAAATATACAATCTATAAGTGTAGATGAATTATCTATTTATCCTACAAGTAATAGTTACTATTACATTGAAGATAGTAAAGTATATGCATATATAGAATTACCAGTTAATAATATAGATATTGGTTATTGCTATAGAGGAAGTTTAAATGATTATAGAAAGGGGAATTGTTAATATGAAAAATAAAAAACTAGTAATTACTCTATGTATTTCATTAATTATAGTAACATTAGCTTTTGCTATTTCTATAATAAAATTATCATCAGTAATAAAAGAAAAATCTCAATATAAAATAGAGTTTATTTCAATGAATAAATTAAATCCTATACAAGCAGGAAAATATAGTCCTACATCAAATGCTACTATAACAAATAATGGATTATCAGTAGACTTATCATTTGATTTATATACTCCTAATGATGAGATAACTTACCTAATTAAGATAAAAAATACTGGTAAAGTTGCAGGCAAAATAACTAATTTAATAGCCTTACCAGATTATTTCAATGATGATAATACTAGATTAACAATTGCTCCAGCAACTATAGATATAAATAATATTATTGGTAAAGAATTATCTCCAAATGAAGAAACAACTCTTAAAGTAACCGCAAGATATAATTATACAAAGAAAAAACTACAAGCTATCAATATACCTATACAATTATCATTGTTAACTGAAAGTATATAATCTTTGACATAACTATCTATTAATTATATAATATTAATAGTAGGATAGATAATTATGGGAAGTAATGGTACTAGTAAAAATAAATATATAAAGAAAGAACTATTATTAATAGTTCTTTTAATGGTTATAGCAGTAATTTTACTAGTAATAGGAGTATCTTTTAATAGATCTTCTAAACCAAAAACTATATATTCAAAAACTATAAATAGTATTTATAATTACACTAATAAAATGATGCATTATGATAAAAAAGACACAGTACTAGGAAACAATATTAATGATACTTATAATTTAAAATTAAATGTTAATAGTGAAGAAGATATTTTTAAAACAAATTATAATTTAAAACAATTATATAGATATTACAATAATATAAGTAGAACTAAAACTACTATTAATTTTAAACAAGATTTAAGTAATAAAAAATTTCTATTTACTATGAATACTACTCTTAATAATCAAAATCTTATAAATAAAAAGATATTAGTAGATGATTCAACTAAATATGAATATTTAGAAGGATTAAAAGATAATTATATTAATTTAGGTAATGCTATATATTTTGAAACAATTAATTCTCATAAAGATAAAGATTATAATACTAAGTATATTAAAGATTTTATAATTAATTCTTTAATTAAAAATATAAATGAAGAAGATATTACTACATCTAAAGTAGAAACTACATATGATGAAAACAATGTAAAACTAATAAAATATAATTTAAAACTTGATGATATGAAACTACGATTATTAATAAATAGTATTATTAAAGATATTAAAAAAGATAGTAGAGCTAAAAATATTATGTATATAATAAATCCAAACTTAAAGAAGATTAAACCAGAAACTAAGTTATTAGAAAAAAATGAATTTATAGAGTTTTCTATTTATACTAATAATTTATATCATGTAAAGAAATTTGAGTTTGGTCATATTATTGATAAAGTTAATAAAACTATGTCATTTGAACCTACAGATGAACGAATAAGAATAGAGACTAAAGAGAATAATAAGTTAGATACAATTACTACTTTAGTAAGAAATAAAGATAATTATATTGCTTCAATAGTAGATAATAAAGAACAAAGTATTGGTAGTATAGAGTTTGATAGAGAAGAGAAAAAAACATCACTTGTAGTTGGTTATTCACATAATAAAAAGATTGATATTGTTTATGATAGAAGTATTATAAAATTAGATGAGAAAAAAAGTTATACTCAAGATATTAATCTATCTGTAAATATAGTAGATGTGACTACAATGAAAAAAATACTAAATTTGAATATTTCTTGTATCAATAATGCATCAAAGTATGTTAAAATAGAAGAAGAAACATCAAATATAATCTTATATGATTCTTTAACTAAAGAAGAAAAGCATTATTTAAAAGATGAAAACAATAGAGTAAAGAACAAATTATTAAGTTAGGAGAAATATATGAGTAAAATAAAGAAAAGGATTAAAGAAAAAAAGAAAAAAACTATATCAGACTATGTATTATTATCAATATTTATATTGTTATTGATATTTGTTATATACTTATTGTTTAGATTAAATTCTGCTAAAAAAGAATATAATCTAACAAAAGGAGCGGATTTTACAATACCAGTTATTGAAGAAAAACTAAATACAGTAAGTGTAAATATTAGTAATAAGAAAAAAGATGAAATAGTTGATTATGTATTTAATATAACTAACTATAGAGAATCTGATATTAATAAAGATAAATATAAGTATAGGTTTTATGTTAATAGTGAAGCTAAAGCTGAATATACAATGACGCTTAAAGGTGATAATAAAAATATACTTGGTAATAATAATGTAACAGAGTATTATTCATTACTAAGTAAGAAAAAAGATGTAAAAACTTATCATTTGAAAATAAAGCTTAAAGAAGATCAGAAAAAAGAAAGTGTAGTAAATCTATATATAGAAGGGAAGAAATAATATGGAAATAATGGAAGAACAAAAAATAACTGTAGATATTAATGGAAAGAAAACAGAATGTGATGTACTTTTCACTTTTTCTTCAGAAGATACTGGTAAAGTTTATATTGGATATACAGATAATACTAAAACACCAGATGGAAGACAAAATATTTATTATTCTTCATATGACCCAGTATTTGGACCTGATAGATTAGAAAAAGTAACTACTCCAGAAGAAGTAGAAATGGTAAAAGAAGTATTACAAGAGATAGATAGGAGTGTTCAAAATGTTTTATGAAATAACAAGTATGAAAGAAGTACAAGATTTAATTTCTAAAAAGAAAGAAGCTCTAGAAAGAAATGCCCACATCTTAGCAGATTTGGACAATTTAACTGATGAAGAATATAAATCTCAACAAAAGGCTCAAATACAAGAAACTATAGATAGACTTGAATCTGAATTAGTATCTTTAGAAAAAAGAGAATCTGAATTAAAACCAAATGATAAGATTATAGAAGAAATTAATAAATATGATGCTTTAGAAGAAGAAAAGAAAGAATTAATAAATAGAAGAGAACGTCAAGAAAGAGAATTAGAATCTCTACAAGCTAATGTACCTGAAGAAACTACACAAGAATACTATACAAGATTAAATGAATTAGATTCTTCTATAAAAAGTATTGATAAACATATTGAAAGAATAAATGAAGAATTAGAAGATTTAGACAAAACATTTGAATTTTATTCAAACGAAGAGATAGTTAACGCTGTTCAAGCTATGGAACAAGAAGAAAAAGAAGAAGTAAAAGACGAAGTTCAAGATATTGAAGAAGAAATCCCAGAAAAAGAAATAAATAAGGATTTAGTAGATTTACTAGATGATTATTTTGATTTAACTAATGAAAGAAATGAATTAGTAAGAAAAAATGCTGATAAGATGTTAATTGATGCTATTCAAGCACAAATAGATGATATTTCAGCAAAACTAGATACTCATGAAGAATATGAAATACAAGATGCTATTGAGTATATTAGAGAACAAGAATTTGAACAACAAAGATCAAAAGATAAAGAAGAAGTAAAAGAACATAATGTAGAAGATGAATACTTAAATATAGAAGAAAATCAAGAAAAAACTCTAAAAAAAGAAGTAAAAGAATTGGTAGAATTACAAGAAACATTTAATGATTTATTTGCTCAAAGAGAAGCTCTTGAAAGATCAGGTGCTGACCAATCAGAAATAGACAAATTAACAAGCAAAATAAATGATGTTACAGAAAAAATGAGTTTATATAATTTAGATGATCAAGATGCAGCTATGGATTATATTAGAGAAAAACAAATAAATGATGATAGAGAATTATTAAATTTATTAAATGATTATTTTGATTTGACAAATAAACGAAATGAATTGGTAAGAAACGGATCAGATAAATCACTAGTTGAAGATACACAACAACAAATAGCTGATATTCAAGAAAAACTAGATACATATGATGATGATAGTATTCAAAAAGCAATTGAATACATTAGAACACATGAAGCAGAACAACAAAAAGATAAAGAAGAAGTAAAAGAACATAATGTAGAAGATGAATATATGGATATAAATCTTGAAAGAGCACCTAGAATGGAATCAAAATCACCAGAAGATGATTATATCGATTTAGGACCAATTGAAAGACAACCAAGAACTGAGAGATCACCAGAAGATGAATATATTGATTTAGACCTAGGTGAGAGAGAACCTAGAACAGAAATAGTTGGTGCTGAAATTAATGAGCAAATTGCTGAATTAGAGAAAGAGTTCTTTGAAGCTTGTGCAAAAGGTGATGAAGCTCAAGAAGAAGTATTAAAACATGCTAAAGAATTAAATTCAGCTTATACTAAGCAAATCAGAAGATTCGAATCATTAATTAAAAATAATGATGGAGAAGAACCAGAATATGCAGAATATTTAACTACTAAAATTGATGAAGCAATTGCTAAACAATCAGGATGCAGAGAATTAATCGCATTAAATGATGCATTAGATGAAGATATAGAAGAACCTGAAATAGAAGAAAATCTTTCAGAAGAAAGAATTAATGATTTAGAACAAGAAACAATAGAAGCACAATTAAGAATTAATGAATTAGAAGAAGAATTAGAAAAAGCTCTTAAAAACAAAAGATTCTTTGATGAACAAGCAATTAGTATTTGTGAAGAAATGATGGAAAAGAATCAAGAGTATATTGAATTATTAACTAATAATGAAGAGTTAGATATTCAAAAAGCTAAAAAATTAGAATATACTCAAGCAAAAGATAGATTAGGATTTGCTAAAGATAAACAAAGAGAGTATCAAGAAAGAATAGATAAGCTTCAAGAAGAAATAGAAAAGAATACTCAAATTATTGAAAATAATCAAGAAGAATTAAGTAGAGGAAGAGAATCTATTCAAAATGAAGAACCAATAGTAGTTCCTGGTATAGATGGAACAACTCCAGATGATGGTTCAGATAACGGATCAGATGATGACTCAGGAAATGATTCAAATGAAGAACCAGCTAATGATACACCAGAAACTTCAGATGATGATCAAAATAATGACTCAGATGATGATCAAAATAATGACTCAGATGATAATCAAGATGAAGAGAATGGTGATGACTCAGATGATGATTCAGAAGATGATTCTGATGACAATGGTAATGATGAAGATAATGACTTTGTTGATGATGGTGATTTAGGTCCAATAGGAATAGAAGGACAAACTCCTCAAGATGATCATCAAGAAGAAGAAGAAAAAGATCCTGAAGAAAAAGAACCTATTGAAGAAAACAAAGAAATGCCAAAGAAAAAAGGTAGAGTTTTAGAAGTAATAAAAACAGATATTATAACTGATAAAGAAACAGGAGAACCAATAAATGTAACGCATATTCAAAGAAAGAGATTAGAAAGATCTGAAATTTCAATCACAAGAAACTTTGGTAATCAAGTAAAAAATGGACAAGTAATTTATAATGTTACAAGTATAGCTTCTGCTGTATGGGGATTATTATCATCAACTGTTCAAAAACTTTCTGGAAAATTATTAACAACAAAACGTACAAAAGAAAAATTTGAAAAAGTAAGACAAAATATTCAAGATTTACCAGACGAAGATAAAGAAGTGTTATTTAATGAATATATTAATATAGCAGCTGCATCTGATAGAGATAAAGGTATAGACGGAATTATTAGAGAGGAAGCTATAAAATATAAGAGAGAAACTGTAATAAAACCAAAAGTGGAAGAAGCAGGTAGAATCTTTACAGAAATAATGGAATCATACAAACTATATAAAAAATATGGTGCTCTAGTTGAACAATTAGAAGATGGACTTCCATTAGAGGTATTAAAACAAATACCAGGAGTAGAAATTGATGTAGATGGAATAACAAGAGAACAATTAATTGGTGAATTAAAGACTGTTCAAGGAGCATTAATTCAAGGTAAAGCTGAAAAAATCAAAAGATTCCAAGAATTAAATAAAGAATTATCAAAAGATTTCAATGGAACAGGAATTCATGCTCTTGAAGAAGAAGAGAAAGCCAAATCATCAATGATGAATGAAAAAGGTAAACGATTTGCTAGAGACGTTGGTACTGGGGAAGATTTTGAAGGAAGAAAGATGAGAGCAGAAGTTGCTCAAGCCCTATCAGACTCTTTAGATGAAAATAAAGATTTAGAATCAATGTTATTATTTGTTAAAGGAGAGCAATTAAAATACCAAGCTTCTAAACAAGGATTAGTATGGGTTAGAATACTTAAAGGTAATCCATTAATACCTGAAGGAATCCCAATTATTCCAGCAGGAATTGGGGAAGTAGGTACAGTTAATTATGCTGTTTTAGCTCATGAGATGGATTATAGACCTGATCCATTCATTAGAAATATGATTACTACAGTTGCTACTGTCGCAACAATAGCTCATACTATTGGAGCAATTCAACATAACATTGAAGTTAGAAGAGGAAATGAAGCTAATCAAGGTGTTATGGATGAAGTACATGCACGTGGAAAACAATTAGAAGATCACGATAAAGAATTAGCACAAGGTATGGAACATCAAAGAGAAGGTGACTTCACTGGATATAGAAACCATGATGAAATGAGAGATGATTTCTGGGATAAACCAGCTGACTATACGACTGTTGATACACAACATCATATGGGATTACGTCAATCTTATGAAACTGTAACACAACAAGTTCAAGACATTCAATCAAAAATGCAAAGTGGACAATTATCTACTATTGATGGTTTAGATCAAATTAGACAATTAAACTTAGATACACATACTCAATATGTTGAATTGCTAAAAGAAACTTTACCTAAAGTAGAAGAATATGCTGCTAACCATCCAGAATTTGATTATAATGTTTTAATTCCAGCTATGAAAAAAATGATTGAAAATCCTAGTGCTTTAGATGCAGAAAACCAAGCATTACTTGATGCAATTCAACAAGGTGGAGCTCTACAACAATTAGTAGTTGAAGAAATACCTCAAAGTATTATAGCTCCAATCATTGGTATAGCAGGAGCAACTCTAATCACTGCTTATACAGCTTCTCAATCTCAAAAAGGATTTGAAAAACCAATTTCATCTTTAGAAGAATTAGTAGGAGATTCTATTGAATTAGATCAAGCTCTAGAATCTGGAGAATTTATAGAAGAACCAGAGTTAGAAGAAGAAAAGAAACTTGAAGAAGAGGAAGAAAAGAGTATGCCTATACAAGATGAACCTGAAGAAGAACCATCTATCGAAATTGAAACAGAAGAAGAAAGAAAAGAAAGAGATATGAAGGAAATGTTAGGTGAATATGCTCCAGAAGAAAGAGAACCTATTGAAATGGAAGAAGAAAGCGCTTCATTAAAAGATGAAGTAAAAGGTATGTTTAACAAATTAAAAGAGAAAGCTGAATCAAAAGGAAAGAAACAATCTAAGTAATAAAGGACCAATTGGTCCTTTTTTTTTTGACTATTCTCCAACATTATGTTATAATATGTCCCCGGTGGAGATAATTATGTTAAATGATAGATTAAAAAAGAAAAAAAATATCGCAGCAGTTGCAACCGCAATAGCTGCAGCACTAATAGTACAAGCTGGAATTGGTGTTTATGATTCAAGACATGATTTTAATATTGATATTAAAAAAGCTTTAGAAGATGATTTTGATGATAGTATAGTAGATGAATTAATAATAGAAAATCATTTGTCTAAAGAAATATCTGATCTATATACAATAAAAGATTATATAGAATTATCAGAAAAACTAAATAAAATGTCAGTATTAAAAAAGATCGAAGTACCAAAAGAAGAAATTGATCAAAGCACTTTATTAAAACCAGATCAAATATATAATTTAATTGAAATGGTAGATGATGAAGATAAAAAAGATCAAATAAGGGAAATGTTAAAAATAGAAGAAGCTTTAATTAATGAACATATATATAATTTTGCATATGTAGAAGCACCTAATATTGAAGAAATAATTACTAAATCACAAATAATTGATTGTACTGAAATGAGTGAAAATGAAAATTCAAGATTAACAACAACAGGTTATGAATCAGTATGCCTAAATCATGATAGAACTAAAAAAATTGCTTATGTAACAGGAACAGCAACATTTACTGCAAAATCTAAATCAGACTTAGGAAAATATGTAATACTATCATTAAACTTATCTAAACATGAACAAAATGAAGATAAAAGATCATATCATAAAGAAACAAATAAAGAAATAAATGATTATATAAAATATTTAAATAGAGTACTAATTAATGATTATGAAACAGTAGATAGATATAATGGTCATTTAAAGAAACTAGTACCAAAGGGGGAATAAAAATGAAAAAGAGTAGAATTAAAATAACTAGTATAGGAGTAGCAGTAGCGCTATTATGTTCATCAGGATTTGTTTTAAAATCAGATGATCCAGCTAAAGACTTAGAATATAATGTTTCTTATTATATAACTAATGATCAACCAGTTAGTTGTATAGGAGATGTATTAGAAAAAGATGAAATTACTTCAGAAGATATTAGATCAGTAGATAACTTAGGTTATTATATAGAATTATCTGAAATGTTAAATGATAATAAAAGATTAAATGATATCAAAGTAACACAAGATGAAGTAGATTCTACTGAATTATTAAGTCCTAAGAAGATAAAGAATTTAATAGAAGAAGAAAAAGATAACTCTAAATTTAGAGATGTTGAAGACATTAGAAAACAACTTGCTATCCAAGAAAGATTAGTAAATTTAGAAATCTATAATACAGGTTATTATAAATTACAAAGTATTATAGAATCTACTTTAGAAGCAACTTTATTAGATTTAAATCATCAAGGAGCAGAATATTTAGATTATGTAGAATTAGCATCATACGTAGATTTTAATGATGGTATTATTGAAAAGAAGATTACTGTTAATGAAGATCAACCATTATATACATCTAAATATAATACTAATATTTCTAATTTATTTAAGTATAATAACTATTTAAAACATAAAACTATGTCTCATAAAGAAATAGATGGAGATTTAGAAGACTATACAGCAAATGAAATAAAGAAACAAACTTATAATGAAGATAGAAACTATATAATTAAAAATGGTTTAAAATACTTAAAGAATGTATTAAATAATGATTACACAGTACAAGATAATATTGATAATAGTAAAGAAATAATTAAAGCAAAACCAAAGAAAAAATAGTATAATAAAAGAGTATTAAAAAAATACTCTTTTATTGAAAGGAATTATATGAAATTATTTAATAAATTTAAAATACTTTTTTATAGAGAAAATAAAAAGAAAAAAGAAGAAGAGAAGAAGAAAAAACTACAAGAATTATTAATTATAATTCCTTTTTTAGCATTAAATAAAACATCTAAACAAAAACCAGTTAAAGAAATAAAACTAAATAAAAAAGAAATAACTAAATTAAAAGAAAAGAAAAAGACTCCTAAAAAGAAAGAAATAATTATAGAAGATAAACCTAAAGAAGAAAATATAACTGAAATAACTAAGTTAGATGAAGAAACTAAATCTAAAGAACTAGAAAAATATACATCATATAAAATAGTAGAAGAGTACTCTAAAAGATTAAAAGATATTAGATATGATTTAAGAGAAATAGATACAGAATTTAAAGAGATAGAAGATAATACTAAATCTACTTATAATAAAGAAGAAATTGATAAGATAATGAATAATCTAAACATATTAACTAGAAAGATAGATGAATTAAAAAAGAAATTAGAAGTACCTAATAAGTATGATGATAAATATATATATGATTTAGTACAAAACTATATAAAAGAATTTAATAATCAAAACGTAGTAAAAGAGATTAAATCATCTCCTTTATATATAGAAATATCTAATAGAATTAATAGTTTATTAAAAGTAAAAGATAATTTAAAAACTACTGTTAATAATAAAAGTAATGAGATTAATACTAATAAAAAGAATATAGATAGTATAAGAAGTAAATATGAAGGATTAAAAAGTAAAAGTGATAAGTTTTCTTCATTTGAATCAGCAGCTTCAGAAGAATTAAGTAATTTACAAGATTTAGTTAAGAACGCTACTAGTATAAAAGAAAAAACTTTAGTAAGAGTAAGAAAAGCCCATAACTTATCTAATTTGTTATTAGCGATTATCGCAACAGATTTAGTACTTAATCCAAGAAAAAGTTCTAGAAGAATGGCTGTAGAAGTCGCAGTAGGAGTATATTTAATAAATAGAATTATGAATGATAGATATACTATAAGAGAAGATATTAAGTATGAAATAAAAGATTATAGAGAAAAGATAAAAAAGGGTATTAATTCTATAAAAGATGCATCTAAATCATTAGAGAAAACATCAGATGAAATAAAAAAATTAATTAGTGAATTAAACTCTAATTATAAAGATTATAGTGATGATCCTGATTATAAGTCTTTATTAAATAATTTAGAAACTATAGATTCTAATATAGATGAAAAAAGATATCAGATAGATAATATTAGAAGTAGAGAAGAAAGTTTATTATCAGAACATACTAGTAAAATCAAAACATTAAATAATTAATGTAAATATACGTTAATTTACAAATTAATTAGTAAAATTAAATTATAACTATGATATAATTTATTAAAGAAACGGAGAAGATTATATGTTATTATTAACAAAAGCTGTACTCGCAGCCTGTTTAGGATTTTTGTTATCAGTAATATTAGGATTATTCTTATTACCTGTATTAAGACATTTTAATATAGGACAAAGAATAAGTTCATATGTAGGAAAAACACATATTCAAAAGAATGGTACACCTACTATGGGAGGATTAATATTCATATTACCAACAACATTATTAACACTTGCTTTATTATTGACAGGTAAATTATCATATACATCTAATTTAGGAATAGTATTATTAGTATTCTTAGGTTATTCATTAATAGGATTTTTAGATGATTTCTTATCAATAAAACGAGGTAATAATGAAGGATTAAATGAATATCAAAAACTAATATTACAAGTATTAATCGCAATAGGCTTCTTTTATATATATATGAGAGGTGGAGGACAAACTTCTTGGGTAGTTGGTACTCTTCATATTGATATAGAAATGTCTTGGTTATATGGATTATTTATATTGTTTATATTAGTTGGAGGAAGCAACGCAGTTAATTTAACTGATGGTTTAGATGGATTAGCTGGAGGATTATCCGCAATCGCATTCGTTGCCTTCAGTTTAATATCATTTGTAGTTGGTTTTGAAGACATTGGAATATTTTCTTTAATATTAGCTGGTTCATTATTAGGATTCTTAATGTTTAATACTCATCCTGCTAAAGTATTTATGGGAGATACAGGATCTCTTGCTTTAGGAGCAGTAATGGGAGCTATAGCTATATTAACTCATAGAGAATTAACATTAGTAGTAGTTGCTGGAGTATTTATTATTGAAACATTAACAGTAATAATACAAAACTTCTCAGTTCTAGCATTCAAAAGAAAAGTATTTTTAATGACACCACTACATCATCATTTTGAGAAATTAGGTTGGAATGAACAAGATATAGTAAAAGTATTCTGGGTTATAGGATTAATGTTTGCTATGGCTGGAATTATCTTTGGAGTATGGATATAGGTGGTAACACCTATTTTTCATTAAAGGAGGAACTATGAAAATAATAATTATAGGAGGAGGCCCTTCAGGATTAATTTGTGCATTAAATGCAAAAAATAATTCAAATGAAATAACAATTCTAGAAAAAGAACAAGAAGTAGGTAAAAAACTCCTAGTAACAGGATCAGGTAAATGTAATTATTATAATGATAATATGTCTATAGATAAATATCATTCATATAATGAATCTAAATTAAAAGAATTAATAAATGATAAAGACTTAGTAAAAGTAAAAGATTTCTATTCTAATTTAGGTATTATTCCATATATAAAAAATGGTTATTATTACCCAATAACAAAAGATTCTAAGACTATAAGAAATACTTTATTAAATGAATGTATTAATAAAGGTATAAATATAATTACTAATTATAAAGTAGATAATATATCTAAAAAGAATAATAAATATATTATTAATAATGATATATCATGTGATATATTAGTTATTTCTACAGGATCAAACTCATATTATAAAGAATCTAACTCATATGATTTATTAAGAAAATTAAATTTAAAAGTAGAAAAACCACTACCTTCATTAGTACAATTAGAAACAAAAAAATATAACTTTCTATCTAAATGGCAAGGAATCCGTTCAGAAGTAAAAGTATCTTTATTTGAAAATAACCAACACCTTAAGAGTGAACTAGGTGAAATACAATTAACTAAGTACGGTATTTCAGGTATATGTGTTTTTAATATTTCTGGTTTAGTCTCAAAAGGACTAGATAAAGGAAAAGAAGAAGTAGTCAAAATAGACTTTGTACCTTCTATGTCAGAAGAAGAATTATATAATTTTCTATCTAAAGAAGATATAAAAGTACAATTAGAAAAAATAATTAATATTAAATTAATACCTATAATATTAGATAATACTAATAATATTAAAGATATTATTAATAGATTAAAATATTTCTCATTAGAAATAGAAAAAACTAAATCCTTTTCAAATAGCCAAGTCACTATAGGAGGACTAAGTTTAGAAGAACTAACTAATCAGTTTGAATGTATAAAATATAATAATTTATATGTTATAGGTGAATTAGTAGATATAGATGGTGATTGTGGAGGATACAATTTAACTTTCGCAGCACATTCAGGTATAAAAGCAGGTAAGAGTATTTATGATAAGAATTAATAATTTAAAAATATTAATAGAAAATGATAATAAAGAATATATTTTATCTAAAATAAATAAAAAATATAAAATTAATGTTACTGATTATAAGATTATAAAAAAGTCTATTGATGCGAGAAGTAAAGATATATTTTATGTTTATTCTTTAGATATAAATACTTCTAATGAAGATTTATTAATTTCTAAATATAAAGATATAACTAAATCTATAGAAGAAAAGTATTCTTTTAACTCATTTGGAGATCAAATAGATACTGAAAGACCAATCATAGTAGGTGCAGGTCCTTCAGGTCTTTTTTGTGCTTATTTATTAGTATTAAATGGATATAAACCTATAATTATAGAAAGAGGAGAAAAAATAGAAGATAGACTAAATACAGTAAATAAGTTTTTTGAAACAAATGAATTAAATGAAGAAAGTAATGTTCAGTTTGGAGAAGGAGGAGCAGGTACTTTTTCAGATGGTAAATTAACAACAGGAATAAAAGATAAAGAAAATAGAATAAAATTCATTTTAGAAACCTTTGTAGAAATGAATGCTCCAGAAGATATTTTATATCTAAATAAACCACATATCGGAACAGATAAACTACAAGATGTAATTATTAATCTACGTAATAAAATAATATCTTTAGGAGGAGAATTTAGATATAATTCAAAACTAACTAATATAAATATAACCAATAATAGATTAACGAGTATTGAAGTAAATAATGAAATAATTAATTGTAATAATCTATTCTTATGTATAGGACACTCCGCAAGAGATACTTATAAAATGTTATATGAAAAATCTATTCAAATGAATCCAAAATCATTCGCTATAGGAGTAAGAGTATCTCATCCTCAAGACTTAATTAATAAATCTATGTATAAAGATAAATATAACTTATTACCACCATCTCCATATAAATTAACTTATCAAACTAAAAGTGGTAGAGGAGTATACTCATTTTGTATGTGTCCAGGAGGATATGTAGTAAACTCATCATCTGAAAAGAATAGATTAGTAGTAAACGGAATGAGTAATCATGAAAGAGACTCAAAAATTGCTAATTCAGCAATTGTAGTAACAGTAACTCCAAAAGACTTTGGAAACAATCCAATGGATGGAATATCATTCCAAAGAGATTTAGAAGAAAAAGCATATAAACTAGGTAAAGGAAATATCCCAGTACAAAACTATATAGACTTTAAAAATAATAAAGAATCTACTAAATTATTAGAAAATATCCAAGTAAAAGGTAATTATAAATTATCTAATTTAAATGAAATATTACCAATATTTATAAAAGATTCTTTAAAAGAAGCATTTCCATATTTTTCTACTAAAATTAAAAATTATGATTGTGATGAAATGATTCTATATGGAGTAGAAACTCGTACATCTTCTCCTCTAAGAATAGAAAGAGATGAATTTGGAATCTCATCAATAGAAGGAATATATCCTACAGGAGAAGGAGCAGGTTACTCTGGAGGAATAGTATCATCCGCAGTAGATGGAATGAAACAAGCAGAAAATTATATGAAAAAATATAAAAAATAGTATTAACTATGTTATAATTATCTTGAGGATAGCTTATGAATAACATAGATCTAGTAAGAGAATATTTAAACAAAAAAGCAAGCGAACTTGCTTCTTTTGGCGTATATTTAACTACACATGATATAGAAGAATTAGCTAATTATTATAGTACAAGAACAAATAGTATAAATGAAATATTCTCATCAATAGATCAATTAGTAGAAAGAAGAATAGACAAACCACAAGAAAATACTTCTCAAATAAAAGATATAAAAGATTTAGGATTAACTTATTCAGGTATAACTTTAAATGTTCAAGATATAGATTTAATGAAAATCTTATTAGCAGAATCTCCAGAAGAATTACAAGAAGTAATTGATCAAGGAGCTAATATAATTAAAGTTATTGAATATAAAAATATGTCTAAAGAAGAATTTATAGAATATAAGAGACTAATATTTAAAGATTATCAAAGTAAATTATTAAGTAAAGAAGAATTCTTTAAAGATAGATCATTAAGTCTAAAAAAGAAAATAAATTATTTATTTGAAAGTGACAAAGTAACACAAGAAGAAAAAGAAATAGTAAGAAGAATAATCAATGAACAAAAAACTACTCAAGATATAATTAAAGCTCTTAATGAACAATTTAGTCAAGAACAAGTACATAAAATATACGAAGTATTAAGAGAATCAAAACCTATTGAAAAATCAGGAATAAAATCCACTTCAGTAGAAGCAATGACTAATTTAATAGAAAGAATAAAAGAAGATTATAATTCAATAACAATTGATGAAGTCGCTAAATACGGAAATATTGTTTTAGAAGATGGAACTTGTGATTTTAGAGATTTAGATAAAGTATTAGAATTTGCTAAAGATTTAGATAAAGAAGTAAGATTAAATGCTTTAATATTTTATATGGATTGTCCAGATAAGTTATATCAATTAGATAAAACTCCTGAAAACAAAAAATTAGTAAAAGAAAACTTAACTAAATATGTAGATGAATTAACTTCTCATCTTGGAAGATATGATTGTGTTAGAAGTATAGATACTTTTAATGAATTATTTAATCGTTTTCCAATAGATGGACCTAATCCTTATGAATATAGAGGAGATATAGAGCAAACTATTATTGATGGAGAAGTTCCAGATAATATTAAATCTGGTTGGTTAAAACACTTAAATTTAGAAGATTTATGTGATGTTATAGCGGTCGCTAGAAAAAATCTTCCTAATGTAGATTTTATGTATAATGATGATCATCTAGTAGATCCAAATAAATTATCTGAAACAGTCAAAATTATTAAAGAAATACAAGAGTATGAACAAAAACATAATATAAAGATATTAGATAGTATAGGTACTCAAATGCATATAGATAATGATGTATCTATAGAAAAAATAGAAAATATGTTTAGAACACTTAGTACTCTAGGTTTACCTATAGAAGTAACAGAACTAGATATTACTATGTCTCATGGAGTAGAAGGATTATCTTCAGAAGAGATAGAAGTATTAAGAGATCAAAAAGTAAATGAAGTACTAGAATGTATTAATAAGTTAAAAGAAGAATGTAATATTAGAGGATGTACTATTTGGAGTAAAACAGATTCACAAAGTTTTAGAGTTACATTAGAAAATGAAAAGAGAATTAGAGAAGGACAAGAACCTATAGAAACTCTTCATAGTGGATTCTATACTGATAAGATGGAATCTAAAACTAAAAGAGTAATGAGAAAAGAGGCACCTAGACCATTTAATTATCACACTCATACTACAAGATGTGGACATGCTCCAAATGCAAGTGATCAAGAATATGTAGATGCTGCAAGAATTGCTGGTATAACAACACTAGGTTTTTCTGATCATGTACCAAATACTGATTTAGAATACCCTCAACCAAAGAATAGAATGCATATTACAGAAGTAGATGAGTATATTGAATCAATTAATAAGTTAAGAGAAGATAATCCTGATATGACAATTCTTTCAGGATTCGAAGCAGAATATGATCCATCTAAAAAAGAATTATTAGTAGAATTAAGAGATAAAGTAGATTACTTAATATTAGGACAACACTTTGTAAAAGATGGATTAACTGAGACAAAGAGAGAAAACAATCCAAATTATCCAATAGAATATGCTAAATCTATATGTGAAGCAATAGATACAGGATTATTTGATATAGTAGCTCACCCAGATATATTTATGGAACAATTAAAAACGATAAGAAGTGAAGAAGATAGAACACTATTCTTAAAAAATGCTACTGAGGCAGCAAAAATGATTTGTTCTAAAGCAAATGAAATGGGTATTCCATTAGAATTAAATTTATCAGGAGCAGCAAATGATAAGTCTTATCCAAATCAATTATTCTGGAAGATTGCTAAAGAAGAAAATGTAAAAGTAATAAGTAGTGCAGATGCTCATCATCCATCAATGTTAACTACAATGGGTATTGATCAAGAAAAAGCACTAAAAAAGATAGAAGTAAATAACTTAGATTTTGTAGATTATGATTATAACCCAGTTATAGAAAGACAAAAAAATCAAAAACTACAAGAAGCACATCAAAAAACAAAAGAAGAAGCTATTTCTTATGAAGAATATATTTCTACTCAATTAATTGATAATTTAAAAGATACAACACCTATAGAAGAAATACCTAATAAAATAAATGAACTAATCGAAAAAGAAAATCCCCAAAAAACAATTGATAAAATAATAGAAGATCAATCAATAGATTCAAAAACTAAAAAAGAAAAACTAAAACTTATAGTAGATAAAATAGAATCTCCTCATTTTACAGAAACAGTTATGAAAAGAAAAGAATTATTACAAAAAATAGCAACTAAAGTAAAAGAATCTTTATCATTAGATCATACACCTAAAGAAGAAACACCAAGACCTGTAAAAAGAGATAATTCTGATCTTCAAGAAATGTTTAAAATGAGTGATACCCCTACTAAAAAACAAGAAAAATCTACTAATAAAGTATTAAGAATAGATAAACCAAATAATAATAATTCAAATAATAATAAATCTGGTTATATAGAAACTATATCTATTCCTACAATAATACTATTTATATCAATAATAATAATTATATTAACTATATATTTAATAATAAAATAACTATAAAAGGAAAGGATGGTTTTATGTTAAATTATAAAGTAATTGGTCAAACAGTACCAGTAGTAGAAATCCTACTACAAAAAGGACAAAAAGTTTATACTCAGAGAGGAGGAATGGCATACCAATCAGCTGGTATTAATATGAGTACTAATGCTCGTAATGGTATCATGAGTGGTATTGGTAGAATGTTTGCTGGTGAATCAATGTTCATGGCAAATTATGAAGCTTTACAAGATAATGCTATGGTAGCATTTGCTTCAACTGTACCAGGAACTATAGTTCCCATTGATATGACTCAATATCCACAAGGATTAATCTTACAAAAGGGAGCATTCCTATGTGCAGAAGATACTATTAATACTAAAGTTGAATTAACTAAGAGATTTTCAGCTGGATTATTTGGAGGAGAAGGATTTATCCTACAAAGAGCAACAGGAACTGGAAACTTATTCTTAGAAGTTGATGGAGATATAATTGAAAAAGTATTACAACCAGGAGAAGTAATTAAAGTAGATACAGGAAACATTGTTTCTTTTGAACCTACTATGCAATATGAAATAGAAACAGTAAAAGGATTAGGAAATATTCTATTTGGAGGAGAAGGACTATTCCTAACAAAATTAACAGGTCCAGGTAGAGTAATGATTCAATCACAAAACTTTGGTGAATTTGCTAATAGATTAATTCCATATATGCCAAAAGGTAATTAATTAGAAGAGGAGTAATCCTCTTTTTTATTATAAAATTATATGATATAATAAACCAAGAAAGAGGATGATAATGTTGGATTTATTTATAAGTTATGGTTTAATAATAATCGCAATGATTATTTCAATGTCCGCTCAAGGATATATATCAAGATGGTATAATAAAACATCTCAAATGAATAATACTAAAGGATTAACAGGAAAAGAAATCGCAAGACAAATACTAGATAAAAATGATTTACATCATGTAAAAGTAGAACATATAGAAGGAAATTTAACTGATCATTATGATCCATCATCAAAAACAGTAAGATTATCAGACGGAATATACAATGAATCAACAGTCGCAGCAATATCAGTCGCATCACATGAATGTGGACATGCTATACAAGATAAAGATGGTTATTTGTTTTTGAAAATAAGAAGATCTATAGTACCACTAGTTAATTTAGCATCACACTTAGGATATGTTGCTATATTATTAGGATTCATCCTATCATTAGTAGGATTAATAAAAATAGGTATTATAGCTGAATGTGTAATCTTATTATTCCAATTAATAACGTTACCAGTAGAGTTTGATGCATCAAGAAGAGCATTAAAAAAGATAGAAGAGTATGACATGGTTACTAAGAGTGAACATCACTATGCTACAAAGATGTTAACATCCGCAGCACTAACTTATGTAGCCGCAGTAACATCAACACTTTTATCTATTCTAAGATTAGTACTTATCTTCGCAGGAAATAGAGACTAGGTGATTTATGATAAATTTAGTAAAAGACATAGAAAAAGCAAATTATGTAACACATTCAGGAACAATGCACTCAGATGATGTATTCGCAACTGCATTCTTAGAATTATATAAAAAAGATATAAAACTATTTAGAACATCAAATATAGATGCTAAAGATTATAAAGATAAAATAATCTATGACATAGGTTATGGAGAATTTGATCATCATATGAAAGATGCCAAAGTAAGACAAAATGGTATAAAATACTCATCATTAGGATTACTTTGGGAAAAGTATGGAAAAGATTATTTAAAGCAAGAAAAAGTAGAAGATATAGATGAAGTATTTGATTATGTAGTAAAAGAATTAATTGAACAAGTAGATGCTGATGATAATGGTCAATTTCCTAAAATAGAAGGAAATCATAGAGTCACAACTCTTCCTGATATGTTCAAATTATTTAATCCAAAAACATTTTCTAATGAGAAAGAAGATACTCAATTCATTAAAGCAGTAAAAGTAGCTAAAATAATATTTGAAGAAGAAATATTATATGCAATAAACAAAGTACAATCAAAAAAAGTAGTACTAAAAAAACTAAAAGAAAATGATAATAAAAAATACTTAGTATTAGATGAATATCTTCCATTTGAAGAAACTATTCTAAATGATGATTTAGGAAAAGATATACTATTTGTAATATACCCATCTAAAAGAGGAGGGTATGCTATAAAAACAGTACCTAAGTCAATAAAAGATAGATCTCTAAGATTACCATTCCCATCTAAATGGAAAGGTCTAAGAGATAAAGAATTAGAAGAAAAATCTAAGATAAAAGGATTAATATTCTGTCATAATAGTCAATTTATCGCAACAACTACAACCCTAGAAATTGCTATAGATGTAGTAAATAAAGTAATAGAAAAAGAGGTTTAATATGAAAAAAGTATTGATAAAAAATATAATTAAAATAACTATTATAATCTTATTCGCATGTCTAAGTACTTATCTAATATATAATAAATTTCATAATGATAAGACTATAGATTATTCATCAGAATCATTAGATGTAATATTTAGAGATGATACAGGAGATAAAGTAACTCTAGATAAAGTAACACCTCTAAATGATAATGTAGGTCTAGCATCTAAATCTTATGAATTTACTATTAAAAATAATTTAACTGAAAAAGTAGAAACAACAATTAAATTAGTAAAAGATGAAGATGAAATATTAAAAGATAATTGTAAAGATTTCTTAATACCAGAAAAATATATAAAAGTTGCGATAAAAGAAAACTCTAAGTTATATGATATACATACTATTAATGAATTAGTAGATTCAGTATTATTAGATACAACTCTAGAACCATTAGAGACAAGAGATTATAATATTAGAGTATGGACATCAAATGAAATGAAAGAGACTAATGAGAATCTTCATTATCATGGAAAAATAGAAATATTAGAAAATAACAATATTCTAGCAAGGAGATAATATGATAGGTTTAAATAAATTATATGATCGTAATATAGATAAAATAGAATTAAATGAAGAATACACCATACCACAAGAATTAAACACAGACCAAAGGATAAAATCTCTTACGCCAGTGAAAGTAAAAGGTTATATCAAACTTGTCCAAGATGAAGATTTATCTGAACAAATATATATTAAATGTAATATAAGTGGTAGTATGACTCTAGAAGATTCAATTTCTTTAGAAGAAATTCCATACAACTTTTCTATAGATTATGATGATTATTTAGAAGAAAATTTAAAAAATAACGAAAATAGACTTGATATATTTCCATTTTTATGGGAAAATATAGAACTGGAAGTCCCAATAAAATATACTAAAGAAGAAAACTTGGAAAAATTCCATGGAAATAATTGGCGAGTAGTCTCTGAAGAAGATTTACTTAAAGAAGCTGAAGAAGAAAAATATGAGAATAATCCATTTAGACAATTATTGGACGATTATAAAAAGGAGTGATTAATAATGAAGTTAAATATCCAACTTTTTGCTGTCCCAGATCATAGAGTATCTAAGACAAGAAAAAGAAAAAGAAGATCTCACATGGCATTAGAAGTACCTGGAATGGTTAAATGTCCTAATTGTGGTGAAATGATCAAAGCTCACAGAGTATGTCCTAAATGTGGATATTATAAAGGTGAAGCTAAATTAGAAGTTAACGAAGAAGAATAAGATTAGACAAGTAGAAATATTTGTCTTTTTTTATTATAATAATAGTGGTGATTAAAATGAACATTTCAAAAGATAAATTAAACATTATTGTTACACCTAATTCTAATAAATTAAAAATATTAGATAGTTTTAATAATGAAAAAGAACTACATAATATAAAATTTATGACTAAAAAAGAATTTATTGATAACTATTATTACTCATATGATGATAATACTATTATGTACTTAATGAAAAAATATAATCTAAATATAGATATTATCAAAGTATATTTAAAATATATGAATATTATTGATATTAATAAAGATTATAAATCTAATAAGATTAATTATTTAAGATATAAAGAAAGAATTATTAGATAATAATTTATTAATAGAGAATACTTATTTTAAAAAGTATATTAATAATAAAAATATAATAGTATCTAATTATTATGATTTAGATAAGTATGAAGAATTAGCTCTTAATACTAAAATAGAATTTAATGATATAGATTATTCAAATGATGTATATGAATTTAATACTTTAGAAGATGAAGTATCATTTATATGTACAAAGATAATTGAATTAATAAATAATAATATAGATATTAATAAAATATATTTAACAGGAGTATCTAAAGATTATTATTACACTGTTAAAAGAATATTTAATTATTTCAATATACCAATAAATATAGATAATAAATCTAAAATATATTCTACTAAAGTAGTACAAGATTTTATTAATACTAATAATATTGATATTAATAATTTAGATAATCTAAATATAAATAAAAAACTATTATCAATTAAAAATAACTTAGTAGATATAGAAGATGATTCAATAGAATATAAAGAATTATTAATAGATAAAATTAAATCTAGTACTTATACAAAAACTAAGTTAGATAAAGCTATTAATATTATAGATATTAATGAAATGACTATTAACGATGATGAATATGTCTTTTTACTAGGTTTTAATATGGATTCTTTTCCTATTATTGATAAAGATATAGATTATATTTCTGATAAAGAAAAAGAAGAACTTCCTCTATATAAAACAACATATAAAAATACAAGAAGAAAGAAATCTTTAATACATATTTTATCTAATATTAAGAATATAACTATTTCATATCATTTATCATCATCATTTAATTCATATTATCCATCTCCATTAATAGATGAATATAATTTTAATGTTATTAAAGATACACCTATTACTAAAGAATATTCTAATTTCTATAATAAATTAAAACTTACTAAGTACTTAGATTTATATACAACTTATAATGAAGAATATACTGATTTAAGAGAATTATTAACTCATTATAAGATTCCATATAAAACATATTCTAATAAGTATAATTTAATATCTGATTTTACTAAGAATATAAAACTACCATTAAGATTTTCTTATACTTCACTAAATAATTATAATGAATGTCATTTTAAATATTATTTAAAATATATCTTAAAAATAGATAATTATGAATCAAATTTTGCTTCATTTATAGGTACTATGTTTCATGATATATTAACTCATATATTTGAAGATAACTTTGATTTTGAATCATACTATAATGATTACTTAGTAGATAAAGAATTAACTAATAAAGAGAAATTATTATTAGTACGTATAAAACAAGAATTAAAAGAATTAATTGAAGTAGAAAAGAAACAATTATTAATAACAGGTTATAATAAATCTCTATTCGAAAAGAAAATAACTATTCCATTAAATAAAAAAGTAGATTCAGAATTCATGGGATTCATTGATAGAATATTTTATAATGATAAATTATCCGATTTTAATTATTCAATTATGGATTATAAATCAGGAACTATAGATACAGATATTCTTCCTATGAAATATGGACTACATTTACAATTACCTAGTTATTTATATTTAATAGAAAAATCTAATGAATTTAATAATCCTAAATTTACTGGTATATATTATCAAAATATATTATTTGATAGACCAACATGGTCATTAAAAGATAATGATTATAATAAAATAATAAATGATAATACTAAGTTAGTAGGATATTCTACTGATGATTTAGAAAGATTATCTATATTTGATTCTTCATATGAAAAAAGTGATTTAATTAAATCTATGTCTTATTCAGATAAATTTGGTGCTTATACTAAAATACTAACAGATGAAGATGTAGATAAAATGACTGATTATACTGAAAAAGTAATTAGTGATTCTATTGATAATATTATTGAAAGAGATTTTTCTATTAATCCTAAAATATATAAGAAAAATGATATTTCTTGCAAATACTGTAATTTTAAAGATATATGTTATAAGACTAATGATGATACTAAATACTTAGATACAGTAGAAGATTTAAGTTTCTTAGGAGGTGAAGAATAATGGCTTGGACTGAAGATCAATTAAAAGCAATCAACTCTGAAGGTACAAACATTATTGTTTCTGCAGGAGCTGGATCAGGTAAAACTGCTGTACTTACAGAAAGAGTATTTAGAAAATTACAAAGTGGAGTAAATATAACAGAATTATTAGTACTTACTTTTACTAATGCAGCTGCCGCATCTATGAAAGAAAAGATTAGAAAGAGAATAAAAAAAGAGCCTAAGTTAAAAGATCAATTAGAACTATTAGATAGTGCCTATATCACAACATTTGACTCATTCTCTCTATCATTAGTAAAGAAGTATCATACATACTTAAATATAACTAATAATATTGAAATAACTGATGATTTAATAATTAATTTAGAAAAGAAAAGAATAATAAATGAAATCTTAGAAGAAAAGTATTCTAATCCAACTGATAAATTTAAATCTTTAATAAATAACTTTTGTCTAAAAGATGATGAAACTCTAATTAATTATATTTTAAATATATATGGAAAAATAGAATTAAAATATAACAAGTATGAATATTTATCTAACTATATAGAAAATACTTTTTCTAAAGATAATATTAACTCTATAGTAGATGATTATACTAAGTTAATAAAAGAACATATTAATAATATTGAAATAATTCTAGAAGATATAAATTATAACTTTGATGGAGAATATAACTCTAAAATATATGATTTAGTATCTAATCTAATAGAATCAAAAGACTATGTAAGTATAAAATCTCATTTAGATATAAAATTACCATCAGTACCTAAAGGTTCCACTGATTATCAAAAGTCTATAAAAGAAAGTCTAAAGAAAGAACTAGATACATTAAAAGAATTATGTATTTATGATGATTTAAATGAATCAATAGAAGAAATACTATCTACTAAAGATAATATTGAAGAGATAGTAAATATCTTATTAGAATTACATAATAGATTATCTAAATATAAAGAAGATAATAATATCTATAATTTTAATGATATAGCTCATATGGCTATTAAAGTAGTAAAAGATAATATTGATATACAAGAAGAATTAAAATACTCATTTAATGAGATATTAATAGATGAATATCAAGATACATCTGATACTCAAGAAGCATTTATTTCATTAATAAGTAATAATAATGTTTATATGGTAGGAGATATAAAACAATCTATTTATCGTTTTAGAAATGCTAACCCATATATATTTAAAGATAAATATGATCTATATAGAGATACTGATCAAGGTATTAAAATAGATTTATTAAAGAACTTTAGATCAAGAAAAGAAGTATTAGAAAATATAAATGATATATTTAACAAAGTCATGTCAGATGAAATAGGAGGAGCAGATTACCCATCATCTCATAACATGGTATTTGGAAATATTACTTATGAAGAACAAGGTAAAACTAATCAAAATAATTACTTAGAAATACTTAACTATAACCCAAACAACAAGAAATATACTAAGTCAGAATATGAAGCCTTCAGTATCGCGAATGATATATTAACTAAGATGAACAATGGATTAAAAGTATTTAATAAAGATAAATTAGAGTTAAGAGATGCTAGATACAGTGATTTTTGTATTATGATAGATCGTTCTAAAGATTTTGATATGTATAAAGAGATATTCACTTATTTTGGTATCCCAATGACTATTATTAAAGATAATACTCTTACTAAAGATAATGATATCTTAGTTATATCTAATTTAATCAAATTAATTATTTATGTTAAAAATAATGTATTTGATACAAACTTTATACATTCATTTATATCAATCGCAAGATCATTCTTATTTGAATTACCTGATAATGAAATATATGATATTTTTGTAAATAATAGTTATAAAGATACTGAAATTTATTCTAAATGTTTAGAATTATCAAAGTATTTAGATAATATTCCATCTACTGATTTTTATGAAATGATGTTAAAAGAGTTTAACTATGAAGAAAAATTAATTACTGTTGGTAACATTGAAAACTTTATAATGAAAGAAGAATATATTTATAATCTAATTGAAAATTTTGCGAGTAGTGGTAAAACTATATATGAGTTTAGTAGTTATTTAGATGAGATATTTGATAATGAATTAGATATTAAATTTAAAACTAATAATGATTCAACTAACTCAGTTAAAATAATGACTATTCACACTTCTAAAGGATTAGAATTCCCAATATGTTATTTTTCTGGATTTACATCTAAGTTTAATTTACCTGATTTCAAAGATAGAATATACTTTGATAATAAATATGGAATAGTTGTACCTAAAGTAGATAAGTTTTATAAAGATACTATTATAAAAACTATTACTAAAAATATAGGAGTAAAAGAAGATATATCAGAAAGAATTAGATTATTCTATGTAGCTCTTACTAGAGCAGAAGAAAAGATGATTATTTTACTACCTAGTAGTGAAGATGAATCAGATTATAAAATAGTACCTAATTATATAAAAGAAAAGTATTCTTCTTTTGAAAAGATATTAAATAGTATTAATTTATCTCTAGATAATTATAAAGTTAGTATAGAACCAGCTATTTCTAAAGATTATCAATTAAATAAAAAAGAAATTAATTTTGATAAATTACTTCTTAAAAATGATGAATTAAAAGTAAATGAAATAAACATTGATTCTAATGAAGTAGAAGAAAAACATTTCTCAAAAGAGAATTTAAAAATTCAATCTAAAGAAGAAAAAGAAGTATTATCATTTGGTACTAAAGTTCATGAAATATTAGAAGTAATAGATTTTAATAATTATGATTTAGATCAATTTAATGTAGATAACTCTATTAAAGATAAAATTACTAAGTTTATTAATACTGATATTATTCAAAGTAATTTAGATAATCAAATGTATAAAGAATATGAGTTTACTACTAAAGAAGATGATGAAGAATTACATGGAATAATAGACTTATTAATAGAGAAAGATGATTCTTGTATAATTATTGATTATAAACTAAAAAATATAGATGATTCTAACTATGATAAACAATTAAATGGATATAGAAACTATATTGAGAATAAAACTGGAAAAGAAACATCTTGTTACTTATATTCAATAATTAACGAAGAATTTAGAAAAGTAGATAGAAATAATAAAGCAATTTAGTTAAATAAATTGCTTTTTTTACTATTTTATGGTATAATATGCATCGAAAAAAAGAGGTGTTTATTATGTATATAACTGATTTAATTTATTTCGTAAAAGATGTTTTTGATAAAGATAAAAGAATTAAAGTAATAAATAGAGGAGACAGAGTAATCTTCAGAGTAAGAGATAGAGAAGAATTAGAAAAACAAGAACAAGAAGCAGAAGAATCAAGAAGACAAGCTGAACAACCTGTTAAATCTAAAAATCAACAAAAGAAAGAATTTAGAAAAGAACAACAAAGAAAATATAAAGAAAGAGAAAAGAAAAGATTAGAAAGACAACAAAGAAGACAAGCTGCTGGTCAACAAACTACTGGTCAACAAGCTGCTACTCAACAAACTAGACAACAACCAGTACAACCACAACAAACTAAAACTACACCTAAGAAACAAACTACTCAACAAAAACCTACCAATACTGGTGAATTAAAAGGATTTGCAAAAAGACAACAAGATAGAGCAACTATAGTATTAAATCCAGAAGATATCAATAATTCTACTAAGTATATGACACCAGAAGAACAAGTAGAAGAATTCTTAAGAAGAATGGAAAAACAAAAAGCAAATAAAGCTAAAGTAAAAAAGATTAATAAATAGTTAAGTTTTAACTATTATATGTTGACTGTAGTGTTAATTTTATGATACAATTACTACGTTTGAAGCCTCTAGCTCTCAAACCGCATTGAAAAGGTCTTAAAAAGAATTTATTCTACCTTAAAAGCGAGTCTTAAGATTAAAAGAAGGAGGTAAATTTGATGAACGCAATTATTAAAGTTGGTGGAAAACAATATAGAGTTACTGAAGGTAGCGAAATATTTGTTGAAAAGTTAAATGCCAATGCAAACGATACAGTTAAATTTGATCAAGTATTAATGATTGATGATAAAGTAGGAAATCCTTATCTTACAAATGCAACTGTTGAAGGAGAAGTTATCAAGAATGGTAAGAATAAGAAGATAATTGTTTATAAATATAAACAAAAATCACGTGCTAACCGTAGAACTCATGGTCATAGACAACCATATACTAAAATTAAAATTACAAAGATTGCTGCTTAATGATTAAAGTAACTATCAAAGAAAATAATAATTTATTTGAAAAAGTAATAATGGATGGACATGCATTATATGATGATTTTGGAAAAGATATAGTATGTGCAGCAGCCTCATCAATTGTTACAACTACAGTTAATGGAATACTTAGTTTAAAAGAAGATTCATTAACTTATGAGTATATGGAAGATAGTTTTGTTATAGATAATATTTCTAATGATGAAACTACACAAAAATTAATAGGAAATATGGTTAGTTTATTAAGAGAACTACAAGAGAATTATCCTAAAAACATAAATGTAAAATAAGGAGGTAAATATTATGAAATTAATGAATTTAAATATCCAATTATTTGCCCATCATAAAGGTCAAGGATCTACATCTAATGGTCGTGATTCTGCAGGACGTAGACTTGGAGCAAAAGCTGCTGATGGACAATTTATAAAAGCTGGATCTATTATATATCGTCAACGTGGTACTAAGATTTTCCCTGGTATTAATGTTAGACGTGGAAATGATGATACATTGTATTCTACTGTAGATGGAATCGTTAAATATGAAAGATTAGGAAGAAGTAGAAAACAAGCATCAGTTTATCCAAATGCTTAATTAAAGAGTCACAAGACTCTTTTTTTATTAGTATTTCTTTGTTATAATAACGTTAGGAAGTGTTTATATGTTTGTAGATGAAGTAAATCTTGAATTAATAGCTGGAAGCGGTGGAAATGGATGCACTGCTTTTCGTCGTGAAAAATATGTTCCAATGGGAGGACCATTCGGAGGAGATGGTGGACGAGGCGCTAATATCATTTTTAAAGCAGATACAGGATTAAACACTTTATTAGATTTAAGATATCAAAAGAAGTATATTGGAGAAAAAGGAGCTAATGGAGAAGGAAAGAATAAGGATGGTGCTAATGCTAAAGATATGGTTATTAAAGTACCTATTGGTACAGTAGTAACTGATCTTAAAACAAATGAAATTATAGCTGATCTTATTAAACCAGGACAAGAAGAAATAATTGCTAAAGGAGGAAGAGGTGGAAGAGGAAATTCTTCACTTCGTACTAAAGCAAATTCTGCTCCAAATTATTCAGAAAATGGAGAAGAAGGAGAAAGAAAAGAAGTAAAAGTAGAATTAAAACTACTAGCAGATGTAGGATTAGTAGGACTTCCTTCAGTAGGAAAATCTACAATCATTTCATGTCTTTCAGCTTCACGTCCAAAGATAGCAGCTTATCACTTTACTACACTAAATCCAAACTTAGGAGTAGTTAAAGCAAGAAATGGTAAAACATTTGTAATGGCAGATTTACCAGGTTTAATTGAAGGAGCTTCTCTAGGAGCAGGCTTAGGAGATAAATTCTTAAAGCATATTGAACGTTGTAAAGTAATAGCTCATGTTATAGATATGGCTAGTATAGAAGATAGAGATCCATTCGATGATTATAATTTAATCAATAAAGAATTAGCTGATTTTGATAAAAAGTTACTTGATAAACCACAAATAATTATAGCTAATAAAATGGATATAGAAGGATCATCTGATAATTTATCTGAATTTAAAAAGAAAATAAAAGATATTAAGATATTTGAAGTAAGTGCAGCTACTAATCAAGGATTACAAGATGTAGCAGATTATCTTCAAAAAATGATAGAAGATATGCCAGATGAAGAAATATTAAAAAATGAATCAATAGAAGAACATAAAGTATATACATTCAAAAAAGAAGAACCATTTACTATTCATAAAGAAGATGATGTATGGGTAATAGAAGGTAAAAATATAGAAAGAATGTTTAAAATGACTAAGTTTGCTAACGAAGAAGATGAATATCGTTTTGCAAATAGATTAACAAGATTAGGAGTAGATGAAAAGTTAAGAGAATTAGGAGCAGAAGACGGAGATCAAGTTAGAATATTAGATTTCTATTTTGACTTCAAAGACTAATGTTAAAGAAAGATATACCTGACGACGTAATAAAGAAAACATTAATCGACTATTTCATCTCAATAGAAAAATACACTCCTGATAAAGAAGAATTAGAAAGATTAAAAAGGGCAACATTAACTGGAAGAAGAAGTTCTCTAACATATCCATTATTAAGACAAGCATATGACTTATTTGGATTTGAAGATGAGAAAACAAGTATCTATCTAAATTTTATTAAAAAAATAGAAGAAAATTTCTCAATAGATAGAAATATTGTAGAAGTAGCAGGTGGACCAATACCTAGATTATCTTTTCAAATAGCATCTAAACAAACTAAAGGAAAAGTAACTGTATATGATCCATTAATGCATCCTACAGATTATAATCTAGATAATTTAGTAATAAAAAGAGAGATGTTTACTCAAGATACTAAAGTGGATGAAGATTCTCTTATGATAGCTTTCATGCCATGTGAAAGTACTGAATTATTTATTAGATATGCTACAACTCATAATTTAGATTTCATAGTTGCATTATGTGGATGTCCACCAATTAAGAATTATTATGATATAGATGATGATATATTCTATGATTGGATAGGAAATATGAAGTATCTTGCAAGTTCTGGTATTGAAGATAATAATTTAGGAATCTTAGGAGAAGAATCATTAAAACAATTTGATGATCCATATCCAGTTTTATTTAATAAAAAACTAATTAAAAAGTAATTTACTTAATAATGTCAAATGAAATTAGAATAATATTTATTATTCTTTTTTTATGTTATAATATTCATAGTAGAGGTGAGTCTAATGAAAGATATTAATTATTTAAAAGCAAATGGAGTAGACATAGATAAAAGTTTAGAACTATTTGGTGATATAGAAACTTATAATGAAACTATAGGTGAATTTTTACATGGTATAACTGATAAATTAAATAAATTAAATAATTATAAAGCAGCAGGAGATATGTCTCAATATTCAATATATGCTCACTCTCTAAAAAGTGATGCTAAATACTTTGGATTCACAACCTTAGCAGATATCTCATATGAACATGAATTAAAAAGTAAAGCGAATGATTATTACTATGTTACAAACAATTTCCAAAAATTAACTGATGAGGTTGAAAAGACTAAGTTAATTGTTGAGCAATATATGTCAGATGAACCAGTTCAAGTTGTAGCGACAGCTGAAGCACCTATTCCTAAAGCAGAAGTTTATGATAAACAAACTATCTTAGTAGTAGATGATTCTAATATTGTTAGAAACTTTGTTAAGAGAATATTTAGTGAAAAATATGGTGTTGGTACTGCTGAAGATGGACAAGAGGCAATAGATTTACTTGAAGCTAACAAAGATAATGATAATATTATATGCATTTTATTAGATTTAAATATGCCTAAAGTTAATGGATTTAAAGTATTAGATTATATGAAAGAGAATAATTTATTTACTAAATGTCCTACATCTATAATATCTGGTGATTCATCTAAAGAAACAATCGATAGAGCATTTACATATGGAATAGTTGATATGTTAGGTAAACCTTTTAATGCTGATGATGTAAAACGTGTTGTAGAAAAGAATATTTACTATAAAGAAATGAATCAATAACAGACTTGTATAGACAAGTCTTTTTTATTGATTTTAGAAATATTTAATGATATAATATGCTGCATTAAAAAGGAGTGGGAATAGATGGTATCAATGACAAAAGAAGAAATGATACAGTATCTACATGATTATGCTCAAATAGCTTATTTTCAAAATAATGCCACAAACTTATCAATAGGAAAATGTTTTAATATATATATGACTTTTAATGGCAGAAAAGAAGATAATACACAAGAATATTACGATACCATGAGAAATGTATACATAATATATTGTATTATGAAAATATTTTCTTTTTCAGAAGATCATGTTCTCAATAGAGATAATTATATAGTTGATGATGATTTAGATAATTTAAAAGAAGATCTAATTAAAATTGAATCATCTAATAATATAAGCAATAAACAAATAATTCGTCTTATTAGGAATGCATTCAATCATAATAATGATCCAAAATTCGATAGATTTAAAATATCAAAAAACGCTAAAAATATAGAAATATCTTTTAAAGATTTAAGAACACCAAAAGAAATAGCAACATCAAAAGAAATTAAACCATTTAGTATTAAATTTAATTTAGATTATTTAAATAAAGTGTTAGATAATATTATTAACAAATCAAGAACAACACCATATTACACTATTGACTTAACAAAATTTAACATTTTTTCAAAGAACTTATATAAAGAACTAGATAAAATTAAAATAACTAATTATTTATTTCCTAAAAAATTAACTAAAGATCAAAAAGAAAAAATAAATAAATTACAAACTGAAGATAATACTTCAGAAGAAGAAAATAAAAGAATAGAAAAAGAGTTGTGTGATTATATAATTAGTATTGCAGATCCATATGAATATAAAATGACCAAAATAGAAAAAGAAAAATTCTGTTCGTTAAAAAAATTATATATAAAAATAATGCCTGAATTACTAAAAACACATACTACTACAATGACTGATTATTTTTTAAATCAATCATTATCTATACCTGATTTTAAAAAAGACACATTATATGATCAATTAATATTAGCAGGAGGGTTTTATGGTAATCCTATGTTATCTAAAACAGATATAATTAATTCAATTAATGATTTATATTCTACTGAAAGGATACTTCCAAATAATGAAATAGATTCTATGATTTTAAGTTATATTTTTACTGAGAGTAAAAGAAATCAAATATTTTTTATGCATAATATGATTTCAAGAGATTTTTTAGAAGTGGTTCCTTCAATAATGTATTTAGATTCTGTGATAACACATTATTGTACAGATGAAACTATAACAATAGATAATATTACATATGAAACAGAAAAAATAAGAAACTCATTAGTTCATGGTAGATGGTTAATATCTAAAGATACAGAATTAGTAATGTATGATGCTGATCCAAGAAATAATAAAAGTAATAACTTAGAATATGTTGGCTCAATTAAAATGCATAAATTTATAGAATGGTCAGAAACCTATGTCAATAGTAAAAAAACAAAAAAAGAACATATTTTATCATTAAAAAAATAGTATTATTACATACTATTTTTTATTATATGTTTTGATATAATCTCCTATAGCAAGATGTTTAACTGAACTAAGTGGTAATAAATAAACATTATATGTTTTTTTCTTATGTATAAAGTATCTTTCTGATTTAACATTTTCTTCTAAATAAACTATTCTATCTTCTTTATCAGTTAAAGCAATATCAACTCTTTGAACAAAGAATACTGTATTTAAAAATCTTTTCTTAGGAAACTTAATCGCATGTTTTAACTCAGTAAAATTGAATCTAAGACTTTTAAATCTCTCTTTAAAAGTAGTTTTTTCTTCTAATTTAATTTGTTTACTATTAATTTTGATATACATAAATATCACCAATATTATTATATCACTTTATTAAATAAAAAAAATATGATATTCTAATAATGGAAAAGGAAGTGAAATTATGAGTGGACATTCTAAATGGGCAACAATCCATAGAAAGAAAGGATTAATCGATGCTCAAAGAGGAAAAGTATTCCAAAAATTAGCTAAAGAAATAATGGTTGCAGCAAAAGGTGGTAGTCCAGATCCTAATGAAAATGCTTCTCTAAGATTAGCAGTTGATAAAGCTAAGGCAGCTAACATGCCTAAAGATAATATTGAAAATGCTATTAAAAAAGCTACTGGTTCACAAGATGGAGATAATTTTGAACAAGTAAGATATGAAGGTTATGGTCCAAATGGAGTAGCTTTTATGGTAGATTGTTTAACTGATAATAGAAATAGAACAGCACCTCAAGTTAGAAGTTGTTTTACAAAGTCAGGTGGAAATCTAGGAACTGATGGTTCAGTAAGTTATATGTTCCAAAGAAAAGGACAAATCTCTATTCATGATGCATATGATGAAGATGAAATGATGATGGTCTCACTAGATGCAGGTGCAGAAGACTTTGAACATATTGATGAAGAGTTCTTAATTACTACTGATCAAGAAAACTTTGTAAAAGTAAGAGATGCTTTAGAAGCAGCAGGAGTAAAAGAATTTGTTGAATGTCAACTTACTTATATTCCAACTATGGAAGTAGAAGTAGATGATGAAGCTAAAGAAAAAGTAATGAAATTAGTAGATAATTTAGAAGACTTAGATGATGTACAAGATGTTTATTATAATTTAAAAGAAGAATAGAGGTTTCTATGAAAGAAAGATTAAATGAGATAAATAATGAATTAAAAGACTATATGAATGAATCTTCATTTATATCTAACAAATGTCGTAATAAGATAATAAAAATGTTAGGTAATGAATTCGATATAGATCTTCCAGTAGATAATTTTAAAACTGTAGATATATCTTTAACTGATAAAGGTTCTATTATCATGCGAGGAGATTTATATGAAAGAGAAAAATTATCAAAAGAAGAAATAGAAGAAAGATATAGTAGTTTTAAAGAAAAAGCTGATAACTTTTTAAAAAGAAAAGATGTCTCATTTAAAAATAGAAAACTTAGTTCAAATATATTAAATTTATTAATTATATTATTAATATTTATAGTATTTATAATTTTATTTATAATAGGATTTAGATCATTAATAAGTGGAGATATACTTAACTTAATATGGTTAATTATCTTTGTAGCAGTTTGGTTTGTACCTAGTATTGGAGAAAATTTAAAAGGTAGACTTCAAACAGCAAAAATATTTATTAAAGGATTATTTAAAAAATAATTCTTTTTTTTATTGAAAATAAGAGTATAATAATATTACTTATAAAGAAGGAGACAGAATATGAAAGATAATAAAATGTTAACATATCTATCAAAAGTACATGTATTTGAAAGTAGAATATTTGATATGTATTTTAATTACTTTGATAAACAAAAAGATTTAGATGAATTATCTTTAGATGAAAAAGTAGTTTTAGCTGGATACTTATTAGATATAGATGTAACTCTATCTAAAGGTAAATATCTAGGTTATCCTGGTAAAAAATCTCAATTATTAGATTATTATCAAAGTAATATTAAATATGCTTCAGATGAAGCTTTAGAATTATTATCAGAACATGTAGATAGACAAAAAGATTATGAAAAGAAATTACAAGAAAGAGAAGTAAAAGAAAAATATCCAGATATCTATAATGAATTAATAGAATTAAGAAAAGTAGTAAATAAAAATAAAACTTATAAAATTAAGAAATAAATAAGAAAAAAAGAAGTAATTTTACTTCTTTTCTTTATACCACTTTTTAATAGGAACAAACTCTATCTTTGTTTTTTCATCTATCTTATAAAAATATTTAAATCTTTTAGTAAATATATCTGATCTAGGATAACCATTATAAACAAATTTTTTATATGGTAATTGTGGTAATATCATATAATTATCATTTTTATGATCCAATATATACTTTTCTCTTTCCACATTTATTTTATAAACATATCCATATATTAAACTATAAAATACAAATAAAACTATAAATACAGAACATAATACATTTATTATGACATCATAATTACATTTAGTATTAGTTAAATAATATTTTAATAATAATTCGACTAATAATATAAATAAGAAATATGTTATTACAAAACATCTAGGACCAATAGGAGTTACAATGATTAATGGACAATTAACACCAATAATAATAAAACATAATAAGATTAATTTATACTTATCTTCTTTCTTATCGATAAAGAGAATAATACTAATTAATACAGTTAATAAATATATTAGTGAATATAAAGCATTAATATATTTAGTATAATTTAAGAATATGTTTATTACATAATATCCACTGAATAATGTATATATTGGAAAAGAAACAAGTAATAATATAATAACTGGTACAAAAGATTTAACTTTTTTGTTTAACTTTTTATAATTTTTACTAATTATTAGGATAATAATTACAGATAAAATAATATTAAGAAATACATTTTGAAAAGTAACATAATTTAGAATAGTATCTAGTATATTACTAGCAGCATTTCCTAGTATATTTAAAGTTCTATAATCATCAGTTCCAGTTGCAACAGAATAATATCCCTTGTTACTAAACATAAGAATAGATCCTAAGAAACTACCAATAAAATACATTAAATTAGGTAAATGTATTTTTTTATTTTTAACAAACAAATATATAGTTATAGCAAAACTCAAAAACAAATTAAACAAAGTAATGTTTTCTATAAATAAAGAACACGCAAATCCAGAAAACAATAGTAACATGCTAATCATTTTATTATAATTATTATTTTTACTAAAAATATCTTTATTATAATTCAAATAAATTAAAAAGAATAATACAGGAAATACGTAATTAGCAAAAGCGCTTGTCCATACAATACCTTCTTTTAAAATTGGAGAAGGCATTAAAAAAAATAATATAGGTGCTAATAACCTCACAATTATTTTATTTTGATTTCCAACTATTCTTTCAATTAAATAGAATATAAGTACTAGTACTAATGACATAATTACTGATTTAATTATTAATGATCTAGATAATAATAAAATTACTAAATTACCTAACCATCTTCCATTATAATTATCAAATAAACCATATAGTCTTGAAATTCCTATACAAGAACCCCATGCATAATCATCATGAGTATATGGAAATAAAAAACATAAAAATAAAAATAACACAAATAAAATAAGGTAAAATAATTTACCATTCTCTAAAATTTTTTTCATATTTCTCTCCTTTAAATATAAATAATATAATCAAGTAGGTAACAATATTCAATATAATTACCTACATATTTCTATTCATTTATTTCTTCAATTATTGCCTTATATAATCCCTCCCATACAAAGAAGAATATATCACAAAATTGTTTGTTTATAAATATTATTATGATATTACTTTTGTATAAGTGTATATAAAAGTAAACAGTAAAACAAACAATTATTTGTTTGTTTTTATTATATTTGATATAGTATATCTGTAGGAGTTAATTATGGATTATAATTATATTTATGATGAAAACAATAATAAGATTAAATGGAAGTAGTAATTAGTATCATTGACAAACAATTGTTTGTATAATAAAATTAAGATGAGGTGGATATATGTTTGATTACATAATAGGAAAAATAGCATATTTAAAAACAAATGCCATAGTAGTAGATAATCATGGTATAGGGTATTTAATATATGTAGCTAATCCATTTTCTTATGAAGAAGGTAAAGAATACAAAGTATATACATATGAACATATAACTGAACAAGAAGATATTTTATATGGATTTAAAACTTTAGAAGAAAAAGAATTATTTTTAAAATTAATTAGTGTAAAAGGATTAGGTCCTAAGATGACATTACCTATTTTAGCAGTAGGATCTATTAATGGAATAATGGATGCTATAGAAAGAGAAAATATTTTATATTTAAAGAAATTCCCTAAAATAGGAGAAAAATTAGCTAGACAAATAGTTTTAGATCTAAAAGGTAAATTAGAGTTTATTGGTACTGGATTTACTGAAGATGAAATGGTAAAAGAAAATGAATTAGAAGAAGTATTGATAGGATTAGGATATAAAGAAAAAGAAATAAAACCTGTACTTGCTAAAGTAGATACTTCATTATCTATAGAAGAACAAGTAAAAGATGCATTAAAATTATTATTAAGGTAGGTGATAATATGAAAGAAAGTGTTATTACTAATTATGATATAGAAGATGATAATGTTTTAGATAATACTATTAGACCAGAGACTATAGAAGAGTATGTTGGTCAGACTGATGTTAAAGAAAATATTAAAGTCTTTATAGAAGCAGCAAAGATTAGAAATGAACCACTAGATCATGTATTATTATATGGGCCTCCAGGATTAGGAAAAACAACGTTAGCATTCATAATTGCTAATGAATTAGGAGTAAATATAAAAACAGCTTCAGGTCCATCTATTGAGAAGTCAGGTGATCTAGCAGCAATTCTTTCATCATTAGAACCAGGAGATGTATTGTTTATTGATGAAATACATAGAATGCCTAGATATATTGAAGAAATACTTTATCCAGCTATGGAAGATTATTCATTAGATATAATTGTAGGTAGTGATGATAATACAAGAAATATTAGAATAGACTTACCACCATTCACATTAGTAGGAGCAACAACTAGAGCAGGAGACTTATCATCACCATTAAGAGATAGATTTGGTATAACTTCTAAGTTAGAATATTACACTATAGAAGAATTAACTGCTATTGTAAAAAGAACAGCTCGTGTATTAGATGTATCAATAGAAGAAGATGCTGCTGTAGAGTTAGCTAAAAGAAGTAGAGGAACTCCACGTATCGCAAATAGATTATTTAAGAGAGTAAGAGATTTTGCTATAGTAGAAAATAATGGTAATATTGATATGAAGATTTGTAATAAAGCATTAAAAAGACTAAAAGTAGATGAACTAGGTCTTGATAATACAGATCATGAATTATTATTAGCTATAATTAATAGATTTAATGGAGGACCAGTAGGAATAGAAGCTCTTTCTTCATCTATAGGTGAAGAAGTAACTACAATAGAAGATGTATATGAGCCATATTTATTACAAACAGGATTACTAAAAAGAACAGCTAGAGGTAGAGTAGTTACTCCAAAAGGATATGAAATATTAGGAATTGAGAAAACAAAATAGTACTAGTAAAACAGTACTTTTTTTGTTATAATTATCACTACTGGGAAGTGATACTATGAACGTTGAAGAATTTGATTATAATTTACCAGAAGAGTTAATTGCTCAAACTCCTCTAAAAGATAGATCTTCATCAAAATTATTAGTTTTAGATAAAAATACAGGTAAGATAGAACATAAAATATTTAAAGATATTATTAATTATCTAAATAAAGGAGATACTCTAGTATTAAATAATACTAAAGTTTTACCAGCAAGACTAATAGGTGAGAAAGAAGATACACATGCAATAATAGAAGTATTATTACTAAAGAATATAGAAAAAGATAATTGGGAATGCTTAGTAAAACCAGCAAGAAGAGTAAAAGAAGGTACAATAATAACCTTTGGAAAAAACAAACTTAAAGCAAAATGTCTATCTAGTGCGGATGAAGGACTAAAGACATTTGAGTTTATTTATGATGGTATTTTTATGGAGATACTAGATGAGTTAGGTTCAATGCCTCTTCCTCCATATATTCATGAAAAACTAGAAGATAAAGATAGATATCAAACTGTTTATGCTAAAGAGATTGGTTCTGCTGCTGCACCTACTGCTGGACTTCATTTTACTAAAGAACTATTAAAAGAAATAGAAGATAAAGGAGTAAATATTTGTTATATTACTCTTCATGTAGGATTAGGTACTTTTAGACCAGTTAAAGTTGAAAAGATAACTGATCATAAGATGCATTCAGAGTATTATGAAATGAGTGAAGAAGTAGCTGAATTATTAAACAAAACAAGAAAAAATGGTAAGAAGATTATTGCTGTTGGAACAACTACTACTCGTACTTTAGAGACTATTGCATCAAAAAATGATACTTTTGTAGCGTCTAGTGGATTTACTGATATATTTATTTATCCAGGATACAAGTTTAAAGGAATTGATCATTTAATAACTAATTTCCATTTACCTAAATCAACATTAGTAATGTTAGTATCAGCTTTAGCAGGAAAAGATAATATATTAAATGCTTATGAAGAAGCAATTAAAAATAACTATAGATTTTTCTCATTTGGAGATGCTATGTTTATAACTGAATTAGAAGGTGATAATAATGATTGCTAAATATGAATTAATTAAAGAAGAAAAAAATTCTAAAGCAAGACTAGGAAAATTACATACTAATTATGGTGATTGTGATACTCCTATGTTTATGCCTGTTGGTACAAGGGCTGCCTTAAAAGGACTAACAATAGAACAAGTTAAAGAATGTGGTTCACGTGTTATTTTAGCAAATACTTATCATTGTTGGTTAAGACCAGGTGAAGATATTATTGATCGAGCAGGTGGTCTACATAAATTTATGAATTATGATGGACCTATTTTAACTGATAGTGGTGGATATCAAGTATTCTCATTAGCTAAATCAAAAGATATTTCTGAAGAAGGGGTTAAATTTAAGAGTCATATTGATGGTAGTAATTTATTCTTAACTCCAGAAAAATCTATTGAGATTCAAAATAAATTAGATAGTGATTTCGCTATGTCATTTGATGAATGTCCTCCAGCAAGTGCATCTCATGAATACTTAGAAAATAGTATTAAAAGAACATTGAGATGGGCTGCACGTGGTAAGAAGGCTCATAATAATCCAAATCAAGCTTTATTTGGTATAGTTCAAGGTGGACCATATGAAGATTTAAGAAAATACTCTGCTATTGAAACTGTTAAAATGGATTTTGATGGATATAGTATAGGTGGAGTAGCAAATGATGGTGAATCTAAAGAAGATATGTATAAAGCAATTGATTATTCAATTCCATATCTACCTAAAGATAAAGTAAGATATTTAATGGGTGTAGGAGATCCAATTGATATAATTGAAGGAGTAATTAGAGGAGTAGATATCTTTGATTGCGTTTTGCCTACAAGAATAGCTAGACATGGACAAGCATTTACTAGAGATGGAAAAATTCATTTAAATAATAATAAATTTAAAGAAGATTTTACACCTATAGAAGCAGATTGTGATTGCTATGCATGTAAAAATTATACTAGAGCTTATATAAGACATTTACTTAATGTAGGTGAAAGTCTAGGAGGATCATTATTATCTATTCATAATATTAGATTCTTAACTAAATTAACTGAAGAATTACGTGAAGCTATAAAAAATGATAATATTTTAGAATATAGAGAAGAATTTATAAAAAGATATGAAAAAGTAAATAAATAAGTAAACTATTTACTTTTTTTTTATTTTTATTTAAAAAAATGATTTAATATGATAGAATTAATAATAGGATAAAATAGAATAGAGAGGGATTAGTATGAAGCTAGGAAAAGGTAAAAATAAAACTGCAACTGTACAAAATAATAATCAAGCTGCTCAACAAAATCAACAACCAGCTCAAAATCAACAACAAGCTGCTAATCAGCCTCAAAATAATGTAGCAAAGCCTGAAACTCAAACTGATAGACATGGTAGAGCAATTAGACCTAAAAAGAAATTTACATATATCATAATTAATGATTTAGGTAAAAAAGAAAGAAGAAACATTGAAGCAGAATCAGAACAAGAAGTTAGAACTTTCTTAGCTCAACAAGAGTTAAAAGTAGAAGAAATTAAACCTCAAAGTGCGACTGATATAAGTATTTCATTTGGAAAAATTAGTCCACAAGATTTATCTTTCTCATTAACTCAGTTATCTACATATATTAAATCAGGTATTCCTTTAGCAGAAGCAGTTCGTATCTTAGCAAAACAATCTACTAAAGATGTACTAAAAACAAGTTTTAATCAATTGCATTTCGAGTTATTAAAAGGAGAAAACTTATCTAGTGCATTAGAAATGCAAAAGAAGTTATATCCTGCTTTATTAATAAATATGGTAAAAACAGCTGAAATGACTGGAGATTTACCAACTATCCTAGATGATATGTCAGAGTATTATACATCAATGGATCAAACTAGAAAGCAAATGAAGTCAGCCATGACTTATCCGGTAGTTGTATTAACTCTAGCATTTGGAGTTTTAATCTTCATGTTAACTTACTTAGTTCCACAATTTACAAGTATGTTTGAATCTAATGGAGCTGAATTACCACTTATGACAAAGACAGTAGTTGGAGTAAGTGATTTCTTAAAGAGTAATTATGCAATATTAATAGGTGTAATTTTAGTTATTGTAATTGGATTCATAGTAGCATACAAAAAATCAGTTGGATTTAGAAAATCAGTACAAATTGTATTGATGCATATTCCAGTAATAAAGAATGTTATCATATATAATGAAATTTCTAACTTTACAAAAACATTTGCTTCATTATTAAACCATGGAGTATATATTACTGATTCAATGGAAATATTACAAAGAATTACAAATAATGAAGTATATAAAGATATCATTAATAATTGTTTAACTAACTTAGCAAAAGGTGATACAGTATCAAGTGCATTCAAAGGACAATGGGCTATTCCTATTGTTGCATATGAAATGATTGTAACTGGAGAAAAAACTGGACAATTAGGTGCCATGATGGAAAAAGTTGCTAAACACTTCCAAGAATTACATAAGAATATTATTGATCAAATGAAGAGTTTAGTTGAACCATTATTAATAGTCTTCTTAGCAGTTGTCGTTGGTATAATTCTATTATCAATTATTCAACCAATGTTCGCAATTTATGACACAGTAAAATAATAATAAGGAGGATAATTACATGACTAATATTTTACCATTAATTATCTTTTTTATTTTAGGTACATTAATGGGTTCATTTTATACAGTCTTAGGTACTAGATTACCAAGAGAAGAAAAAGTATTATTAGATAAATCTCATTGTGATAATTGTAAACATCCTCTTAATTTTTTAGATATGGTACCTATATTATCATATGTATTCTTAAGAGGTAAATGTAGATATTGTCATAAAAAGATTGATTCTACTTCTACATTTATGGAGTTAATTTCAGGAATACTATTTGCTACAGCATATTACGTATTTGGACCAACTTATGAATTATCTATAGCTTTAGGAATAGTATCTCTTCTATTAATAGTAATAGTAAGTGATATTAATTATTTAATTATTCCTGATGAAGTACTTATATTTATGAGTATTTATTTCATAGTATTTGATTTATTAAATATAGGACTTCATGATACTATTAGAGCAATCGGAGGAGGAATATTCTTATTTGCTTTAATGTATTTAATAATGTTAATAGGAGATTATGTATTTAAAAAGGAATCACTGGGTGGAGGAGACATCAAAATGATGTTTATATTTGGTCTTATATTAGGACCTCTAGTAGGAGCATGTTCTATCTTTATAGGATCATTCTTAGCTCTACCTGTATCTTTATATTTACTATATAAAGATAAAGAAAAAGTAATTCCATTTGGACCATTCTTACTTATCTCATTAACATTACTATATTTTACTCAAGTAACTCCAGAATTTATAATAAGTTTAATAAGAGGATATTAATCCTTTTTTTTATGATAAAATAATGTTAATATAAATCTTAGGTGATGCATATGAAATCTTTAAATATTTTACCTGCAGATACTTATACAGTAATTAATAAAACTATATTAGATGATAATGATCATAAGATATTAACTATGTTATATCAACCAATAATAGGATATCAAGCAGTCTCTCTATATGAGAGCTTAAAAGATGATCTAGATAAACAAGGAATAATATCAGAAGAATATACTCATCATCATTTAATGTCTACTATGCAATTATCTTTAACTGAAATAGTAATTGCTAGAGAAAAGTTAGAAGGAATAGGTTTATTAAAAACATATGTAAAAGAAGAAAATACTAATAATTATGTTTATTTATTATATTCTCCACTAACTCAAGAAGAAATATTTAATCATCCTATATTAAATATTGTTTTATATAATAATGTTGGTAAACAAGAATATGATAAGTTAATTAATTATTTCAAAGTACCTAGAATAAACTTAAGAGGTTTTAATGATATAACTAAATCATTTGATGAAGTATTCTCATCAATAGAAAAGATTTCTATGGATACAATAACTGATATAACTAAAAAACAATCTAATAATATAGAAATTAGTAAAGGTATTGATTTTAATGAATTAATCGCATCAATCCCACAAAGTGAATTAAATGATAAAACATTTACTGATGAAACTAAAAGTCTAATTAATAGTTTATGTTTTACATATAATATAAAAACTTATGATATGGTAAATCTAGTAAGAGATTCTTTAAATGAAAAAGGTTTAATTGATAAAAATAGTTTAAGGAAAAGTTGTAGAAATTATTATCAATTCGAACATGATGGTTCTCTTCCAACACTAATTTATAAGAAACAACCTGAGTATTTAAAGAAACCTGATGGAGATAATTCTAAATGGGCAAAAATGGTATATACTTTTGAAAATATTACTCCATATGAATTATTAAGAGCTAAATATAAAGGAGCAGAACCAACTGATAGAGATAAAAGGTTAATAGAGTCTCTTCTAATTGATCAAAAACTATCTGCTGGAGTAGTAAATGTAATAATAGCTTATACATTAAAAACTAATAATGAAAAGTTAACTAAATCATATGTAGAAACAATAGCTGGTCAATTAAAAAGATTAAATGTAGAAACAGTAGAAGAAGCTATGAAAGTAACTGAAAAAGAACATAAAAAGATGAAAAAATCAGTTAAGAAAACAACTACATATCAAACAAAAACAAAAGTAAAAGAAGAACTACCTAAGTGGTTTGAAACAACACCAGAAAAGAATGAAGCAACAGAAGAAGAATCTAATGAAATGGAAGATATTCTAAAAGAACTAGTTTGATATCTTCTTTTTTTTATGGACAAATTATGATACAATGAGTAGGAAAGAAGGATAGAGAGATGGCTACATTTATTTTTGGACATAAAAAACCTGATACTGATTCAGTTATGTCAGCAATAGGTTTATCATATTTAAAGAATGAATTAGGAGATAAAACAGAACCTAGAGTTTTAGGAACTATTAATAAAGAATCAATGTTCGCTCTTAATTATTTTAATATATCAATTCCTAGATATTTAAATGATGTTAAATTACAAGTAAGAGATATTAATTATCATAAGAATCTATTCTTAAAAGAAACAGCTCCTATATATGATGGCTATAATTATATGGTTAAAAAGAATGTAACTGGTATCCCTATAGTTAAAGATAATAATGATTTCTCTGGAATAATAACTATTAAAGATACTTCTCGTAATATCTTAAGAGGAGATTTAGATGAATTATATACTTCTTATGATAATCTTATAAAAGTATTAAAAGCAAAAGAAGTATTACGTTTTAATGATGAAATAATGGGAAAAATATTAGTTGCTTCATATAAATCAACTACTATATTAAATGATGTTAAATTTACTAGAGATCATATATTAATAGTAGGAGATAGACATTCTGTTATAGAATATGCAGTCAATAGTGGAGTACAATTATTAATATTAACAGGTAATGCTGAAATTAAAGATGAACATTTAGAAATAGCTAAGAAAAATAAAGTTAATATAATTAAATCTGGTATGGATACATATCATTTATCTAGACAAATTACATTAGCTAATTATATTAAAACTATTTTTTCTAATACAGTACCTACTAAGTTTTATGATACTGATTTTATAGATGATGTAATTGATATTAATGAAAAACAACGTCATACTAATTATCCTGTTATTAATAAACAAGGTAAATGTTTAGGTCTATTAAGAATAAATGATTTATCAGATAAAGTACCTAAAAAAGTAATATTAGTTGATCATAATGAACCATTACAAAGTGCAGATGGAATAGAACAAGCTGATATATTAGAGATATTTGATCATCATAATTTAAGTGCTTTAACAACAAAGGCACCAATAAATTATAGAAATATGGCAGTTGGTTCAACTTGTACTATTGTTTATATAATGTTTGTAGAAAGAAAAATAAAAATACCTAAATCTATCGCAGGAGCACTTCTATCAGGTATCTTATCAGATACATTAATACTTAGAAGTCCAACTACTACTGATCGTGATAAAGAGGCAGTTCATAATTTATCTAAAATAGCTGAAGTAAATTATGAAGATTATGGTATGGAATTATTAAAAGCAGGAACATCTTTAGAAGGAATGACTCCAGAAGATGTATTATATAATGATTATAAATTATATACTGTTAATAATAATAAGTTTGCTGTAGGACAATTCTTTACTATGAATTTTGATGAAATAAAGAAAGATATTACTAAGTATGTTAATACACTTAATACAGTAGCAGAAACTAATGGTTTCAAATTAGTATGTTTATATGTTACTGATATAGTTAAGAATGGTTCTTATGTATTATTTAATCAAAAAGGAACAAACTATATAGAATTAATATATGAAAAACAAAATGTAGAAGAAGGATTATTCATAGAAGGATGTATATCTCGTAAGAAACATGTTATTCCTTTAATAATGAATATATTCGATAATTAGGAGAACTTATGAAAGAAAAATTAATGATATTATTAAAAGGGTTTGTATTTGGAATAGCTAATATTATACCTGGAGTAAGTGGAGGTACTATTGCTTTAACTATGGGTATTTATGAAGATTTAATATCTTCAATATCTAATATATTTAAGAAGTTTAAAAAATCTATGTCTTTATTAATACCATTTGGTATAGGAGCAGTATTATCTATAGTACTATTAAGTAAAGTTATTAATTATACTCTTACTAAATATCCGGCTCCAACTATATTATTCTTTATAGGATTAATATTAGGAGGAATTCCTTTATTAACTAAGAATATTAAAGGTAAGAAGATAAAAGTAAGATATATAGTATTATTTTTAGTAACATTTATTTCAATCTTATTATTATCTATCCTAGGTGGAGCAGGACATAATGTTACTATTCATTCTAATCTATTTGGATATATTTTACTATTTATAGTAGGTATTGTAGCTGCAGCAACTATGGTTATTCCAGGAATATCTGGTTCATTTGTATTGATGTTACTAGGGTATTATCAACCAATAATTAATACTATAGATGAATTAACTTCGTTTACTAATGTATTTAAAAATATATGTATATTAATACCTCTAGGTATAGGAATAGTTGTAGGTATTATTAGTATTGCTAAATTATTAGAATATTTATTTAAAAAATACAAAATAGAAACATATTACGCTATCTTAGGATTTATTCTAGCTAGTATTATAACTTTAGCTTTAACTATAACTATACCAAGTAGTATTATAGAAATTATTATAGGAATCATCTTATTAGTAATTGGAATATTATGTGGTTATAAATTAGGAGATGCATAAAATGATATATCAATTATCATTACTATTTATATCATTTATTATTTATTCATTTTTAGGATACTTAGTAGAAGTAACTTGTGCCTCTATTAATGATAAAAAATTCACAATATCTAGAGGTTTCTTAATAGGACCAATTATTCCTATATTTGGTTTAGGAGCAATCTTAATAATACAATTTTTAACTAAATATTCAGATGATTTAATAACATTATTTGTATTATCTACAGTAATATGTTCTATTTTAGAATATTTAACTTCATTCTTAATGGAAAAAATATTTAAAATGAGATGGTGGGATTATTCAGATAAAAAGTTTAATTTAAATGGACGTATCGCATTAGACTTTGCTATATACTTTGGTATAGGTGGAGTATTAATGTTAAAGTTTGTTCATCCATTTATCTCAAACATTTTACTTAGTATGAATGAAAATACTATTATTACTATAGGTATAATATTGTTTATATTATTCTTAATAGATTTTATAGTATCTACCAACATAATATTTAAATTTAAAGATAATGTTACTAAATTAGTAAGAAAAGATTCTACTTCAAAAATAAAATCTGAAGTAAGAAGAGTATTAAAAGAAAGATCTTTATTAACTATACGTTTAATTAAAGCTTTCCCTAATATAGATTTATTTGCTAAAGAAAATAGAATTACTAAGATACAAAAATTAATATTAGATAAAAGTGATTTTAAAGAAATAAAAAGAATAAGAAAAAGAAAGAAATAAACTATTTCTTTCTTTTTTATTTACTTTGATATTCTCATTAAATATAATAAAAGTGTTAAAAAGGAAGTGATTAGAGGTGCCTAATAGAATAGATAAAGAATTATTTGCTAGAAACTTAGTACCATCTAGATCAAAAGCTCAAGAATTAATAAAATCAAAATTAGTCTTATGTAATGGAAAATTAGTAGATAAGATGAATTATATGGTTTCTGATACAGATGAAATTGTCATTAAAGAAAATGATAAGTTAAAGTATGTATCTCGTGGTGGATTGAAGTTAGAGCAAGCTATTAAAGAATTTAATATAGATATGACAGGTTTAAAGGTAATGGATATTGGATCAAGTACTGGAGGATTCTGTGATTGTGCTCTAAAACATGGTGCTTCATCAATAATCGCAATAGACGTAGGTACAAACTTATTACATGAATCATTAAGAGAAAATAAACAAATTGAGTTACATGAACAAACTAATTTTAAAACTCTAGATAGTAAATATTTTAAAAATATTGATATTATGACATGTGATGTATCATTTATATCTTTAAAACAAATAATAGATAAAATATATAATGAGAATATTAAAATAGACTTAGTATGTTTAATAAAACCCCAATTTGAATGTGGTAAAGAAATCGCAACTAAAAATAAAGGAATAATATTAAATAAAAATATACATATTAATATTATTAATGATTTAATAGAATACTTTAATGAAAAAGGTTTTTATATAAAAGGAATAACTTCTTCTCCAATTACAGGAGGAGATGGAAATATAGAATATGTTACATATATTTCAAATAAGATTAATCAAAATAAAAATATAGATGTAGAAAAATTAGTTTTTGAAACTTTTAATAAACATAAATAATATACTGTTGGAGGTTAACATGATTAAAAGAATAGATAGAATAATATCAGAACAGACAACTTATAGTAGAAAAGAAATAAAAAAATTAATTTCTAAAGATATGGTATATGCTAATGATGAACTAGTAAAAAGACCAGAAACTAAATTTGAAGAAAAAGATATATCACTTAGAATAGGAAATGAAGATATTGATATTAAGAAAAATATATATTTAATTTTAAATAAACCAAAAGGTTTTGTATCAACAACTGATTTAATTAATGAAAACAGTGTATTAAATTTATTACCAGAAAAATATCAAAAGAGAAATATGTTTCCTGCAGGTAGATTAGATAAAGATACAACAGGATTAATGATTATTACTGATGATGGAGAGTTTGCTCATAACATTTTGGCTCCCAATAAACATGTAAAAAAAGTATATGAAGTTACTATAGATATTCCTGTAACAACAACTATGAAAGAAGAATTTGAAAAAGGAGTAGAATTAAATGATGGAGTTTGTAAAAGTTCTATTTTAAATATAACAGGAGAATATACAGCAGAAGTAACTCTTACAGAAGGAAGATATCATCAAATAAAAAGAATGTTTGGCCGCTTTGGAGCGACTGTAATTGAATTAAATAGAATTTGTATAGGTAATTTATATTTACCAAAAGATTTAAAAATTGGTGAAATAAGAGAACTAACTGAAAATGAATTACTATTGATACAAGAAAAATAAAGAGTATCATCAACTGATACTTTTTTATTTTATTATAAATTTCTTTATCATTACTGCTTAAATATGGTAAAATGATATTAGGAGGATAGGTGATATGAATAGTTTTCAAAAAAGTATTAAAGATATTCTTACAAATATAAATGATGATGATCTATCTACTATTAAATTAAAATATAATGATATTTATGGAGAAGATGGATATGATAAATTATTAAGTGAAATTAATAATATAGAGAATAATTATATGATTAATGGTTCATATGATAAAGCTATGTTAAATGATGTTTCTACTAAAGTAACTAAGTATTATGAAACATCTATTAATAAAAATATAGATAATAAAGAAATAGATTTAAGAAAGAAAGAATCACTATTAGAATCATTTCAATCTAAAATGAATGATTTAGTTAATAGTTATGAAGAAAGGGTGGAATATGATGACATACAAAAGAAAAGAAAACATTAATGAAAATATATTTAGAGGATACGATGTAAGAGGAATCTATGGAGAAGAGTTAGATGAAGATACTGCCTATACATTTGGTATGGGTTTTGGTTCTATTATCAAGAACAAAGGTAAAACTACATGTATTGTAGGACATGATAATCGTCTTTCTTCACCAGCGTTATATGATGCTTTAATTGAAGGAATTAAAAGTACTGGAATTAATATTATTAGATTAGGTTTATGTACTACACCAATGTACTATTATGCTTGTATTAAATTAAAAGTATATAGTGGAGTAATGGTTACAGCATCTCATAATCCTAAACAAGATAATGGATTTAAATTTGCTTTTGATGAATCAGGAAATTGTAAAGGACAAGAAATACAAGACTTTTTACAATTTTTAATAGAAGGATACTTCCAAAAAGGAGAAGGACAAGTAACTGATTATGATATAGAACCAGATTACTTAGAATTATATTCTAAATCATTTGATTTTGGAGATAGAAAACTAAAAGTAGTATTAGATCCTGCAAATGGAACAACATCACCTTTTGTAAGAAAAATATATGAAATGATACCTAACTTAGATTTAACTATTATTAATGAAGAAAGTGATGGACGTTTTCCAAATCACCATCCAGATCCTTGTGTAGAATCTAATTTAGAACAATTAAAAGAAAAAGTAAGAGAACTTAATGCTGATGTAGGTATCTCATTCGATGGAGATGGAGATAGACTAGGAGTTATTACAAACTCTACTAAGTTTTTACCAACAGATTATTATATGATTATTATCGTTAGAGATATAGTAAATAAAGTAGAAAAGAAAGAATTCTTATATGACGTTAAATGCTCTAAATCATTAAGTGATGAAATAGCTAGATTAGGAGCAAAAGGAATTTGTTATCGTACAGGTAATTCTTATACTAAAGCTAAAGTTAGAGAAGATGATCTTCCTTTTGGTGGAGAATTATCAGGACATGTTTACTTTAATGAAAGATGGCCTGGATTTGATTCAGGAATGTATGCTGGATTAAGATTATTAGAAATAATGTCTAAAACAGATAAAACAGTAGATGAATTATTAGAAGGAATTAATAGATATTATTCAACAGAAGAATTAAAATTTGCTTCACCAGATGATAAGAAATTCACTGTAATAGAAAAAGTATTAGATTATGCTAAAAGTAAAAATTATGAATTTAATGATATTGATGGAGTAAGAGTAGAATTTCCTGATGGATGGGCACTTGTAAGAGCAAGTAATACTGGTCCAAATATTACTGCTAGATTTGAAGCAAATACTGAAGAAAGATTAGAAGAAATTCAAAAAGAATTTGTAAATTTAATTGAGGAGTTAAATAAATGAAAAAAGCCTATACCTATAAAATGAAATTAATACCAGCAAACATATTTGCAATAATTATATTTATAATAATGTTAATAATAACAGATGTAGTATTTAGAATAATATTTTCTCCATTAGAAATACAAATAACTACATTATTAATGGTATTTTGGTTCATATTACATGAATTATTACATGGTATTGGTTTCATAATAGGTGGAGTAAAAAGAAAAAATATAAAGTATGGAGCAGCCTTTGAAAAAGGTATTCTATATACTATGGCACTACAAGAAGTAAGTAAAAAAGGTATCTTAATATCACTACAAATGCCATTTATGGTAATAAGTGTATTAACATACATAATAGGTATAATATTTAATATAAATATATTAGTTTTACTATCTATTATTAACTTCACAGGAGCAGCCCTAGATATAGTAATGTTTCTATATATTATGAAATTAAAGAATATAACTTATTCTGAAACAGGAGAACCTGATGAATTTGTTATAATATCTAAAGAAGATTTAACTAAAAAGAAAAGTTTATTCTTTAAAATAATAGAAGTTAAAGATTATAAAAAAGAAGATTTTAAATTCAAAGTAGATAGTAGATTAACTATCTCTAAAAGATCTTTAATCTCATTAATAATATTTATATTAGTAATGGTTATATTAATACTAATAAGTAATTAGGAGGGTTTATGTCAATCACAGAAGAAGAAGTAAAAAAAGAAAAATTAATTTTAAAAAAGACATCTAACTTAGTAGAAAAATACATCCATGAATTAGAAGAAACAATCAAAGTAAAATTAGAAGACTTAAAAGAATTTAAAAAACTTGCTTGGAAAGAATCTCAAACACTAGATAATGCTGAAACTGCTTCTCTTCGTGAAGAAGCACAAACTGAAGAAAATAGAGCATATAAAAAACAAGAGTATTATAAAAGATTAAAACAAATTGAGAAAAAGCCGTATTTTGCATCTATAGTATTTAAAGATACTGAAGGAGAAATATTTAATATTTATATGGCTTTAACTTATTTAAAAGATAAAAAATCTAATAATATACTATATGATTGGAGAAGTCCAATCTGTTCTTTGTTTTATGACTATGAAGTAGGAGAGTGTTCTTATGAAGCTCCTATGGGAGAAATAAAAGGAGAATTAAAAAGAAAAAGACAATATAAAATAGAGAATAATCAATTATTAGGAGTATTTGATAATTCTCTAAATATAGATGATGAATTTTTACAAAGTGTTTTAGCAGAAGAATCATCTGATAAGATGAAAAATGTTGTTAATACAATCCAACAAGAACAAAATCAAGTAATAAGAAATCTAGATGATAATAATTTAATAGTAAATGGTATCGCAGGATCAGGTAAAACAACAGTTGCTCTACATAGAATAGCTTTCTTACTATATCGTATTAAAGACTTATCATCAAAAGATATATTAATCTTTTCACCTAATAATATATTTTCAGATTACATATCTGAAGTATTACCATCTCTAGGTGAAGCAAATACATTACAAACTACATTTGATGATTATTTATCTTATCAATTAGAAGAGTATAAAGAAGTAGAATCTTATACTGATTTTGTAGGTAATTTTTATAAAGAAATTGAAACTAATAAAGAATTAGTCAAATATAAACAAAGTGATCGTATTATAGATGATATTAGTAAATACATAGATAATTATCTAACTAATGCATCTTTTACTAAGAATATTACTGAAAATATAATTAATAAAGTATCTAAAGAAGATCTAAATAATTATTTACATAATAAGTATTATAAATTCCCTTTATATGAAAGAATTAATGAAATAGGAAAAAAACTATCACAAGACTTCTATAAAGGTTCTAATAAAAAGAAAGATACATTTATTAAGTTATTAAAGAATTCTTCTAATTTTTATAAACCCATATCAGATATAGTAATAGATTTCTTTAAGAGTAAATATTCTAAAATTAATCTAACTGATAAAGAATTAAAATTTATGTTTAAATCTAAAACTATATCATATGAAAATGCTTTAATATACTCATATTTTAAAGGTTTATTAGAAGGATTCCCATATGAAGCAAATATTAAACATGTAGTTATAGATGAAGCACAAGATTATAATTATCTTCAATATTTAATAATATCTAAAATATTTAGAAAAGCTAATTTTACTATCTTAGGAGATATTAATCAAAATATAAATCCATATTATAAATATGAATCATTAGAAAGATTAAATGAATTATTAGATGGATCTACTAAGTATATTGAATTAACTAAGACTTATAGATCATCTCCAGAGATAATATCTTATACAAATAAAATATTAAATTTAAACCATGTATCAGCTATAAGAGATTCTAATAATAAACCAATTGTTATTAGAAAGAATACTGATTTAAAATATCAATTAGTAGATGATATTAATTCTTTACAAAATACTTATAAAACTATCGCAGTAATATGTAAAGATGATAAAGAAACAAATAATATATATGAATTATTAAAAGATGATGTAAATATATCAATTATAGATAAAGATACTAAGACTTATAATAAACATTTAATAGTAATACCAGCATATTTATCTAAAGGATTAGAATTTGATGCAGTAATAGTTTATAATAATCGTAATAATCCTTATAAGAAGAATGAAAGAAATTTACTTTACGTTTCATGTACAAGAGCACAACATGAATTATACATATATAATTAATATTATGTTATAATTAACATAGAGGAATGGTATTTATGAAAAAATATACAAAATATGAATTTATAGAAAATACTAATAATAAAGAATTACAAGAGTTATTTCAAAATCCTTCATATGATCAAATAGAGGATTTAAAAAATCCTAAATCAAATGAAAATGGTTATACTGAAACATTAACTCTTAATATTATAGTATCTATTGCGATAATAGGAATGATTCTATCTTTCATATTATTTAAGGTGGTGTCATAATGAATACAAATGAACAAATATTAAAATTAGTATCAGAAATGACATCAAGTATAAATGAACAATTTCCAAATACCATTACAGAAGAACAAAGAAGTATTATAATGAATCATTATTTAACTTCAAATAAACCTCTAAATATAATTCAACAAGAACTAAGTAATTATACAAATGAATTAAAAACAAAATTATCAAGTACTAAAGTAAATAAATATTCATTTGATCAAATAAAATCTACATTAAATAATCTAAATAATTTAAATAAATTTTCTAATTATGATTTATATATAGATTCTGATATAACACCATATCTTATGTTAAATCAATCTACTAGTAAATCATATGATTCTCTAGATATGTTAATAGATTTAAAAGATATAGAAAAATTTAGAGATAAAATGAAAAATACTCCATATTATGATAATAATCTAGATACAAAGAACTTTGTAAAAGATGGTAATGATTATGGATTTAAATTAAATGTAGATAATGTATTAATAAATATATCTCCATATATAAAAGATAAAGATTCTATTACTAAATATACTTATAAAGATAATAAATTTGTAGTAGAAGATATTAAAGATAATACTAATTATTTAAAAACATATAAAGTAAATGGAGAAGATATTAATTCTGTATCATTAGAGTATATTAAGAGATATAAAGATATAGAAAAAGATATAGAAGTATCTACTTTAATAGATAAAATAGGATATAGTTATGATGTTTATAATAGTATTATTCCTAATAATATAATAAAAGAAGTAGAAACTAATAATATTAATAATACTCCATCTAATGAAGTAGTAAGAAATTCATTAGTTAACTTCATGTATGATGTTAAAATGAATGATAAAAAAGATATTCCAGAAGATAAATTAGATGCTGCGATAGAAAGACTTCATAATAAACCATATGATACTATTAAGAATTATCTAGCTAAAGCTAAAGATAGACTTAATAATAAGATTGAATTACCTAAAGTATTATATGATCAAAAGATAGAAAATAATCTAGGTACAAGAAAAAGTTTAGGTTTTTCAAATACTAAAAACTTATCATATACATTAATAATATCTGGAATAATAATATGTTTATTAGCATTTATATTTAGAATTATTTAAATAAAAAAAAGTAATATTAACTATTACTTTTTTATTTTGAACCAGAATGTAGAACCTTTATTTTCTATAGAATCAACACCATAATCATAAGTATGTTCATCTAATATATTTTTAACTATAGATAAACCTAATCCAGTACCAAATTTATTTCTCTTATATTTTTTACTACTTTTATAGTATTTATCCCAAATATAAGGAATATCTTCTTTATTAATACCTTTACCATGATCAATAACTCTAATTTCAATAATATCACTATTATTAATTAATTCTACAATAATCTTTTTATCATTACCAACATAATTAATCGCATTAGTTATTAAATTATAAAGAACTTGTTCAATTTTCTTCTTATCAGCATTTACATATATTTTCTTATTCTTATGAATAAACTCAAATACATACCCATCATTAACAACCAATACATCAAATCTTTTAATAATATTATCAATTAATTCTATAATATTAAATTTTTCTATATTTAATTCAGATATATTACTTTGCATCTTAGATAAATCTAAAATATCATTAACTAAAGTAGTTAATCTATCAGCCTCTTCAATAATAACATTAGCATCTTCCATACGTTTTTCATAATCTTCTTTATGTAAATCATTAATCATTTCAGCATAAGCTTTAATCATAGTAAGTGGAGTTTTCATATCATGAGAAACATTACTCATTAAATCTCTTCTTAATTCATCTGTCTTATTTAATTCTAATCTTGTATAGTTAAGTGTATTAGCTAATTCATTAACTTCTAATATATTAGCATCTACTTTTATATCTTCATCAAATTTACCTTTAGCTAACTTCTTAGATTCATTATTAAGACTAACTAGAGGTTTAGATAAGTATTTAGAAACCATAAATGATATTAATATAGAAAGTATTATAGATACAAATGTAAATATAATTAACTGTCTAATAATAATATTTACTGTAGAATCAATAGGTTGCAACGAAGTATTAACAAAAGCATATTTATTATTATCTAACTTTTTAGCAATCACAATAGTATTATTTCTAAATCTAGGATTAGATAGAGTAACTAACTCTTCATTCTTTTTACTCTCAATAAAATCTAATTTAAAAGAATTACTTCTTTCTTCATTACCAATAAAACATCCTTTACCAACAAATTTAGATTTATAGTGAGATACTAAATCAGAATCAACAACATCTATACATACACCTTTATCAAAAGATAATTGATCTATTTTCTCTTCAAAATTTTTATCATTTTGATACTTAGTTATACTATTAGTAATATGTTTAACATCTTTAGTCTTAACAAATTTATAATAATTACCAAAAAACAATCCTTGAAATAACCATAAAAATATAATTATAGTAAAAGAATATATAAAGAATGATTTCCACATAAGATTCTTAATACTAATCATTTTCATCCTCTACAAAACGATATCCAACACCACGTACAGTAACAATATGTTTTCTGTATTCTTTTAAATTATTTCTTAACATTTTTATATGAGTATCAACAGTACGATCATCACCATAAAAATCATATCCCCATACATTAGATAATAATTGTTCTCTAGATATCGCAATATTCTTATTATTAATTAAATAACTAAGTATATCATATTCTTTAGGTGTAACATCTATTCTTTTACCATTTATTTTGATAGTATGAGCTAAAAAATCAACCTCTAATCCATCTAATACATAATTAGTATTAAGACCATGAGTCCTAGTTAAAACAGCTTTAACACGAGCAATTAACTCTTTAGGACTAAAAGGTTTAGTAACATAATCATCTACTCCTAAATCAAACCCTTCTAATTTATCATATTCATCATCTCTAGCACTTAAAACTATAACAGGCATTAACTTTTTCTTATCAATTCTTCTAAGTACTTCAAAACCATCCATATTAGGCATCATTATATCTAATATCATCAAATCATATTTAATTTGATCAATCTTACTTAAAGCATCATTACCATCAGTAGCTTCATCTACTAAGTAGTTTTCATGTTTTAAGTATTCTTTAATAACTAACCTAATATTAGTTTCATCATCAACAACTAATATTCTCATATAAACTCCTCCAAAAACATAATACAATAAATTTGTGAAAATTAAATGTAATATTGTTATTTTATCAAAAAAATACACTTTTATAAAGAAAGTATTATAAAATATATATTTATTAATATGTCCATTTGTAAAAAGAAATAAAATCTTTAAAAAAAATATACAATTATATAAATATGTGGTACAATTTATTTATAAAGATAAATGCAAGTTACTAAATAATTACAAATAGAGGTGTATTATGAACGATATAGTAAATTTTTTAACTTCAACAGAAATGATAGTAGTATATATAGTTGCGTTAGCCGCAATCTTATTATGCATTATTATATATTTATTTGATAAAAACTATGAAAAGAGAAAACAAAAACAAAATACTAAAGAATTAAAAAGATTAGTAGAAGATATAGATGATGAAATAGTTCTAGAGAAGAAAGAAAAACATGAAGAAATAATTCTTCCTAAAGTAGAAACTAATACTTATCAAGAAACTCCAATCATTTTAGAGAAAGATGTAGTTTCAATAGAAGAAGAAAAAGAAGAACAACCTGAAATAGTAGAAGTTGCGAATACTGTACAAGAAATGACTCTAGAAGAATTAAAAGAAAATGAAGTACAAGTACAAGAACCAATAAAAGAACCAGTAAAAGAAACTAACTTAGAAATAACAGCTAAAATAGCTACAATTAAAGATAATGAAGTAACATACACAAGTAATGAACCAACAGCAGAAGCTGCTAGAGATGAAATAGCTCGTATAACAGAGATGCTTGAAAAAGAAGCAGAAAAAGAAGATGAAACAATCGAAACAACAATTCAATCATACGAAGCACAACAAGAAAAAGATGCTATTATATCTATGGATGAATTATTAGAAAGAACTAAAGAATTAGAAATTAATACACAAAAACTTGCTATGGAAGATGCAACTGCTCCAATAA
>CAMVLZ010000002.1 GCA_947168485.1 uncultured Bacillota bacterium | reverse complement strand
TATATGTTTCAAAGTTGTACTAGTTTAACAAGTCTCGATTTAACGAGTTTTAATACAAGCAATGTAACAAATATGAGATATATGTTTTATAATTGTCAAAAATTAAGTAGCCTAAGTTTAACAAGTTTTAATACGATTAATGTGACAGACATGAGATATATGTTTTATTATTGCAGAAGTTTAATAACTCTCGATTTAACCAATTTTAATACTGCCAATGTAACAAATATGGAATCTATGTTTTATTACTGTGATGGCTTAACTAGCATAGATTTAACAAGTTTTAATACAAGTAGTGTAACAAACTTTGCTTCTATGTTTCAAAGTTGCAATAGTTTAATAACTCTGGATATAACAAGTTTTGATACTTCAAATGGAACAAATATGGCTGGTATGTTTAATAGTTGTAGTGATCTTACCCAAATAAAAATATCATCATTGTGGGATGTATCTAATATTACTGGTTTGAGAGGTAATGGTATGTTTTATAATTGTACTAGTTTACCTAATTTTAATTCAAGTTATACTGATGTTAGTATGGCTAAACCTACTACTCAGGGAGGGTATTTAACTTTAGTTGGTTCTGTTGATACATTTACTTATGAATCTGTTAATTATCAATTTGATATTGGTATGACTTGGGCTGATTGGTTAGATTCTAGTTATAATACAGGTGGATTTGATAGTAATGGTAATTATGTGATTGATTCTGGCTATGAGTACATTACTAAGAATGGAACTCATAGAGAACAGGTTACTGATACGATTCAAGCAGCTGCATATTATATATATCGATAATAATGTTGAGAATATTAATTATATTCTCTTTTTTTATATTTTTATTTTTGTTATAATTAAGATGGTGATAGTGTATGATAAAGTGTCCTAATTGTGAAGGGGAAATGAGTTTTGAACCTGGTGTTCAAGAAGTTGTTTGTCAATATTGTGGATCTAAATTTAATCCTAATACTGTAATTGATGATTTAAAGAAGAGTAAAGTAGTTGATACTACTGCTGAGAATAATGGTGTTCCTGGTAAAGCTTTTATGTGTACTCAGTGTGGTGCTAGACTTCTTACTTTTGATGAGACTGCAATTACTTTTTGTAGTTATTGTGGTAGTCAAGCTATGGTTGAAGATAAGATGATTCAATTTAATAAACCGGATTTTATTATACCTTTTAAGATTACTAAAGAAGAATGTATTAAAAAATATAAAGATCTTGTTAGTCATAATATGTTTTTACCTAATTATTTAAAAGATGATGTTTATGTAGATAAATTTAGAGGTATATATATGCCTTATAGTATTTATGATTTTTCATATAGTGGTCCTTGTAGTAGTAAAGGTTCTAAATATGATCATCATTCTATGGATTATGATTATTATAATGACTATGAAGTTAGTTGTAATGTAGAAGCTTCTTTTGGAGGAGTAGCTAAAGATTTAAGATCTAATTTTTATGATAAGTTTAGTGATAATTTAGTATTTGATTTAAAAAGAAAAGAAGATTATAATCCTAATTATTTAGTAGGATATTATGCTGATGTAGCTGATGTTGATCCTAAGATATATGTAGATAATGCGATGGAGGAAGCTCAACAAGAATTAAAATCTATGTTTACTGATAAAAGTACTTTTAGTAGATATGGTGCACCTATACCTGATGTTCCATTAAATCCTAAACAAATAAAGACTGGTATGTTTCCATTTTACTTTTTAGCAATCAAAGATAAGAAATTAGATAGGATGTATTATGCTGTAGTTAATGGGCAAACTGGTGAAATGTATATAGATTTACCTGTTTCTAAAAAGAAATATATATTTGGATCATTAATTGTTTCATTAATAATTTATGCATTTATATTTGGTTTAAGTTTATTTAATGTTAGAGATTTATTTATACCTTTAATTATATTGTCTGTTATTAGTATATTTGTTTTAGGTACACAGGCTAATAAGATTAATAAAATGTTTTTCCATGAAGATGATGAAGGATATAGTTCAATTAATATGAGTGAGAAAAAGAATAATGTTAATATATTTAAATATATATATAAGAATGTGCTTGCTTTTATTATTTTATTAGTAGTGTATTTGATGAATTTCTTCCAAGATGGTATTAATTATGGAGCAGTTATTGTTTCACTTATATTGATTATTTTATCTTTTGGAGATTTAATGAATATTCATAATTTGTTAGTATCTAATAAACTACCTCAAATGAATAAGAGAGGTGGTGATGAAAGTGAATAGATTATTAAAATTATTTATTGTTATTATTGGTTTATTTACTTTTACTTTTGTTTATGCTGAAGATGGTGTTATTGTTGTACCTAAAGATAAATATGATAGTTATACTAATAATACAAATAATACTAATACTACTGTTAGTAATGATTCTTCTTATGTAAATGAGAATACTAAGTATAAAGTTATTATTAAAGATGATGAAGATTTATTGACTCCTGAAGAAGAGAATAAGGTACTTGAAGATATGAAACCTATTACTGAATATTCTAATGTAGCTTTTGTTAGTATTAAGTGTAGTACTGATACTAGTCAATGTGCTGGAGATAAATATCTTGAGTTGATTGGTGATAAGGTTGATGGGACTATGTTCTTAATAGATATGCAACATAGACAATTAATAATTAATTCTGATGGTAAAAATAAGGATATTATTACTAATAGGAAAGCTGATGTAATTACTGATAATAATTATAGATATGCGACTAATGGTGATTATTATAGTTGTGCTAAAGGGATATTTGAACAAATAAATATTGTTCTTAGTGGTAATAAGATAGCTGAACCTATGAGGTATATTACTAATGGTTTATTTGCTTTGTTTTTAGGGTTTTTATTAGTATTTATTATATGTATTAATACTACTACTCATCATAAAAAGAATAGAAATACTATTCAAAATAATTATGATAAATTACTTAATGTTATGAATGTTAGTGCTGCGGTTGTTGGTACTCATAGAGTTTATAATCCACCTAGTAGTTCTGATCATGATGGATTCTCTGGTGGAGGAGGTTTCTCTGGTGGAGGAGGCTTCTCTGGAGGTGGAGGCGGTGGCTTCTCTGGTAGTAGTGGAGGTCATGGTTTCTAATTAATTGTTTTAATTTATTATTATTTATGTTATTATATATACGTTATGTGAGGTGAAAGAATGATACAAAGACAAAAAGGGACAATTGACATTTATGGAGATGTCGCAAAAAAATGGAAATATATTGACTCTGTAGTTGATATGGTAATGGAAAAATATAACTATGGTTATATTAGAACTCCAATATTCGAGGATTTTTCATTATTCCATAGAGGTATTGGTGATAGTACTGATATTGTTTCAAAAGAGACATATGATTTCTTAGATAAAGGTAATAGAAGAATAGCACTTAGACCTGAAGGAACTGCTGGTGTAGTTAGAGCTTATGTTGAAAATAAGATGTATGGGGATGCTATACAACCTAAGAAGTTTTATTATAATGGAACAATGTATAGATATGAAAGACCACAATCTGGAAGAGATAGAGAATTTACTCAATTTGGAGCAGAAATATTAGGATCAGATGATCCATTAAGTGATGCTGAAGTTATTTCTTTAGCAATATCTATATTTAAAATGTTAGGTTTAAAAGACTTAAAAGTAAGATTAAATACTTTAGGTGATAAAGAATCTAGAGATAAATATAGACAAGTTTTAGTAGACCATTTCAAACCTCATATTGATGATTTTTGTGAAGATTGTAAAGAAAGAATTAATAAGAATCCATTAAGAATATTAGATTGTAAGGTAGATAAAGATAATGAATTAATGAAGACTGCTCCTAAGACAATAGATTATCTTAATGATGAAAGTCGTGAAAGATTTGAAAAAGTTCAAGAATATTTAGATGTTTTAGGAATTAATTATGAAGTTGATCCTACTATTGTTAGAGGACTTGATTATTACAATCATACAGTATTTGAAATTGAAGATACTAATCCTAATATGGGACTTAATAGAGTTATATTAGGTGGAGGAAGATACAATGGACTTGCTGAACAAATTGATGGTCCTGCTACTGCATGTGTAGGATGGGCTAGTGGAGCTGGTCGTGTTGTTGATGCACTTGAGGCAGAAGGAATTGAACTTCCAATTGATGATGGAATTGATATGTTCTTCTTATATGTAAATGAAGATGAAAAGAAGAGTGCTATATATTATGCTAATGAGTTAAGAGAAGCAGGATATAGTGTAGATACTGAGTTTACTGGAAAGAGTTTAAAATCTCAATTTAAGAAAGCAGATAGATTAAATGCTAGATATATTGCTGTGTTAAATAGTGATGACTTAAAGAATGGAGAAATTAAAATTAAAAATAATAAAACTAAAGAAGAAGAAGTTGTCAGTTGTGAAGCATTAATTTATTATATGGATGAAAAATTAAATACTTTTTCAGAAGAAGATTTTGATATAGATGAATTAATGAAAACTAAAAATATGAAAGAAGAAGATAAATAATTTATTTATCTTCTTTTTTATGATATTATTAATTTGAGGTGTTAATATGAAAGAACGTTTAATTAAAATTATGATTATTATTGCGATAGTAATTATCTTATTAGCTTTAGGTTGGATGTGTTATGACAAGTATATTAAAAAGACTGATACAGATCCTGATATAAAAGTAGTTGATGAAACTAAAAAAGATAATTCTGATGTTACAGGTAAGATTGCTGATGGAGAAGTTTTACCTACTAATAGTACTGTTCAAGAATTAAGTAAAGTATTTAGTACTTATGAAGAAGAATATACTAATTATTTTAAATATTCTGAAATAAAAAAATTATCTAATGGATTAAATTCTAGTGATAAGTTATTCTTTACTCTATATGCTATGGGTATTAATAAAGAAAGTAAAAGTATTAAGTGTAGTGATTTAAAAGTAAAAGAAAGTGGTAATTATAAATGTGGCGTTATTACTAAGAATGAAACTACTGCTTATGATAAAGATAAAGTTATAGAGAAATACAAATATTTATTTGGTAGTAAAGAGACATTTGATTTAAAAGAAGCTACTTTTGATAATCAAAAGATGTTATTAGATGAATCAAATAACGCATGGATTTTACTTGCTGTTAGTAATAGTGCTAAGAGTGGTGATTATGCTAAGACTAAGATTGATGGAGCTTATTCATATGAAAATGTATTAACTATTAATACTATTGAAACTATAAATAATGAAGAAAAAAGTGTTACTTTAGAATTTGTTTTTGATGAAGAAGTTAATCATTATGTATTTAGTAAGAGAACTGTAGAATAAAAATCTTAAAAGAAGGTATTTTATATCTTCTTTTTTTATAGTATAATTGTTTTAGGAGTATCATATGAAAAAGAAAAGAGTATTGCCTAACAATAAAAAAGTTAATTATGAATTAGATGCTTCTCAAATTAAGAAGAATAATGATATTAACTTGGAATATAATATTAAGAAGATAAAAAAAGAACAGAAGTATACTGCGATTCTTGTTGTGTTTTTTGTGGCTTTAATATTTATTGTAAGTATATTTGTCTTTTCTAAGATAGAGGATAATAATAAAAATATTTCTCAAGTAGTAAATGGTAATTTAACTACAACATTTCAAATAGATGAAAATGGTATTAGAAATAATATTAGTATGAGAAGTATTAATACTCAATATAAATATTATTTTACTATTAAGAATGATAGTAATACTAAACAAAAATTTATAGTTTATTTAGAACCTGATAATGCTGTTATAAAATTAGAGGGTTGTAGAAATAAGTTGGCTTTTTATGATACTATCTTGTATAGAGTAAATGATGGTGAAGAATTAAACTTATCTTTAAGTCATAAAGATGATAAATATATAGTTATGGAAGATGAATTAAAAGGTAATGGATTGAAAGTAGTTAAGTTAGAATTATATTTTGCTAAAGATGCAATAGAGGGAACTCATTATCATGGATTAATTAAGATTAAAAATATCGAATCTTGAAATAGATTATTGATTATGCTATAATTAAATTGTCAGATACTTATGGTTCGTTGCATATAAAACCGACTAAAGTGACGATACGGGAGAACGGATCAGTTACTGGTGTTGAAGACCTATTAAATTAGGGATCCTAAAGGTAGCGTATGTTCACCCACCTGTAATAATAGACAGGTTTTATCGTTGAATGGACTATTGTATCTGACTTTTTTATTTGCAATAAACAACATATATGATATAATAATGTGAATTAGGAGGGATAACATGCTTATTTTACCAATTCTGAATAAAGATAAGATCTTTAATGCTAAGTTAACATTAAGAATCGCAACTTTAGAGAATAATGCAACTTTATTATTCGAAAACGTTGGTGAATCTGATGTTATGGTTAATAGTAAAAAATTAAGTGAAACTAAATTAGATAAAAAAGATATAGTTGAATTTATTAGATATAATTCTATTAATTATCCTAGAGATTTTTTTGTTAATACAAAAAATAAACATTTTGATAAGAAAAAATATGATGAGATAGGTAATAGAGTAACTTCAGAGAATACTTTTAATACTTATAGAGTTAAACCTATACCATCAAGAGTAAATATATATTTAGATAAATTATTAAATGATTCTTTTATAGATCTTATGAATGAAGTACCTAATAAAGAGAGTAATGGTAGATATGTATCATTAAAAAGATTAGGTTTTGATGAGTTTCTTACTGATGAAAAAATAGAAAGATTAAGAAGTATTATTTCATCTGTATCAGATACTTCTAAATTACCTAATTTATTTAAGAGTGCTGGAGTAGATGATTTAGTAGATTTGGTTACTTTCTTTGATATTTTTGAAGCTACTGTTGTACCTAATTCTTCAATAAAAGAAGAAGATTTAATAGATATGATTGATAAATATGAAAAGATTCATTCTAAAGATTTTAAGAGTTTAAATAATTATTATAATATTGCGAAAGATAATGCTGAAATATATAAGAAAATAAATATGGTTAGTAAGTTAATCTATGATAAACCATTTAGATTAGTTCAATCTGTTAAACAGAGAAAAACTACTAATGAGAGATTAGCTAAGATTAAAACTTTAAAAGAAGGTAAAGAGGAGTTAAAAGTTGCTTAGATTTGAAAGATTAGAAAAACTTATAACAAAAGAAAAAACAGATTTATTACATAATAAGTCTGTTTTAGTATTGGGTTGTGGAGGAGTAGGAGGTTATGTAATAGAATCTCTTGCGAGAAGTGGAATAGGTAAATTAATAATAGTTGATGGAGATAAAATTGATAAAACTAATATTAATAGACAAATAATTGCTTTAGAATCTACTATTGGTAGAAGAAAAGTAGATGTTTTTAAAGAGAGACTTAATGATATTAATTCAAAACTTGAAGTTATAACTATTGATAAATTTATTGATGAAAGTAATATAAATGAATTATTTAATTATGAAATAGATTACTTTGTAGATGCTTGTGATACTATTAGTACTAAGAAATTAGTTATTAAGAATTGTATAGATAAGAATATTAATCTTATTAGTTCTATGGGTACTGGTAATAGAATGGATCCTTCTATGTTAGAGATAACTACTTTAGATAAGACTAATAATGATCCTATAGCTAGAATATTAAGAAGATATGTTAAAGATGAACATATTAATAAAAAGATTAGAGTTCTTTGTTCTAAAGAAGTACCTATTAAAGTAAAAGATACTATTGGATCTAATTCATTTGTACCTAGTAGTGCAGGATTATTAATATCTTCATACATAATAAAAGACTTAATGAAATAAGTCTTTTTTTGTATAATAAAAAATAATTCTTTTTAATTATGGTAAAATTTAATACTTAATTATATAATTAATATGATAGGAGGATATATGAAAAATAAAAAGAAAACATTTGGTATTGTATTATTAGTAATTGTTCTTATGTGTGGTGCTTTTGTAGGAGGATATTTTGTTAATGAGAAAGGACTTTTTAATATTAAGAAAGAATCTACTAAAGAAGTAAAGAAAGAGAATGATAAAGAGCAAGTTAAAACTAAATTAAAAGAAGATGAAATGAAAAAAATAATGAGTGTGATAAGTACTTTTGAAGAAAGTACATATGATACTGATAAGTTGGAAGCTGATAGTATATCTAGTGAAAGCAAGATTAAGTATGCTATAGGATATGAATTGTTATTAAAGGATAATATAGAAAAAACAAATACACCATCTACTCAAGATGATATGGGTAATCAATATTCTATTAAATGGAAAGTGGTTAGTGATAGAGTTAAGGAAATGTTTGGTAGCAAGACACGTTTAGAATATGTTAGTAATCTTGCGGTAACTCAAGCTGGAGCAGGATGTTTCACAGTAAATGGTTCTGGTGAAAGTAATCCATATATGTTAGATCCATTTGGTTGTGATGTTGGTTGGAGATTTGACCATTATGAGAAAAAATATGTTGATGGAATTAAGTATGAAGATAAAGCTGAAATTAATGTAAAAATACTTCACTTAGAATGTGATCCAGAAACTAATGAATGTTCTATTGAGAATCTTGATGACAATAAATTAGGTAAAGTTAAAAAGAATAAAAATGATATGTATGATCTTGATTCTTATTATGATAAAGCAACTACAATTAAATACACTTTTAATTTAGAAAATGATAATTATTATTTTGTTTCATCTGAATTTGTAAAATAAAAAACGCATTTATGCGTTTTTTTTGTTTATTAAAATTTTCTATATAGACCAATTACTTTTCCTAAGATAGTTACTTCTTTTAGAATTATTGGTTCCATAGTATCATTTTCTGGTTGTAGACGGAAGTATCCATCTTCTTTATAAAATGTTTTTACAGTTACTTCATTATCTTCATTCATCGCAACTACTGTTTCTCCATTAATTGCAGTGTTTTTTCTTTCTACTACTAAGATATCTCCATCATAGATACCTACGTTTATCATTGATTCTCCAGATACTTTTAAAGTAAATATTTCTTTCTTTCCACTAAATAGATAAGCAGGTAGAGAGAATAATTCATCAGGAGTTTCTATTGCTTCTATAGGTGATCCTGCAGTAACTTTACCAAGTAATGGTACCGAGATAACTTCATCATTATTTTCTTCAAATTCATTAGGTACTAATAATTTTAATGTTCTATTTTTATTTTCTCCTTGTTTGATATATCCTTTCTTTTCTAATTGTTTTAGATGAAAATGAATAGTAGCGGGAGATGATAAATTAGCTCTTTTACCAATCTCTCTAACAGTAGGAGGATATCCATTTTTCGCAATTAGTTCTTTTAATATATCTAAAATATCTTTTTGTTTTGGTGTTAATTTTTCCATTTATTAAAGCCTCCTTTTCTTCTAATATCATACTATCATATAGTATATATGTTTGTCAAACAAATGTTTCTAAAATTAAATATCTAAAATGATTGTTAATATGTTATACTAAAAGTGGTGATTATTATGAATAAAATTTTATTAGTAGATGGTAATAATTTAGTATTTAGAACTTATTATGCTACTGCATATTCTGGAGTAATAATGAGAAATAGTAAGGGATTTCCTACTAATGCTTTATATGGTTTTATTAATATGATGAATAAGATTATTAGGGAAGAAAAACCTGAGTATATATTAGTTGCTTTTGATAAGGGTAAAACTTTTAGACATTCAGCTTATTCTGAATATAAAGCTGGTAGAAGTGATACTCCAGATGAGTTAAAGCAACAATTTCCTGTTGCTAAAGAAGTACTTAATGCGATGGGTATTAAGTACTATGAAATGGATAATTATGAAGCAGATGATATTATTGGTACTTTATCTAGTTTAGCTCATAAAGATAAAGATTTTGAATGTGAAATAGTAAGTAGTGATAAAGATTTACTTCAATTAATAGAAGATGATGTAGTAGTTAAAGTAATTAAAAGTAATGATTATTTAATAATGGATAGAGATACTTTTAAAGCTACTTATGAGATTGAACCTATTCGTATGATAGATTTAAAAGCACTTATGGGAGATACATCTGATAATATTCCTGGTGTAGCTGGTATAGGTGAAAAGACTGCGATTAAATTACTTAAAGAATATGATAATATAGATAATTTATATGATCATATAGATGAAATTAAAGGTAAGATGAAAGAAAAACTTATTAATGATAAAGATAATTGCTATAAATCATTAGAACTTGCGACTATAGTTAAAGATATTAAGTTAGAATTGGGACTTAAAGATTGTAAATATAAAGGTATAGATAATATTAAATTTAAGAAGATATTAGAAGAATTAGAGTTTAGATCTTTACTTAGAAAATATGATTTATTAGGAGAAGTTACTTCTAATAATGTAGAAGTAGAAGAGATAAAATCTAATGATATAGAAATTAAAGATATTAGTGAATTTAATAGTGATAAAGAGTTTTCTTTCTATATAGAAACTAGAGGAGAAATTTATAGTAAGAGTGAAGTACTTGGTATTTCTCTATATGATGGAGAATATTCATATTTTATAGATAAAGATTCTATATTAAAATATAAATCTATATTTGAAAATAATACTTCTAAGATGACATATGATTTAAAGAAAGCTATTGTTGTATTAAATAATTATGGTATTTCTATTAATAATTGTTTATATGATAGTGAGATTGCTGCTTATTTATGTGATTATATAGTTAAAGATGATATAGCAGTTCTTGCTAGAAGTATGGATTATGAGATTCCTTTATATGGAGATATTTATGGTAGTATTAAAAGACCTATTGAAGTTAGTTTAGATGATTTGAAAGAGATTACTGCTAGTAAATCTAAATTTATATTTGATACTAAAGAAGAATTATTAAATAAAATAAAAGAATATAATGAAGAAGGATTATTTAATGATATAGAAATGAAACTAGTTAGAGTATTAGCTTCAATGGAGATAGAAGGTATTAAAGTAGATAGAGATTATTTAGAAGATGTAAAGAATGAATTAGAAGAGAAAATGTCTTCTGTAGAAAAAGAAATTTATAGTATTTCTGGTCATGAATTTAATATTATGTCTCCTGCTCAATTAGCTGATGTACTTTTTGTAGAATTAGAAATTCCTTATCCAAAGAAGATTAAGAATAATAAGTATTCTACTAGTAAAGATATATTAGATAAGATTAGTTTTGTTAATCCTATTGTAGATAAAGTATTAGAGTATAGAATGTTATCTAAATTATATAGTAATTATGCTGTAGGATTAATTAATGAGATTAGAGAAGATGGTAGAATTCATACAACTTACACTCAAACATTAACTCGTACAGGACGTCTTTCTAGTATTAGTCCAAATCTTCAAAATATTCCTGCTCGTGATGATTATGGAAGATTAGTTAGAAAAGCATTTATACCAGATGAGGATTCAGTACTTCTTTCTTCTGATTATTCTCAAGTAGAATTAAGAGTATTTGCTTCTATGGCTAATGCTACTAATATGATTGAGGCATTTAGAGAAGATAAAGATATTCATACTAAGACTGCTAGTGATATATATCATGTTCCTATGAATGAAGTAGATAAATCTATGAGAAGAACTGCTAAAGCAGTTAACTTTGGTATTATCTATGGAATTAGTTCTTTTGGATTATCTGAAGACTTAGGAATAAATGTAGGTGAGGCTAAAGAGTTTATTGATAAATATTTAGAGGCTTTTCCTGGTATTAGTGAATATATGAGACAAGAAAAAGATGAAGCATATAAGAATGGTTATGTTACTACATTAATGAATAGAAGAAGAGTTATTGATGAGTTGAAGAGTTCAAATTATATGGTTAGACAAAGTGGAGAGAGAATGGCTCTTAATACACCTATTCAAGGTACTGCTGCTGATATATTGAAGAAAGCTATGGTTGAATTATATGAAGAACTTAATAATAGAGGCTTATCTTCTAAGATATTATTACAAGTACATGATGAGTTAATATTAAATGTTAAAAATGATGAATTAGATGAAGTTAAATCTTTAGTAAAAGAAATAATGGAGAATACTTTTAAATTACAAGTACCATTAAAAGTAGAGATAGAGACTGGATCTAATTGGTATGAAGCAAAATAATATTGACAATTATTAATTTTTAATATATATTATTTGAAATGCGATGACTGGGACACAGTATAATAATTAATTATTTTAAGAGAACTTAGGTTTGGTGAGACTAAGTAATAATAGTATTATATTCCTACCCATGAGTAAAATATGAAAGTATTTTCGGATGATAATCCGTTATCAATAAGAGAGAAAAATAGGATGGTACCGTGCATTGCGCTCCTTGTACCATTTTTTTTTTATTTGAAGGGGAAATGATTATGATGATGAAACGACCGATATTGTCTTTAGCAAAAATAATAATTATAATAGGAGGAAAATATGAAATTAGATAAAAATTATTTTTTCACATTACGTGAAGATGCTAAAGATGAAGATAGTACTAGTGGTAATTTATTAGTACGTAGTGGAATGATAAAAAAGGTTGGGGCAGGTATTTATATGTATTTGCCATTAGGATTAAGAGTTTTAGATAAAATTAAAAAGATTATTAAAGAAGAAATGGATGCTGCAGGAGCAATGGAAGTTTTAATGCCTTCATTAATACCTAGAGAGTATTATGAAAAATGTGGTAGAGTAGAAGCTTTTGGAGATAGTATGTTTAAATTACATGATAGAAAGAATACTAATATGGTATTAGGTCCTACTCATGAAGAATTATTTGCTATAGCAGCTTCTATGTATTTAAAAAGTTATAAAGATTTACCATTTAATCTATATCAACAAGCTGATAAATTTAGAGATGAAATACGTCCTAGATATGCATTAATTAGAGTTAAAGAATTTATTATGAAAGATGCATATACTTTTGATAGAGATGAAGAGATGCAAAATGAATCTTATAAGAAGATGTATGATGCATATTGTAATGTATTTGATCGTATGGATATTAATTATAAAATAGTTAGAGCTTCTGTTGGTGCGATGGGTGGTACTTTATCAGAAGAGTATCAAGCAATTACTGATATTGGTGAAGATATATTAGTTTTATGTGATAAATGTGATTATGCTTCTAATATGGAAGTTGCTTCTTATAAAATATTAGATGTTGAAGAAGAAGAGAAAGAAATGGAAATGGTTCATACTCCTGATGCTCACACTATAGAAGATGTTATTGATTTTTTAAATGTTGATATTAAGCATACTGTTAAAGCATTATTAATGCATGTAGATGGTAAATTAACTATATTCTTTGTTAGAGGAGATCGTTCTTTAAATGAAGAAAAAGCATTAAAATTAATGGGTGGTAAAGAGATTGGTTTTGCTAATGATGAACAAATAGCTGAATCTAATGCAGCACCTGGATATACTGGTCCTGTTGGATTAACTGGTTGTACAGTTGTTGTTGATGAAGAAGTACTTCATATGAAGAATTTTGTTTGTGGTGCTAATAAGACTGATTATCATTATATTAATGCAAATGTTAAAGATATTAATTATGATATAGTTGGAGATATTGCTAATGTTGTTGAAGGAGATATTTGTCCTAAGTGTGGAGGTAATATTTACTTTAAACATGGTATTGAAATAGGTAATTTATTTAAATTAGGAGATCATTATTGTAGAGATTTAGGTATTACTTATTTAGATGAAAATAACCAAGAACAATATCCAATTATGGGTTCTTATGGTATTGGACCAGGTAGAATATTAGCTTCTATTATTGAACAAAATAATGATAAGAATGGTATGATTCTACCTATGAATATAGCTCCATATCAAGTTAGTTTAGTTCAAATTAATATGAAAGATAAAACTCAAACTAAATTAGCTGAAAAAATATATAATGATTTAACTAAGAAAGGTATTGAAGTTATCTATGATAATAGAGATGAAAGAGCTGGAGTTAAATTTAAAGATATGGATTTAATAGGTATACCATTAAGAATAACTGTAGGTAAGAAAGCAGAAGATGGTATAGTTGAATGGAAAGAAAGAAGAAATGATAATACTTTAGAAGTATCTTCAAAAGATGTAGTTAAAAAGATTGTTACATACGTAAAAGATGGCTTAAAATAAGCCATCTTTTTTATTTTAATAGAGTTTTAACTCTTTCTATTTTTGGTTCTTCATAAGACATTCTATCTTGAATTCTATTTAAATTGAAATTAATCCAATCATTCCAAGCATCATTATTACCTTCTGTTACTAAATCAGCCATTTTTTGTCTATAATCTCCTCTAAATGGGAAATATGCTCTTGTACCATATAATAATGGTTTATCTGAATCAGTTTTTAATAATTTATTACTTAATTCATGTATTTTTAAATATTGTAATAGACGAGCATATCTAGTGTTACCATCATTAAACATTTGTAAAGCTGCTACAAGTCCATGAGTAATAATACCTTTTTCAAATACATTAGTATCACTATTAGAATTATAATATTCTACAATTCTATCTATAGCTTCAGGAATATCTTTATGATCTAATGCAAAATAATATGGAATTACTTCATCATTAGGTCCTTTACAAGAAATAAAAGTATCATTATTATGACGATGATCTACAGTAGATAAATCATCTCTACTAGTACCTTTTAATATTAATTTATGTCCTTCTATAAATGATTCTTTATTCATATCAGTATTTAATAAATAGTCAATTGGATTCTCATTAGTTATTTCTTGAAATAAATCTATTAAGAAATAATCTTCTTTTTCTAAAGATTGATTATCCATATTTTCAATTTCTTTAATCTTATTTAAATACTTATCTTGTACTATTTCATCTAAAGATTTAAGTGTATTGATTCTTTCTATATATACTTCTTCTGTATATTCTAAATTATTTAATGTTCTGCTTGATAAATTTATTTTCTTTATAGAATCAAATATCTTTAGATTAACAACTGGATAATTACCTGAATTTCTAAGTTTTAATAATTCTTCAGTTGAATACATAAATAGTCCCCCTTAATTAGCGCTAATTATACCATAAAATCATTGTTTTTGCAAGATTTAAGCATATAAAAAGTATTAGAGGACTAATACTTATTTTGATTTTTTCTTTTTAATTAAATTAATTATAAATACAATAACTATACTTATTAATAGAGCTACTATTATTTCACCAATTGTTGCGATAATAACTAATAAAGCCATGGTTGCTGTAAAATCAAATGTGAAAAGTGCTGCTAGACCTAGTTCTGGATGTCCTGGTATAGCATATAGTACTCCAATTAATATAGCTTCTATTATAAATAAAATTAAAGTTATTATTGATAGTATTTTTATTGCTTTCATATTATCACCATAATTATTATAACATATAATTTATCATCATGTTATAATATATTTTGAGGTGATTAAGATGCCTGAAAAACCTGAAGTAATGACAGTGTGTTTGGGGTTAAAAGATAAAATAATTAATAAAAGAATAACTGGTTGTAATATATTATGGGATAATATTATCGCGACTAATTTATTAGAATTTAAGACTAAAATTATAGGTCAAAATATTAATGATATTACTAGTAGAGGTAAATTTATAGTTATTAGATTAGATGATTATTTTTTATTAATACATTTAAGAATGGAAGGTAAATTTACTTTTAGAAGAGTAGGACAAGAATTTGAAAAACATGAACATGTAGAATTAATATTAGATAATGATATATCTTGGAGATATAGAGATGTTAGAAAATTTGGTAAGATGTATTTAATTGATAAAGATAAAGTTAATTCAGTAAAACCATTAAAAGATTTAGGATATGACTATTATGATTCAGAATTAAATAGTAATTATTTATATGAGAAAATTCATAAAAAGAATTTACCTATAAAAACAGTTTTACTTGATCAAAGTATTATTGCAGGTATTGGTAATATTTATGATGATGAGATATTATTTTTATCTAAAATATCTCCTTTAAGAAAAGCATCTAAAATTACTAAGAAAGAATGTGAAAAGATAATTAAGAATACTAAGTATGTATTAAGTGAAGCTGTAAAATTAGGAGGTACTACTATTAGAAGTTTTACTAGTTCTGAAGGAGTACATGGATTATTTCAAAATAAGTTATTAGTTCATGGTAAAGAAGGTGAACTTTGTCCTAATTGTAATAGTAAAATTTTGAAAACTAAGGTTGGAGGAAGAGGAACTTATTATTGTAATAAGTGTCAAAAATAAGTATAATATAAATGGTGATGATATGAAGAAGACAAAAATTATATGCAGTATTGGTCCCGCTAGTAATAGTGTTGAAATTATGAGTCAAATGGCTATTAATGGGATGAATGTTGCGAGATGTAATTTTTCACATGGGAGTTATGAAGAAAAAGACCAAATTATTAAAAATTTAGAAGAAGTTAGAAAACAAACTGGTAAACAAGTAGGTTTATTATTTGATACTCGTGGTCCTGAATTTAGAACTGGTTCTTTTGAAGGAGATAAAGTAAATCTTGTTGAAGGTAAAGATATTAAGATTGTTAAAGATAAAGTAAAAGGTAATAGTGAAAGATTTAGTACTAATCATCCTGATGCTTTAGATAAGATTAATGTTGATGATACTATTTTACTTGAAAATGGAAAAGTAAAATTAGTTGTTACTGATAAAGATAATGAAGGATTATTATGTAAGATACTTATTGGTGGAGAAATAGGTAATCATAAGAGTATAAGTGTACCTAGTGTTTATTTAGAATTACCTTATGTATCTGTTCAAGATAAAAGAGATATTGAATATGCTTGTAATAATGATTGTGAATTTTTAGCTATAAGTTTTGTTAATACTGTAGATAATGTATTAGAAATAAAACAATTATTAAAGAATTATGATCGTACTGATTTAAAAATAATTAGTAAAATTGAAAGTAAATTAGGTATTGATAATATAGATGCGATATTAGATGAGAGTGATGGTATCATGATTGCGAGAGGTGACTTAGGTTCTGAAGTTGCTAGTGAGAAGTTACCTATCATCCAAAAACAATTAATTAAGAAAGCACGTGAAAAAGGAAAGATTGCGATAGTAGCGACTGAAATGCTTGAGTCTATGATGGAAGATAATAGACCAAAAAGAGCAGAAACATCTGATATTGCGAATGCTGTACTAGATGGAACAGATGCTGTTATGTTATCTGGAGAGACTACTTTAGGAATGCATCCAGTTGAGACAGTTGCAGCTATGGGTAAGATTTGTGAAGTAACTGAAGAATATTCTACATTTGATTATATAGATGAAAATTCTACATTAAATGATCCAGTAGATGCAATATGCCAAGCCGTAGTTAATTCAGCTAATAGATTAAATGCTAAACTTATAGTTGCTTCTACTATTAGTGGAGAAACTGCTCAAGTAATAAGTAATTTAAAACCAGATGCATTTATACTTGCTATGTGTCCTAATGATAAAATATGTAGAAGACTTTCTCTTAATTGGGGAGTATATACTAAAGTAATACCTTTTTATAATTCAACTGATGAAATGTTAGAAGAAAATATAAAGAGAAGTAAATCATTTATGAGTTTACAAAAAGGAGATATTATCATATTAACTGGAAGTTTCCCAACTACAGGAGAAAGTAATCCAACTAACTTAATGAAAATTGAAGAAATTTAAAAGGATTCTATTTAGAATCCTTTTTCTTATTCCAATAATAAGTATATAGTTTTTGTACAGAATTTTCTAAGAAGTAATAATGAAATATATAAAATGAAAATAATATTAATGTTATTAAAGATAGTATTAATAATAAAATATTTTCAATTATTAAACCTAATCCAAAGAAGATAATAGTACTTATACCTACAAAGACAGTTACTATTAAATGTATTAATCTTTCATGTTGAAATATCTCTATATTTTTTAATAACTTATCTTGATCAATATTTTTACTTTCTTCTAATTCATTTAAATAACTTTGTAAAGCTTCTTTCATAACTCCTCCTTATATAATTTATTTTGATATTCTTTATCTATTAATTCATCAATATTATCATAAATAAGACCATATATCTTAGTAGTTTCTATTTCATATGATAACATCTCATCTTTTTCTCTATTAATTTTACTTATTATAGGTAATTCAATATCTTTTTTTATACTATTCAAATAAATACGTCCTTTATCATTGAAACCTAATAGTCTTATATAACTTATGTTCTTGAAAAGGATAGATTTCTCTTTAGTAAAATTTAATATTATATGTAATAACATTCTACTTAGTCTATTATAAGTATATCTTTTAGTTTTTAATTTATTAATATATTCATCTATACTATGAGAATTAATTATCTCTTTTTTTAATTTGGATTCTATATCTTTATCAACACTATTATAAATAGATAAATCATCTTCAGTAATAATTTTATATTTTAAGTATTTAAAATAATCATCTATAAATATAGGTTTATTTAAATAACTTAGTACTTCTTTAGGTACTTGTTTTTCTATATTAACTTTATCTTTTATAGCTTTTCTTATAGCTGTTGCAGAAGAGATTTCTTCTTCTAACTTATCTGAATTATAATCATTAGTTCTTTTAATACATTCGTACTTTAAATTATAATTATTTTCTTTAATAGTTTTAATATAACTAATACCTAGTAAATCATTAGGAGTAGTAATCTTATCACCTGATAGTTCTTCTATTGCGAGAGATAAAGATGTAGGGTAGTTATAACCACTCTTACAATATAGTTTTACTAAGTTATCAAATTCAGGATTATTTAGTTGTATTTCAGCTATCTTTTCTAATATAGATATATCATTAGATTCTGATCCAAAGATTAATTTATCTACTTTTAATTTCTCTAATAGAGTAACTCCTCCATATGAGAAATAATCAGCTGATTGGATAACAAATGGTATTGGTAATTCAACTACTAAATCAATTCCATATTTTAAAGATATATCAGTCTTATCCCATTTATTCATAATAGAAGGTATTCCTCTTTGAGTAAAGTTTCCACTCAATACTAAAACTAAAGTAGAATCAGGATACTTTTTCTTAATTTCTTCAATTAAATAAACATGTCCATTATGAAATGGATTATATTCAGCAATTATACCAATAGTCATAAGATCACTTCCTGCGTATATTTTAACATATTTTAATTAATTATTGTCATAATTGTTTGCAACACTTTTTGATTAAATGATTGTTATCACTTTATATTTAAATTTTTGTATGATATATTATATAATATAATGCTATGGAGATTAGAATGAAAAATAATTATAATTTCTTTATAACTTTATTTATAACAATACAATGCTTTATAACTACACTAATAAGTGTAGGTTTTGGTGCTTTAAATCAAAATTTAAATATAGCTGGAGATATTGAATATCGAGCACCAGGAATTCCTCTATATGATGTTTTGGAAGCAGAGGCTAATGTAGGAACATATGCCAAAGAATATACAGGGTCTCATCATGATTCATTTACAGAAGAGCCAACTAAAAGTATTTATTATTGGTATGGAAGTAATGATACAAATGCTACAGCGATTTTAGATAAATGGAATGTAATATTTGGAGGATTCTGTTGGCGAATGATAAGAACAACAGATACAGGAGGAGTAAAATTAGTCTATAACGGAACGCCAAGTCTTGGACGATGTAATAATACTGGAACAATAGGGACATCAGCTTTCAATCCAAGCTATAATTCACCAGCACATGTAGGATATATGTATAATCCTTCTACTTTAATAACTTCTACAGCTAACTCTGCAGCAACAAGTGGAAGTTTATTTGGAAAAGGGATAAGTTATAGTGGAGGAACATACACTTTAACCAATACTTCAACAACATATGATGCAAATCATCATTATACATGTAATAATACTACAGGAACATGTAGTACAGTAAGATATTATTACTATATTAATTGGTATACAGAAATAAATGATGGAAGAACAATAGAAGAATGTTTAGAAGATATGTTATCAGCAGATAGTACAAATCAAACAGACTCAACTATAAAGGCATATATAGATAATTGGTATGCATCTAATTTGACTAGTTATACAAGTTATTTAGAAGATACAATATTCTGTAATGATCGAAGTCAAAGTAATCAACAGACAAATGGATGGAATCCAAATGGAGGAAGTGAAACAGGTTATTTAGAATTCAAGAATTATAATTCAAATAGTGATTTAAGTTGTACAAATGATACAGATAAATTTAGTGTAAGTAATAATAAAGCAAAATTAACATATCCAGTAGGCTTACTAACATACCCAGAGATATATTTATTAAATAATAGTAATTTACGAAAGACAGGAGAATCTTACTGGCTTATGTCGCCTAACCGCTTCAGCGCCAACTATGCTAATGAGCGTTATGTCGACTCTACAGGTAACTATGGCAAGTACATTGTCAATCTCGGTATGGGTGTTCGTCCCACAATTTCTTTGACACCAGGCATAGAATATACTGGAGGAACAGGCAGTAAGTCTGATCCATATGTTGTTGAATGAGATTTAACAAGGAGGAGATTAGAATAAATCCCCTTTTTTATTTACACTTTTAGATGTTTGTTTACTTTTAATTTGTGTATATATAGTGTATAATTATTGTGAATAACTATGAGGTGATTTCATGAAATACGTAGTATGTGCTGGAGGTAGTGGTGGACACATTTATCCTGCGATAGCGATTATTAATAAAATAAAAGAAGAAGATAAGAAAGCTACTTTTTTATATATTGGTACTAGTGATAGGATGGAGAAAGATATTATTCCTAAACTAGGTATTGATTTTGTTGGATTAGAGATTGTTGGTTTAAATAGAAAAAATATATTTAAGAATGTTTCTGTTTTGAAGAAGTATTTGAATGCTAAAAAGAAAGCGTATGATACATTAAAAGAATTTAATCCTGATGTAGTTATTGGTGTTGGTGGATATATTACATTACCTGTTTTGAAGAGTGCTTTTAAGTTGGGTATTCCTACTGTTATTCATGAACAAAATTCTATACCTGGATTATCTAATAAATTAGTTAAGAATAAAGTTTCTAAAATATGTGTATCTTTACCTGGAAGTATTAAATATTTTCCTAAAGATAAAACTGTATATACTGGTAATCCTCGTAGTGAAGAGATTATTAAAGTTAAAAAATGTTCTAAAACTGAGTTAGGATTTAAAGATACAAAGTTAGTTGTATTTGTTATGGGTAGTTTAGGATCTACTACTATGACTTTAAAATTAAAAGAGTTAATTCCTTCTTTTAAGAATAAAAATTATAGTGTACTTGTTATTACTGGTAAGAATTATTATGATGAGTATAAAGATTTAGATGTTTCAAATAATGTAAAGATTGTTGAGTATTGTGATAATTTAATTAATATACTTAAGGATAGTGATTTGATTGTTAGTAGAGCTGGAGCATCTACTATAGCTGAGATTACTGCGATAGGTTTACCTGCAATACTTGTACCTAGTCCTTATGTTACTCATAATCATCAATATAAGAATGCTTTAGAATTACAAGAAGCTGGTGCTATTAAGTTAATTACTGAAGATGAGTTTGATAAGAATAGTATTATACCTGAAATAGATAAATTATTTGATGATAAGAATTTATATGATGAGATGCATGAAAATAGTTTGAAACTTGGTATTAAAGATTCTAGTAGTAGAATATATAAAGTTATTAAAGAGGTTATTGCGCATGATGAATGATTTAGTAAAAGATATTAAAAAATTAAATGTTAAATTAGATGAAAATGTTAATATGATTAAGTTAAGTACTTATAAAGCTGGTGGAATTGCGAGGATTGTTGCGTATCCTAGTAAGGTACAGCAATTGATTGAGTTAATTAAATTACTTAAGAGTCGTGATATTAAATATAAAGTTATAGGTAATGGTTCTAATTTACTTTTTAGTGATAAAGAGTATGAAGGTGTTTTAATTAACTTAAAGAATTTTGATACTTGTAAATTTATTAGTAATAATAGAGTTAAAGTAGGAGCAGGTTTTTCTCTTATTAAATTAAGTTTAAGATGTGCTAAAAGAGGGTTAACTGGATTAGAGTTTGCATCTGGTATACCTGGTACAGTAGGTGGTGCTGTATTTATGAATGCTGGTGCTTATAAGAGTGATATGGGTTATATTGTTTCTAGTTGTAAGGTATTAACTGATAAACTTGAGGTTATTACTTTAACTAATGCTGAACTTGATTTTCATTATAGAACATCATTTTTACAAAAACATCCTGAATATATTTGTTTAGAGGCAACTCTTCACTTAAGAAAAGGTAAAAAAGAAGCAATAGAATCTGTTATAGAAGAGAGAAAGAAAAGAAGAGTATCTTCTCAACCATTAGAGTTTCCTTCATGTGGATCAGTATTTAGAAATCCTAGTGATGACTTTGCTGGTCGTTTAATAGAAGAAGCTGGTTTAAAAGGAAAAAGAATTGGTGGAGCAGTAGTATCGGAAAAACATGCTAATTTCATTGTTAATGATAATAATGCTACTGGAGAAGATATTCATTCATTAATCATGTTAGTTCATGATACTGTATTAGAAAAATATGGAGTAGATTTAAAAATAGAACAAGAATTTGTAAATTGGGAGTAGTATGGCTAAAAGAATAGTGAAAAAAAAGAAAATTAAAATAATACCTTTCTTAATACTTATAATTGTTATTATAGGTATTGTTTTAGTAGTTAAATTTTCTTTAGATAAACCTATTCTTAATATTAATATAAATAATACTTCTTATATTAAAGATGATTATATTATTGAGAAAGCTGATATTAAAGATTATCCTAGTTTTGTATATACTACTTGTTTTGAATTAGAAAAGAAATTAAAGAAATCTGTATATATAAAAGATGTTAATTGTAAGAAAAAATTCTATAGAGTTATTGAATTAAATATAGATGAGAATACTCCTGTTATTAATGATAATTATAATGAGAAAATAGTATTTAGTGATGGTAGTAGTATTGATTCTAAAGATATGGAGTTTGATACTAATATACCTAGACTATTGAATTATGTACCTAAAAAGAAGTATGATTCTTTTATAGAGGGTTTAAGTAAAATTAAGAGTGATATTTTATCTAGAATTAGTGATATTGAGTATGTTCCTAATGATATAGATAAAGATAGATTTAGATTATATATGGATGATGATAATATTATTTATATTACTTTAACTAAGTTTTCTAAATTAAATTATTATAATGAAGTAATTGCTCAACTTGGTAAACATAAGGGTGTTTTATATTTAGATAATGGTAATCATTTTAAGATTAAGAAATAGTATTCTTAGTCTTTTTTATTAGAAAAATCTAGTCAAACTAATTTATTTATTGTATAATTAATTTATATGGTAGGAGGAAGACTATGAGTAATATTTATACTGGTATTGATGTTGGTACTGATAGTGTAAAAATTGTTGTTGTTGAAAAGATAAAGAACTCTTTTAATCTTTTAGCTAGTAGTTGTAAACCTTCTACTTTTGTACATCATGGAGAGGTTACTAATGTTAGAAAGTTAGCTGAAGTTATTAGGGAAGCTTTAAATGATATAGAAGAGATGTTAGGATTAAAAATAGATAAGGCTATTTGTTGTCTTAATCCTATTGATCTTAATATGGATATTGTTCAAGGTAAAGTTGAAGTAGAGGATCCTAATAAGATTAGTGGAGTTGATATTAGTAATTTAATGAATGAAACTATTAGTTCTATAGATTTTGGAGATCAAGAATTAGTTACTTCTACTCCTATTAATTTTGTTATTGATGGAGTTAAAAAAGTATATGATCCTAAAAATTGTGAAGGAAAAGTACTTGAATCTAAAATAGTAATTAGTTCTATTAATAAGAGTTCTATGTATAGAATGTTAGAGGCTATTAAGTTAGCTGGTGTTGATTCTGTTGATGTATGTTTTAAATCTACTGGAGACTATTTTTCTGTTAAGAATGATGAATATGATAAAGAAGTAGGAGCAATCATTAATATTGGTGAAGATTCTACTAATGTTTCTATATTTAATAAAGGTATTCAAATTAAGAATAATGTTATTAATATGGGTAGTGTTCATGTAGATAGAGATATATCTTATATGTTTAATTGTAATAATGATGTTGCAAGAGAAGTTAAGGAAGAATTCGCTTATGCTATAGGTGATGATGCTGATAGTAATGAGGAATATGTTATTCAAGATAGAGAAGGTAATGATAAGGTATTAAAACAAGTTGGAGTTTCTAAAGTAGTAGAAGCTAGAGTTAGAGAAATACTTAAATTATCTTATGATGAGATAAAAAACTTAACAAATAGAAAAATTAGTTATATAATTATAACAGGTGGTTTGTCTGAAATGAATGGTATGGATCACTTGGTAGAAATATATTTTAATGGTCTATGCAAAGTATGCAAAATTAATATTATGGGTATTAGACATAATAAGTATTCTAGTGCTTTAGGAAGTTGTATTTATTTTGATGATAAGTTGACTCTTAGAGGAAAATCTTATAATATGGTAAATAATGAAGAATTAAATAATATAGTTTCTATTGGAGAAGGAATGTCTACTAATGATGGATTTGTTAGTAAAGTTTTTGGGCATTTCTTTGATGTTTAAGGAGGATAAGGTATGACAGGCGGATTAGAGATGGATCAATTAGCGAAGATTAAAGTTATTGGACTTGGTGGTGGTGGAGGAAACGCCGTTAACAGGATGGTCGAATCTGGTGTTAAGGGTGTTGAATTTATCGCAGCTAATACTGATCTTCAAGTTTTAAATAATTCTAAAGCAGATGTTAAAATTCAAATTGGTGCTACATTAACTGATGGACTTGGTGCTGGAGGAAAACCTGATGTAGGTAGAGAATCAGCTGTAGAATCTAAAAAAGAAATAGAAGAAGCATTAAGTGGTGCTGATATGGTATTCATCACTTGTGGAATGGGTGGTGGAACTGGTACTGGTGCTGCTGCTGTAGTTGCTGAAATTTCACAAGCTTTAGGAGCATTAACTGTAGCTATCGTTACTAAACCATTCTCATTTGAAGGTAAGAGAAGAATGGAAAATGCTTTAGAAGGAATTGAAGAATTAAAAAAACATGTAGATACTCTAATTGTTATTCCTAATGATAGATTAAGAGAGATTATTGATAAGACTACACCAATGTTAGAAGCATTTAAAGAAGTAGATAATGTACTTCGTCGTGGTGTTCAATCAATTTCAGATTTGATTGCTGTTGTTGGTTTAGTAAACTTAGATTTTGCTGATATTAAATCAATCATGAAAGATTCTGGTAGAGCAATTATTGGTATTGGTATTGGTATGGGTGAAGAAAGAGCTATTGAAGCTGCTAAACAAGCAGTATCTTCTCCATTATTAGAATCTTCTATCGAAGGTGCTACTGATGCTATTATCAATATTACAGGTGGAGTTAATTTAACATTATTTGAAGCTGAACAAGCAGCTGAAGTTGTTAGAGCAGCATCAAATACTGATATTAATACAATCTTTGGTTCTGTAATTAATGAAAATTTATCTGAAGAAGTAATTGTTACTGTAATTGCTACTGGATTTGACAAAGCAGAAAAAGAAGAGAAGAAAAGACATGAAGAATTAGAAGCTGAAAAAGTTCCTAGAAGAGCAACTCCTACAAGAACAGAGGAAGTATCAAATGATATGTTTGCTACTAGAAAACCTGTTGTTGAAGATAATGATGATATTCCTATTTTCTTAAGAGATAGAAATTATTAATTAAAAATATTTAGAGATGTGTATACACTTCTCTTTTTTTGTGGTATTATGTTGATAATAGGAGAGTGATTTATGAAAGATAAAGAAAAAGATTTAGAAGAAAAATCACAGCAAGAAAAAGAACTTGAAAAAGAAATTGAAAAATTTAAAAAGCTCGAAGAAGAAACAGATGAAATGATTGAAGAAGAGGAAGAAAAATCTGAAGACGAAGAAAAAGAAGAGTCAGATGAAAAGACTGATGACGATTCTGAAGATGAAACAACTGATGAAGAAAAGTCTGAAGATGAAGAATCTAAAGAAGAAACTGATGATAAAAAAGAAGAATCTGATAAAGATGATTCTAGTAATAAATTTCAAAAGATATTTATTGTCATCTTAGTTCTTATTATCTTAGTACTTGGTTTTATTATTGTTACTAAGAAATATAATGCTAAACATAGTAAAACTGATGATTTAGTTACTTTAAATGATGTTAAAAAAGAAAATAAAGAGATAATGAATGTCGATAAGACTAAAGAAGTAACTAAACAAGATGAAGTTAAAAAAGAACAAAAAGAGAAAACTTATAGTAAGAGTTACAAAAAATATGAAAAGTTAACTGATAAACAAAAGAAGAAAACAGAAGTTGTTCCTAAAAAGAATGTTGTTCCTAAGGAAAAATTAGATAAAGTTGATGTTTATGATGATTTAGATGCTAATGGTTTACCTAAAAAATTTAATTTAAAAGATAAAATTAAATTAAAAGTAGAAGATCAAAATAATTATTCTTTATGTTGGGCTTTTGCAGCTAATAATTCTATTGAAACTAATTATGCTTTAACTCATAATAAAGATTTAGATTTATCTGAAATTTATGATGATTATATGTCATCTGATTATTTATTTGGTTATAGAAGACCTCATGGACCTGGATATTTTGGTGAAGTAGCTGAAATTTCTGATTATTTTGGTTTAGCTACTGAAGCTGATGATGAATATAAAGATTTATCATTAGAAGAGAGTTTTGATTTATTAGGTAGAGAACGTAATTTATATATTGATTACTCTATAGATTTTCCATCTATCTATAAAGAAGGAAATAAAGTAGAGGATTATAATGATGCTGATTTAACATCAGTTAGAAGTTATATAAAATCTCATATTATGCAATATGGATCAATATATGCTGAAGTATTTGGACAAGATGGTAAGAATTGCTATAGTTCTGGTACTAGTGATGATGAATGGATTAATCATGCTGTATCTATAGTTGGATGGGATGATACTTATTCTAAAAATAATTTTAAAGCTAGTGATGGAACTAAACCAACTCATGATGGTGCTTATATAGTACTTAATTCTTGGGGAGAAGGTACAGGAGATAAAGGATATCAATATTATTCTTATGATGATGCTTTTATTGAATCTAATTTAGCTGGAGTTATTTCAGTTACTGATACTAAAGAAAACTTTACTAAATTAAGTGATTATAGCGATAAAGTTCAAGAAGTTATTAAGAAAGTACTTGGTACTAAAATTACTAAATATGGTAATGAAGAAGTTGTTAATCCTAATGCATTCCGTAACTTATATTCATTAGATTTAAGTGATATGGGACTTAATAATGAAGATGTTAGAGATATAGTTCAATTATTCCCTGATGTACAATATTTGGATTTAGCAAACAATAATATTACAAATGTTTCTATGTTAGCAGATTTATATGGATTACAAATATTAGATTTATCTAATAATAAAATTACTAATGTTAGTTCATTAAAAAATATTTCTATTGTAGGTTTAATGTTAGATGGAAATACTAATGTTAGTGGATATTCTAATATTGAAAGTTTAAGTTTCTTAACTTTAAATAATTGTGGTATTACTGAATTAGAAGATTTATCTAATTTAAATCTATCATCATTAGCTGTTACTAATAATAATATTAGTAATATTAATAGTATTGGTACTAGTGAATATATTTCATATATAGGATTAGATAATAATTCTATTAAAGATTTAAGTTTCTTAAAAGATAAAGAAATTGGTTACTTAGAATTAGCTAATAATGGTATTACTGATACTTCTGCTTTAAATGATGCTAAAATTTATTCAGTTGTTTTAAATAATAATAATATTACTGAATTAAATTTAGAAGGAGAAGATTTACAATATATTCAAGCTAATAATAATAAGATTACTAAAGCTAGTAAAAATAAAAATGTAGTTTATATTGATTTAAGTAATAATAATTTAGAGAATTATGATTTATTAACTAGTTATCCTAAAGCTACTGAAGTTTATTTAAATAATAATAATATTAGTAGTTTAAAAGGTATAAATAAACTTAGAGAAGTAAAACTATTATCATTAGATGGTAATAAGATCAGTAAAATAGATGAAGCTTCTAGAAATATTGAATATTTAAAATTAGCTAAGAATAATTTAGAATCTCTTGATGGAATTGCTAAATTTAGAAAATTAGATTCTTTAGATATTAATTCTAATAAAGTTTCTGATATTACTGAATTAAATAAAATTACTAATTTATCTGGATTAGATATTGGTAATAATAAGATTAATAATTTAGAAGAGATTAGTGATAGTCTTTCTGATATTGAATCATTAGTTTTATCTTTAGAAGGTACTACTGATGTTACTGGTAAGATTGGTTCTAATATTACTGGACTTAATTTAACTAGTACTAGTGTTGATTCTATTGATTTAGATAGTGATAATTTATACATGCTTAATATTGAAAAGATGAAAGGTGATTTTGACTTATATAATTTTATTGAAAATAAAAATAATTATTATATAGTTGGTAATGATTATGAAATTACTGAAAAAGAATTCAATAAATATCTAGAAACATACTATGAATTAAATGATGAGCAAGATGAATATTATCCATATATAGGTAATACTTCTGGTGAGGAAGACGAAGAATGTGTAGAACTTGAAGATGAAGATTTTGGAGATGTATATTTACCAGAAAATTATGTTACATTAGATGGATTCAAAATTAATTATCATTTAAGTGAAAATGATGGAGTATATGGATTTACTGATAATAATTTTAGAAGATATATTTCTAATAATTATAAATATTTTGATGCTCCATATATTGATTTTACTGATAAAGTAGATGGTTTAAAGATTAGAAAAACTAATAATAATTATGATATTAGAGTAGGTACTAATAAATTTATGTTTGCTGATGAATAATAATAAACCAACGTTTAAAAAGCGTTGGTTTTTATATTTACATATATTTTTTGTAGTGATAAACTTATAATAGGTGATCGTATGAAGAGTAAAGGTTTTACTATGATAGAATTAATTGTTGCTATAGCGATAATGGGTGTATTGATGATAATTGCTGTACCTTCAATTACCTTTATTCAAAGTAATAATAAAGATGCTAAATATGTAACATATGAAAAATCTATTAGAGCTTCTTCTCAATTATATGTAGATAATTATAATCAAGATTTATTTGGTGTTAAAAATACTGGTTGTGCTGTTATTACGTATGAAGATTTAAAAGAAAAAGATATGATTGAAGACTTACAATTAAAAGATGTTTATTGCGGAGGAGAAAGTGAGGGTAAGACTTTTACTTATGTATTTGTTAGAAAGAGTAAAAATGGTAATTATAATTATGATACTCATATGACTTGTAGAAATGATAATTATGAAATTGTTTATGGAGAAGGACCTGAAGAAATTAATTTAGATAGTTGTAGTTTAGAAGATGGAGAAGGACCTCAATTGACAATTAAAGATTCTAGTGAATATGCTGGTAATGAGTATTATTATTTGAATCAAAAACCTAAATTATCAGTTACTATTTCAGATGATGGTGTAGGATTAAAAGAAGACCAAGAGATTACTTATCAATGGTATAAAGATTCTAATAAGATAGGTGATGAAAATACAATAAAATTTAATAATAAGAATTATGCTTCTAGTGTTACTAGAAAAATTAATTTACCAGATAATATGGAAGATCCTGATGAGAATACAACATATCAAATTGTATTCTATGGAGAATTAGAAGATGTTGATAATAATAAGACAATTGGTCGTTATGAAAAAATAAGAAAAGGTTGGAGTTATACTATTAATTATTTTGTGGGTAAAGTTATTATTCATATTAATAGTAATGGTGGTAGTTTAAAAAGCCCTTATAATTCTAAATATTCTCTTAAAAACGATTATGTATATATTAATAATAGTACTAATATAATTCATACTATTAAATATGGTAAAAAATTATCTTCTAGTGGATTAATTAATTGGAATAATGAAGATTATTTAAATTTATCTAGAGCAGGTTATTATATAGATGATGATGTATGGAATACTAAGGCTAATGGTACTGGTACAAATTATAATCAAACTTCTGATTATAGTTATGATGATTTTTGTAAAGCAGAAGATGTTCATACTAAGGGTTGTGAAATTACTTTGTATGCTAATTGGAAACTTTCAAAACCAAAAACTCCTGTTATTACTATTACTAGTCCAAAAAAATTTACAACTAATAAATATAAAGAAAACTGGACAAAATCTAATATAAAATGGAAAGTTTCTACTAGTACTGATGCTTCTTTATTAGGATATTGGTATTATAAAGTTGATGATGGTAAATATAAAAAGTTTAATAATAAAACTAAGCAAAAAACTATTTATCCTAGAACTTTTACTTGTGCTAATAATAAAGTAGTTAATGAAAAATATACATATAAAGTTTGTAATATTAAAGCGAGTGGTGCCAACGATACTAATAATTGTTCTGATGAAGTGTCTGAATATGTTAGAATTGATAAAGCTAAACCTACTTATGTTATCACTTATAAAACTGGTGATTATTGGAAAAATGGATCAAAACATTATTATCAAATAGATTATAATGATAGTGGTTGTGGTATTTATTATCGTGAAGGTATTACTATTTCTCCTCCTCATGCTAATGTTTCTTGGGGCGGTAAAAATGAAAGCTTTAATGGAGCTAGAAGTACACAGGATATTTTAGCTACTTCTAATAATCCATTAACTGTTCGTTTGAATAAATTGTGTGATCTTTTAAATAATTGTACTAGTGGATTACCGGTTAGTAGATCATGTAATTATGGAAATAAATGTAAATAAATAAAAAAATATAAGGATGCATATTGTATCCTTTTATTTTACTTTTTTATAATTTTATGATATAATATGCACACATTTGGGGGGATGTTATATGGCACTTGATTTTTTACTTAGTAAGAATTTTAAAGAAAGTTCTGCTTTTGATTCTTTAACTTTTTTATTAGACCAAGATGACTTTTTTAGTTTAAAGAATCTTTATTGTGGAAAGAACAATTATGATTTTTATAGACAAGGAGAAACTATTTCTTATGAGACTGAGTATCCTTATGGACATGAAACTGTTGCGAGAATCAAAACTTATGATAATAAAGAAATAGAATGTAAGATTTATAATCATCATAATAATATTAAAATTAAAAGAAGAGATTGTAAAAGAATACCTATGATTGAAGATGAACATGTTTTTTCATATGATTATAAGACTGGTTTAAGCACTGTTTCATCTATTAAAAAGGAAGTTTTTTGTAATAAAGATAAAGAATATTTTAAAGTTACTCAATATCAAAAAGCAGTATTTAATGAGTTTGGTCATTTGATAGATTTTGATGATCAAGTTAGAGAATATGATAAGAGTGATAAAAAAAGAAGGAAATACTAATTAGTATTTCCTTTCTACTTTTCCAAGTTTAGATTTATAGTTAGCAGCATTTATAATTTGAGCTAAAATGTTTATTGCGATTTGTTCTGTTTTTCTTTCTTCATCTCTTAGTGGGTTGAATGCTACAAAGTCATAACTAGTTACTTCATCTATATGTTTTGTTATTATTTCATTTATTGTTGTTACTGATGATTCATCTAAACCATCAAATTTTGGTTCTGATACAGCTGGAGCATATTCTGGATCTATAAATGTCATTGAAAAAGCTATATGTACACCTTTTGTTTTATAATTAGCTATTTCAAATGCTTTTTCCATTATTTCTTCAATACCTTGTTCTTTTAAATCTTGAGCAGTATAATATTGTATTCCAGAATATCTTAAGTTTTCTTTTTGTTCTTTATTTAATTCACGACAACCAATAATTACTGCACGAGATGTAGGAATAGGTTCTTCATGATAATAATGCATCTCTTTTGTTTTATATCCTGTTATAGCTGAGATAGTTAAATCTTTTAAATTACCATTTTGAGTAGTTTCAAATGTATCAAATAAACATGCTCCTGTGAAATAGATTAATCCAACATCTTTTTTTACTTCTTTATCTGCTAAAGCAGAAGGTATTGATACTGATTCATCTCCACCTATAGTAATAACAAAGTTATCTTCATTTGATTTTAATTCTACTTGTTTTTCATATAGAGTAGTATTATATCTATTTAATTCATATTCATTTTTTCTTCTATCAGATAGATTTCTACTTTTTATTATGTTTGGTTCAACTAATTCTAGTATTTCTCCTTTAAAGAAACTTCTAATATCATTTACTAATTGTAGAGAACCTTGTTGATCTCCATCTACATTTATTCCTAAATCAGCTTGTGCTGAAAATATAATTGTATTCATATAATCACCAATTTAATTTTACATTAAATATTTTTAATTCACAAGATATAGTCTTTATTTTTCAAGGTCTTTACTGTATAATTCTATTAGGTGATAGAATGAAAACATTAAGAGATTTATATGATATTGATAGTGATATTGAAGTAACTGGAATATCAATGAATTCAAAAGAAGTAGAAAAGGGTAATATTTTTGTATGTACTATGGGAGTTACTGCGGATAGACATGATTATATTGATGATGCGATAGATCATGGAGCAGTTGCTTGTGTAGTGAGTCGTGATGTAGGAGAGAAAAGTGTTCCTCTTATTAGAGTAGATGATACTAATTATGAATTTCCTAGATTATGTCAAAAATTTTATGATTATCCAGATGATGATTTAAAGATAGTAGGTATTACTGGTACTGATGGTAAGACTACACTTGCTTTAATAGTTCAAACATTAATGGGTATAAAGAATTGTGGTTATATTGGTACTAATGGAGCTATATGTGAAGGATTTCATGAACATTTAATTAATACTACACCTGATGCTGATCTTTTATATAAATTTATGGATATATTTAGAAATAAAGGATGTAAATACTTATCTATTGAAACTAGTAGTGAAGCTTTTTATAGAGAAAGACTTCAAACATTTGATTTTGATGTATCTGTATTTACTAATGTTGCTCCAGAACATTTAAATATTCATAAGACTTTTGAACATTATTTTAATTCTAAATTACAATTATTTAGACAAACTAAAGAGAATGGTTATTGTATTATAAATAGAGATGAAGAACATTTTGATAGAGTAAAAGAAAATTGTAATGGAAAAGTATTAACTTATGGTAAAGATGAATCTTGTGATTTAAGAATAGTAGATTTTAAATTATTTAGAGATCATACTGATATTACTTTTAGTTATGAAAATAAAGAGTTTAAAGTTAATTCTCCATTATTAGCTGAATATAATATATATAATTTAGCTGCTGCTATGTTAGTATGTTTATGTCAAGGATTTGAATTAGATAAGATAATTGAAAATATCAAGAATATTAAAGTAGAAGGTAGAATGGAAGTATTAGATATAGATGAACCTTATACTATTATTATTGATTTTGCTCATACACCTCATGCTATAGAAGCTATATTAAAATTTGCTAGAGATTTAGATCATAATAAGATTATTACTGTTATTGGTAGTGCTGGAGGAAGAGATGCTGAAAAAAGACCAGTAATTGGTAATGTATGTGGTGAATTAAGTGATGTAACTATATTTACTACTGATGATCCTAGAAATGAAGATCCTAAAGAAATATGTGATCAAATGGTTAGTGAATTAGATGATAAAGTTAATTATGAAATTGTTCTTGATAGAGGTAAAGCTATTGATAGAGCAGTTGAATTGGCTGGAGATAAAGATATAATTTTATTACTATGTAAGGGTAATGAACCATATCAAATAACTGCTAATGGATATGAACCATATTCAGAGATGGAAGAAGCTCTAAGAGCTGTTAGAGAAGCAAAGAAGTAGGTAATTATGAATCAAAAGAAAAGACAATTAGTAAAAAATACAATCATAATATTCTTAGGTAAAGTAAGTACTCAATTAATATCTTTCTTTTTATTACCACTTTATACAGCATACTTATCAACTTCACAATATGGTTTAGTAGATTTAATTCAAACTTATGTTACTTTATTAGTACCTATTCTTACTTTAGAAACAGAAATGAGTATTTTTAGATACTTAGTAGATTCTAGAAATAGTGAAAAAGATACTAAGAAGTTAATGAGTAATAACTTTTATATATTATTTATATCAATAATTATATTTAGTATTATTTATTTAATAGTTAGTTTAACTACAAATATTCCATATAAATTATTAATATATATTGATGTTATAGTATGTTTACTTTCAGGTAACTTCTTACAAGTTGCTAGAGGTATGGGAAAGACAGTAGATTTTTCAATAGCTTGTGTTGCTACAGGTATTACTACTATTATTTCTAACTTAATATTAATAGTAGGTTTAGGATTTAGATCAGATGGTATGATTTTATCAATGGCTATTGCGAATGGTATTTGTTCTTTATACTTATTTATTAGATTAAAATTATATAAGTACTTAACATTTAAGTTAAAAGATACTAAGTTAATAAAAGGAATGTTAAAATACTCTATACCTTTAGTTCCTAATGGTATTAGTTGGTGGATAGTTAATGTTTCTGATAGAACAATAATATCTTGGATACTAGGAAGTGCTGCTAATGGTTTATATGCTATTAGTAATAAGTTTCCAACAATATTATCATCACTTTTAGGTATATTTAATTTAAGTTGGTCTGAGTCATCAGCTCTACATATAAATGATGATGATAGAGAAGTATTCTTCAGTGATGTTATTAATAGTATGGTTAAATTATTTTCTTGTATTGGATTATGTTTAATTACAGTTATGCCATTTGTATTCCCAATATTTATTAATTCTAAGTTTAATGATGCTATAAACTATATACCTATACTAATAATAGCTTATGTATTTAATGTAGTAATTACTTTATATACAGGAATATATATTGGATTAAAGAAGACTAAAGAAGTGGCTTTAACTACTATAATTGGAGCTATAATTAATATTATAGTTAATATAGCTTTTATTAAATGGCTAGGTATTTGGGCTGCTGCTATATCTACAGCATTAAGTTATTTTGCTATGATGATGTATAGATATTTTGATTTAAAAAAGTATATGAAAATAACATTTGATAAGAAAGCAATATTAAGTATATTATTAGTATTTGTTATCGCATTCTTCTTATACTATTATAATAATTTATATTTAAATATTATAAGTTTAGTATTATCAGTAATTTACTCTTATTTATTAAATAGAAAATTTATTAAAACAGGAGTAACTACTATATTAAAAAAGATGAAGATTATTGCCTAAACAACTTATTAAAAAATAAGTTGTTTTTATTATGTCAAGTGTTTTAATTAGATATTTAATAATAATTTTAATTTGCTATAATTATAATAGGTGAGAAATATGAATAAAAAAATATTATTAATTATGTTATTAACAATATCAATATTTAGTATAGGAAATGCTGTTAAAGCAGATACTATCTACAGTAAGATTAGAGAGTATTCTGTAAGAACTGATGTGAGTAATCCTTTTTATACTAGAACATTTAAAACTAATGATGATGGTTATGTAGTTGGAACTAAAAATGAAATAGTTTATATCGATAAGAATGGAAAAGAGGTATGGAGACAAAAACTTCCTATATCTTCTGAAAGATCAATATCTTTTTTTGATATGGTAGTTAATAAAGATTCAGTTGTTTATACTACTTGTTCACCTAGTATTAATTTAGATGATGGTATTCCTGGAACATTAAATGCTAATAGTGTTGGATATGTTAAACAATCAGGTGGTAAATTATCAAATGGCTGTATTACTCAAAAATTAAAATTATCTAATGGATCTTTTGACAGTGCTTTTAGTAATACTGGTGGATATGGAATAGAGACTATTGGAGATAATTATTATATTTTTTATGATTATAATTTACTTAAATTAAATAGTAGTTTACAAATTAGTAAAAGTGTTAATGTTATTAGTAGTGAAGAGGATAATTATATTGTTGATATTACTACTTATGGTGATAATTTATATGTATTAACTGAAAAGGATATTATAGTATATGATTCTGATTTAAACCTTATGAGAAAAATCAGTTTAGCGTTTCCAGTGGATGACTCATATGGTCCCAGTGAACTTATTGATGGACCTATGTTAAAAGGTTTTGTTAGAGGATTTATCTATGACGGAAGTAAGTTTTTCTATACTAATGGATCTGTTATGAGAAGTGATGTTAGTGGTAGAGTAGAGCCGTTATTACCATATAGATATTCTTCTAATTCATCAATGTTTGTTTCTGGTATTAGAGTAGATAAATACTTTGTTGTGGGTAACAATCCTTTTACTAAAGTTTCTAACTTAAGTAAAGTAGAGATTTATGATTCTAATATTAATATAGCTCAAAGTATTAATTTAGGTTCTACTAATCATGAAACTTATATATTAAATATATCTCCTAGTAATTATGGCTTTGTAGTTAAATGGGTAGATTTGGATACTCAAACTTTATATGTTACTGAGTATGGAAAGAAATTTAATATTAAAACTAATATTAAGGGACAAGGTAAAGTAGATGTTGATAGTATTGCTTTTGCTGGAGATAAGATTAGTTTTAGAGTAATGGCTAAGGATGGTTATGTTGTTTCTAAGATTGCTATTACTACTAGTAGTGGTAAGAAAGTTGTATTTAATGAAGAAAATATTGAGCAAGATAGTAATGGATTAATTACTCTTAATAATGGTAACTTTATAATGCCAGGTGATGATATAACTATTGATGTTCAATTTAGAAAAGCATTCTTTTCTAATCCAGAGACTGGTAGAAATACTATAATTATTACTTTCTTATTATTAGTATCTGCTGTAGGAGTTATCTTAATTAAAAAAAATAAAGTAAAAGAAACTAATTAATAGTTTCTTTTTTCTTTTGATTAGACTTATTTTATTATTTATTATATAATTATATTGGTGATTTGTGTGATATTTAAACCTACTATGTATTATAATAATATTTATAGTATTAATTATGACAAGTTAAAAGAAATGGGTATTAAGAACTTAATCTTTGATTTAGATAATACTCTTGGTTTAATTAGTGATGGAGAATGTCCTCCTAAGACTAAGAAGTTAATTAATAAATTAAAGAAAGATTTTTTTATAGTTATTTGTTCTAATAATAGTAAATCTAGATTAAAACCATATATGGAAGATTTAGGAGTAGATGGTGTTGCTTGGAGTATGAAACCTCTTATTAATGGTTTAGTTAGAATAAAAAGAAAATATAAATTAAAGAAAAAAGAAATGGTTATTATCGGTGATCAGATTGTTACTGATATATTTGCTGGTAATAAGTTTAGAATTAAAACTATATTAGTTGATCCTCTTGGTATTAAAGATATGAAGATTACTTTTTTTAATAGGAAAGTTGAGAATTTTATAGTAAAAAGATATACTAAGAGACGTATATTTGAGCGAGGAAGATATTATGAATGATAGACATTGTAAGGGATGTGGAATTCTTCTACAAGATGAGAATGTATTATTACCTGGTTATACTACTGATTTAAGTAATGATATTTGTCAAAGATGTTTTAGAATTAAAAATTATGGAGAATATCAATTAGTTACTAATAATAATGTTGAATATATTAAAGTGCTTGAAGCTGTAGGTAAGACTAATGACTTAGTTGTTTATGTTACTGATTTAATTAATTTAGAAAAAGATTTTGATACTATTAGAAATATTATTCCTAATAGAATGATTCTTGTACTTAATAAGAAAGATGTATTACCTAGAAGTGTTAAAGAAGAAAAGTTATATGAATATTTTAAAGAATATAATATTTTCTTTGATGAGATAATTACTGTTAGTACTAAGAATAATTATAATATGGATTATTTATTAAGAAGAATTAAGATGCTTCAAACTACTAAGAATGTATATTTTGTAGGTAGAACTAATGCTGGTAAAAGTAGTTTAATTAATAATATAATTAGAAATTATTCTGAAAGTGGAGATGAATTAACTATGTCAGCTTTACCATCTACTACTTTGAATACTGTATCTATAGCGTTAAATGAGCATTTAACTTTAATAGATACTCCTGGATTATTAGATAGTGGTTCTATGATTAATAAGTTAGATGTTGATTTAGTTAAGAAGATTTCTCCTAAGAAGGAGATTAAACCTAAAACTTTCCAATTAAGAGTGGGACAAGGTATTAATATAAATGATTTAGTACGAGTAGATTATATAGAAGGAGAAAGAAATAGTTTTACTGTATTTGTTTCTAATGAATTAAAAGTTTCTCGTATTAATAGTAATATTAATAAGAATTTAAAAGAGTTAAATAAATGTACTTATGAAGTTAAATATAATACTGATTTAGTTGTTAATGGACTAGGTTTTATTAAAATTATGAATAAAGGTAAGATAGATATTTATTTAGATAAAGATGTTGAAGTATATATGAGAAAATCTTTAATTTAATAATTATAATTAGGAGGTGATACTTTGAACAATGATGTTGCGAATGAGATTAGAAATAAAGTTGATATAGTTGATGTTATTGGACAAAGAATACCTCTAGTTAAAAAGGGCAAAAACTATTGGGGAGTATGCCCTTTTCATGATGATACTAATCCAAGTATGAGTGTATCTAGAGATAAACAAATTTATAAATGTTTTTCTTGTGGAGCAGCAGGTAATGTATTTACTTTTTTGATGAATTATGATCATTTAGAGTTTAGAGATGTATTATCTTATTTAGGAGATAAAGTAGGTATTAAAGTAGGTAATGTTAAAGTTAGTAAGAAAACTACTAAATATGATAAATTATATGAAGCTAATTCTTTAGCAGTTAAATATTTTCAAAATAATTTATCTACTACTAATGGTAGAAAAGCACGTGAATATTTAAAGAAACGTGGTATTGATGATAAATTAATTAAGAAATTTGAAATAGGTTTATCATTACCAGATAGAGATGATTTAACTAAGTTATTAACTAATAAGAAATATGATATTTCTATGTTAAATGATATAGGTTTATCTAATGATACACATGATATGTATGTAGATAGAATAATGTTTCCTTTGAAAGATATTAATGATAGATATGTAGGATTTAGTGGAAGAATTTATTATGATGCGGATACTTCTAAGTATATTAATACTAAAGAAAGTCCTATATTTATAAAAGGAGAAATGTTATATAATTATGTATCAGCAAGAGAAGTTGCGAGAGAAAAGAAACAGATAATTGTAATGGAAGGGTTTATGGATGTTATTAGAGCTTCTTCCATTGGAATAGATAATGTAGTTGCTTTAATGGGTACAGCGATGACTCATGAACAAATAAAGCTTATTAGAAAACTTAGTAATAATATAGTTCTTTGTTTAGATGGAGATGATCCTGGGGTAAATGCTATGCTAAAAAATGGTGAACTTCTGTTACAGGATGGAGTAGAAGTTAAAATAATAAAGTTACCTCATGAGGATGATCCTGATACTTATATTATTAATAATGGAAGAGATTCTTTTATTAACTTATTAGAGAATGCTATTAATTTTAGTGATTTTAAATTAAGTATGATGAAAAAGAATGTTAATTTTAATAGTATTGAAGATAAGAGTAAGTATATTAATAATGTATTGAGAGAGATATCTAAATTAGATGATAGTGTTAGAGTAGAAATTATGCTTAAGGATATTGCAAAAGAGTATGATTTGAGTTATAATACGTTGGAAAAGCAGTTGTTGGAGTATAAAGATAAGAAAGTTGTTAATACTAAGATAATTAGTAAGCCTAGAAAAGTTATTAAGAAAGATAAATATCAAAAAGCAGTTGAACAGGTATTATACTTTATGTTAAATAATGATTGGGTTATTAATAAGAGTATTAGAGCTAATCTTAATTATTTAGATGATAAATATAGATTACTTAATGCTGAGATAATTTATTATTATAATAATTATGGTCAAATTAGTGTTGCTGATTTTTATACTTATATACAAGGTAGAGATGAAGTTATTCAAGTTTTAAATGATATTTTAGCTTGTGATTATAATGAGAATGTTGAGGAAGATGAGTTAGAAGAGTACTTTAAGGTTATTAAGAGCCAAAGTAAGAAGAAAGAAATAGAAAGATTAACCACTTTAATTAAGAATGAGTATGATCCATTAAAACAAGCTGAAATAGCAAATAAAATTATGGAGTTAAGAAAGGGAGAACAGTAATGGTTGGTGAAATAAAGACAATAGAAGAAAGAAAAGAGAAGTTAATTGAAGTAGGACAAAAACAAGGGTATATTACATATGAACAATTAGCTGATGAATTAAAAGGTCTTGATATGGACTCTGATACTTTAGATGACTTATATAATTCTTTAGTAGAAGCTGGAATTGATATAGTATCTAAAGAAGGAGAAGAAGAGGATGAAGCTACTGGAGAAGAGATAACTGAAGATACTGTTGTTGAAGATTTAACTTTATCAAAAGATGTTAAAATTAATGATCCAGTTAGAATGTATTTAAAAGAAATTGGTAGAATTAACTTACTTACTTCTGCTGAAGAGTTTGAATATGCTAAAAGAGCAGAAGAAGGAGATCCTGAAGCTAAGAGAATACTTGCTGAATCTAACTTACGTTTAGTTGTTAGTATTGCTAAAAGATATGTTGGACGTGGAATGTTATTCTTAGATTTAATTCAAGAAGGAAATATTGGATTAATGAAAGCAGTAGATAAGTTTGATCCAGGTAAAGGATATAAGTTTTCTACATATGCTACTTGGTGGATAAGACAAGCTATTACTAGAGCAATAGCTGATCAAGCTAGAACTATTAGAGTTCCTGTTCATATGGTTGAAACTATTAATAAATTAGCTAGAGTACAAAGACAATTAACACAAGAATTAAATAGAGAACCAACTGATGAAGAAATAGCTGAAAAATTAGATATTTCAATAGAAAAAGTTAGAGAAGTATATAAAATATCTCAAGATCCTGTATCTTTAGAAACTCCAATAGGAGAAGAAGAAGATTCACATTTAGGAGATTTTATTCCAGATGGACATACAATGGGTCCTGAAGAATATGCTACTGTTGAAATGTTAAAAGAAGAATTAAATAATGTTTTATCTACTTTAACTGAAAGAGAAGAAAAAGTACTTAGATTAAGATTTGGACTAGATGATGGACAATGTAGAACATTAGAAGAAGTAGGTCAAATATTTGGTGTTACTCGTGAAAGAATTAGACAAATTGAAGCTAAAGCTTTAAGAAAATTAAAACATCCATCTCGTAGTCGTAAATTGAAAGATTTCTTAACTGAATGATAAATATTAATAACAGATTAAAAACAATTGGTGACTTGGTAGATAGTCACTCTTTTGTTTTAGATGTAGGATGTGATCATGGACTACTTGAAATATATTTATTAAAAAAGAAAATAAATATAGTAGGTAGTGATAATAAACAAGGTCCACTTGATAATGCTAGAAAGAATTATAAAAAGAATAAAGTTAAAGGAGAACTAAGACTAGGAGATGGACTAGATACTTTAAAAGATGAAGATACTGTAATTATCTCTGGTATGGGTGGATTAAATATAATTAATATTTTAAGAAAAGATATACGTAAAACTAAATCAGTAAATACTTATATACTTAGTCCAAATAATTATATAGAGTATGTTAGAAAATATTTAGTTAGATTAGGTTATTATATTGATAATGAAAAACTTGTTAAAGATAAATATATTTATAATGTAATAGTATTTAAAAAAGGAAGAAAATATTATAAGAAAAAAGAATATTATTTTGGACCTATTTTACTTAAAAATAAAGATAAATTATTTTATGAGTATTATCAAAGAGAATTAGATAGTTCTTTAATAATAAAGAAACTATTACCTAAGAATCAGTATTTTAGAAGATATTTAATAAATAAAAAGATAAAGAAATTGTCTAAAGAATTAAAAAAAGAAGTGTAAAATTCTATATTTATACTTCTTTTTTTATAATAGCGTTGTATAATTATAATAGGTGATAAAATGAAAAATAAAGGATTTACTATTGTAGAATTATTAGCTTCTGTTGTTATTTTAGCTATTTTGATAGGAGTTGCTATACCTAATATATTAGGAGTTATGACTAAACAAAAAGCTAAAACTTATGTAGAAGACTCTAAAAGATTATCAGTTTTAGCTAAGACTAAATTTAGTACTAATGATTTTATTGATAAAAAATCAGGTGTTTGTTTTAGTTTAGACTATTTAGACAATGGTGATTTTGAAGAATCTCCTAATGGTGGTAGATATATAAAAGAATTATCTTATGTTTATTATGATGGTAAAGATGGTAATAATAATGATATTTATTATGTTACATTAGTTGAATGTACTAATTGTAAAGAAGGAGATACTAATTATAAAAATAAAGATTTACGTGGAATTAATAATGTAAAATATTCTGATTTAATTAGTACTGATAATTATTCTTCTCTAGTTAAAGGTGGTAAAAATTTAAATACTAAAGGACTGAGAGGAGATGTTCGTTGTACTGAAGGATATGAAAGTAAGAATTCTTCTCCTATTGATGCTTCTACTATTGACTTAAAAGAATATAGATTTGATAGAGTTAATTGTTTTTTACAAAATCCAGGAGATAATATTTATAAATTTAGAGAAGGTCAAACTTGGAGACAATATTTATCAAGTGATGTATATTCTTTAGCTACTAAGAGAAAAGTATTTGTAAAATCAGGTTTCTTTTCAGCAAATTTTGGAATGGTTTATTATCCTTGTCTTGATGGAACGTGTGAAACAATTAATGTTTCATTAGATGATAAGATTAATTCAACAAGTTCTGGTTATTACAGATATGGAGATTATGTTTGTTAAAAAAGTTATTTTTATAACTTTTTTTTATGATATAATTTATATAGAAAGGTAGGAGTATGAGAAAATATGAAAAATAAAGGTTTTACTATAGTTGAATTATTAGCTTCTGTAGTTATTTTGGCTATTTTATTAGGGGTTGCGATTCCTAATATATTAGGAGTTATGACTAAACAGAAAGCTAAAACTTATGTGGAGGATGCTAAAAGATTATCTACTTTAGCTAAAACTAAATTTAGTACTACTAATACTATTGATAAGAAGAAAGGTGTTTGTTTTAATCTTAATTTTCTTGATAATGGTGATTTTGATGAAGCACCTAATGGTGGTAAGTATATAAAAGAATTATCTTATGTATATTATGAAGGAAAAGATTATAGAAATAATGATATTTATTATGTTACATTAGTTGAATGTACTAATTGTAAAGACGGAGATACTAATTATAAAAATAAAGATTTACGTGGTATAAGTAATGTTAAATATTCAACATTGATTAATACAGATGATTATACTTCTTTAGTACAAGGCGGAAATGATTTAAATAGAGAAGGTATGAAAGGAGATTTACGTTGTACTGCTGGATATGATAATGAAAATACTGCTCCTATAGCTGGTTCACCTTCTAATTTAAAAGAATATAGATTAGATCATGTAAATTGTACTAATAATTATGGAGATAATATTTATAAATATAGAGAAGGACAAACTTGGAAGCAATATTTATCTAGTGATGTTTATTCTTTAGCTCAATCTAGAAAAACTTATGTATCAGATTATTTCTTTGCTGAAGTTGATCCTACATATAAATTATATTATTATCCTTGTTCTGATAACAGTTGTACTCCAAGTTTAGTTAAATTAAGTGATAAAATACATTCTACTGCTTCAGGACATTATTATTATCAAGATGTTTGTATTAAATAAAAAGTTATAAAATAACTTTTTATTTTTTATTAATATGATATAATTTATATAGAAAGGTAGAGATGATATGAAAAGAAATGTTGCAGGTTTTACTTTAGTTGAATTATTAGCTGCGATGGTTATTTTAGGAATACTAATGGGTGTTGCGATACCAAATATTGTTGGTGTTGTTAATAGACAGAAAGCTAATACTTATATAGAAGATGCTAAAAGATTGGTAGTTAGAGCAAGAACCACTTTTGCTAGTAATACTAATTTAACTAAAGATAAAACTTGTTTTAGTATGAAATATTTAGATAATGGTGATTTTGATGAACCTCCTGGTGGAGGAGTGTATTTGAAGAATCTTTCTTATGTAAAATATGAACAGGATGGTATGGGAAAAGATCATTATACAATTACTATAATTGAGTGTTTAAATTGTACAAAAGATGATGCTGAAATTACAAATGTAACTGGTAAAACATTAAAAGGAATATATGGAAAAACGTATAATGAATTAAAGAATACTGGTAATCCTACTAGAGAGATATCAGGAGGATCTGGTTATAAAGCAATTAATAGTGATTGCTCTGGATATACTATTTTGAAAAATCCTGATTCCTAAGTAAAAAATGTGTAAACTTTGAGATAGTATATTGCTATAAAAAAATACTTGTGATAAATTTATATTAAGATAATAAAGAAAAGGAGAATAGATAAAATATGATAAAAAATAGAAAAGGATTTACTTTAGTTGAGCTTTTAGCTGTTATTACAATTTTAGGTATCTTAATGATTGTTGCAATTCCAGCAGTTTCAAGAACAATTGAAAACTCTCGTCGTAATACATTCTTAAGTACAGCAAAAACTTATACTAATGCAGGAAAAGAGGCTTATGCTGCTGATAATGTTAAATTAAATTCAGATAAGTCAAGTGCAACAATTTTAGCAGATGGAAATTGTTTTGCTATCAGAATTCAAACTACAAAACAAACTGATCCATCTACTACAGAAGGTAGAGCTTATAGTAATGCTCAAGAGTTAGTTAACCAAGGTGGACTTTCTTCTTGGGGTAATGCTGATGTTTCTGGATGGTTAGTTGGTGCTGTTGGTGTTAGTAAAGGAACTGATAATCAAAATAGACAAGTTGTTGAATGGTATGTTAACTTAATTGATGCTGCAGGCCATGGTATTAATTTTGGTGGTTCAAATGGTACAACACCTGTTGATAAATTAACTAGAGCTGATGTTTTCCCATCTAGTGCTAAGTTATTTAGTGGTAGTACTGGTGTTGCTCCAACAACTGCTTACATAACTAAAAATACTGCTACTGTTCCTTCTATTCAAAAGAAATTGATGCCAGGTCATACTGAAACTACTACTGTTGCTTGTAAAGAAGCAGTAATTCAATAATATAAAAGCAAATATATCTTTCTATATTTGCTTTTTTTGTGTAAAGTATTCCTGTTTTTATAAAAATTATAGTGTTTTTAATGTTGTTGATGATATAATACTTTTAGGTGATTATATGAATGTTAAAAGTTTAGGATTAATTATTTTAATTATATTATTAGGTGTTGCTTTTTATTTTTTACTTCCTAATATGAAGAGTATGAAAGTAAGTACAGAAAAAAGAAATTTAATTTCTTCAGCCAAGATTTATGGTGATGAAGTTAAAACATTATGGAATAGTGATGCAATTTTCTGTAATGGTGGAGATGGTAATTATAGTCCTACAGTTTCTCTATCTCATCAAGAATATTATGCTATAGTTGGAAAAAATACTTCAAATAATGATACTTTACCTGTTATTGATTTAGATAAAGTAGATGATAAGTACTATGGTTATGTAAAAATTGATTATAATGATGTGACTCCTAAATATTCTGTCTTTTTAACAGATGGTAAATATTCAGTAAATAGTACTAATAGTTATAGTTCTTTAACAAAAAAAGATGTTAAAGAAAAAAAACTTTCATTTACTTTTGATAGTAGTTATCATTATTGTAAGGGTGATAATTAAAAAGAATCGTTTGATTCTTTTTTTATTTGATATTACTTAGTATATTTAATATAATTTAAATATGAGGAAGATTAATAAGAAGAGAAAATATATTAATATTGATAAGATTATTAATAAGAGATTTTATTGTTATTTTGTTCTTATTGTTTTTTTGTTTGGAATAGTACTTTATAAGAGTTTTTCTATTATGATTATTGATAATAGTGAGTATAGTGATAATCTTAATAAGATTAATAATAAGTTTGTATATGGTGATTCTACTCCTAGAGGGAGAATACTTGATAGGAATGGTAAAGTTATTGTAGATAATAAAGCTCGTAAGATTATTACTTTTGATAAGACTAGGAATATTAAAACTAAGGATATGATTAGACTTAGTAAAATTGTTAGTAAACATTTAGATTTGGATTATAAAAAACTTAATGATTATGATAAGAGAAAGTATTATTGTATTAATAATTATGATGATTGTTATAAGTATATTAATAAGAATGATATTAATAGATATAAGAATAAGAAGATTGATTATAATGAACTATTGAATATTATGTATAAGAGTGTTCCTAATAAGATTATTTCTAAGATGAGTAAATCTGATAGGAAGAGTGCTTATTTATACTATTTAATGAATAAGGGTTATTCTTATGATAAGAAGATTATAAAAAGTAATGTTAGTGATAAGGAATATGCTTATATAGCAGAAAATAGTGAAGAGTTACCTGGTTTTAATAGTGAGGAAGATTGGGAGAGATATTATCCTTATAAAGAAGTATTTAGATCTATACTTGGTAGTGTTTCTAATAATGGGTTACCTAAAGAAGAAAAAGATTATTATTTAAGACTTGGTTATAGTTTAAATGATAGAGTTGGTGTTAGTTATTTAGAAAAAGAATATGAAAAATATCTTAAGGGTACTAAGGCTTATTATGAACAAGTTGATTCTTCTACTTTAAGTTTAATTAGAGAGGGTAGTAGAGGTAATGATATATATCTGTCTATTGATATAGAGTTACAAAAAAAGATTGAAAAATTAATTGATGAAGAGATTAAGAGAACTAAGAATGAAGCTAATACTAAATATTATGATCATAGTACTGTTATTATTGAAGATCCTAATACTGGAGAGATTCTAGCAATGGCTTCTCGTAGGATTAAGAACGGTAAAATTATTGATAATACTCCTAGTATATTAACTAATCCTATTACTCCTGGTAGTGTAGTTAAGGGTGCTTCTATGTTAGTTGGATATAATAGTGGAGTTATTCATATAGGTTCTACTATGGTTGATGAGTGTATTAAAGTACGTGGTGTACCTGAGAAGTGTTCTTCTCATACTTTAGGTAGGATTAATGATATTACTGCCTTAGCTAAATCTAGTAATGTTTTTCAATTTAAAACAGCTATTAGAATTAATGAACAAGAATATTATCCTGATATGGTTATGGCATTTAGACAAAGTAGTTTTGATAGATATCGTAAGATGTATCGTTCTTTTGGACTTGGTAATAGTACTGGAATAGATTTACCTTTTGAATCTACAGGGTATACTTCTAAAGATAGTAGGGCTGGTAATTTACTTGATTATGTTATTGGTCAATATGAAACGTATACTCCTTTACAATTAAGTCAGTATATTTCAACTATTGCGAATTCTGGTAAGAGATATCAATTACATTTATTAAAAAAAGTAGAAGATAATTCTGGTAATGAGATATTTAAATATGATAATAAAGTTTTAAATGAGATAAAGACTCAATCTAAATATATGAAGCGTGTTAGGAAAGGTTTTTATGCTGTATGTCATGATCCTGGAGCTTATGGAGTTGGTTATTTAGATAATAGACTTGATGGAGCTGGTAAAACTGGAACTAGTCAAAGTTTTATAGATACAACAGGTAATGGTGTTATTGATACTGAGACAATTACTAGTAGTTTTATTGGTTATTTTCCTAGTGATAAACCTAAATATAGTATTACTGTTACTTCTCCTAATAGTTCTATTCCTTCTAAAGATGGTTTTGCATCTCTTGTAACTTATAGGTTAACTGGTAAAATATCTTCATATATGTATGAAAAATATATAAAATAGGGTTGTTTTGGTTGATATTTTGTAATTATTTGATATAATATTTACAGGCGTAAGGAGGGATATTATGGCAAAAGTAGGAAATAGACAATACAAAACTTTAGTTTGTAGTGTTTGTAAAGAAGAAAATTATCGTGTAGAAAAGAATGTAAAAAATACAACTGATCGTCTTAATTTATCAAAATATTGTCCTAAATGTAGAAAACATACAGAACATGTTGAAAAGAAATAATAATTAAGGAGAGAGAAAATGATTAGTACTAATGATTTAAAAAATGGTATTACTATTGAAGTTGATGGAGCTATATTTGTAGTTATGGATTCTCAACATGTTAAACCTGGTAAAGGTGCAGCAATAGTTAAGACTAAATTAAAGAATTTAAGAACTGGAGCTATAATTGAAAAAACTTTCAATGCAGGTGTTAAAGTAGCAACTGCTAGAATAGAAAAACAATTAATGCAATATTTATATACTATGAGTGATACATATTATTTTATGAATATGGAATCATATGAACAAGTTGAATTAACTAAAGATCAAGTTGGAGATGGATATAAATATTTAATAGAAAATTTAGAAGTATATATTACTTTCTTTGATGGTGAAGTATTAGGATTAGATTTACCAGATAAGGTTAGTCTTAAAGTTACTCATACTGAACCTGCTGTTAAGGGTAATACTACTAATAATGCTTTAAAAGATGCTACTCTAGAGACTGGATTAGAAGTTAGAGTACCATTATTTATTGATCAAGATGAAGTTATTATAGTATCTACTGAAGATGGTAAATATGTATCAAGAGCGTAAGCTCTTTTTTTGTTTTAATTGACATTTTCCTTATTTTGTGGTATAATATGCACATCAATTTGGGAGTAGTCCTTAAATGTTATATTTCGTCAATCGGTATTTATTTACCCGGAATATAAGAAGTAATTCGGACGAGACACATTGAAATAAAAATGGTCTCGTCTTTTTTGATAAGACCTTAAAGGAGAATTTTTATGAAAAATATTTATTTTGTTTTCAAAGATGATTTAGAAGACATTGAAGTTTCTTATTATGGAGATGTGGTAGTTCTTGATATGAACTCAAGTTATAGTGAAAAGACTTTAACTATGGATATGATTAGACCTGTTTTAGAGAGAGCTTTTTCTTCTTATAAAGATGATGTATATGCTTTTATGGATGATCCTGCATTCTTTGGTGATGCTCCTAAAACACTTAAATTATTGGAAGAATGTGTATCTGGAGAGGCTAATTTATTAGAAGAGTGTAATTGTTTTGTTAATTTGGATGAAAATAGTAGTAAATTTTTAAAACATAATAGTTTTGATGAAGTTATTGTTACAGATAAATTATCTGTTTCTAAAGATGATTATAATAAACTTATTAGTTTATTTGGTGATGTAGATAATTTACAGTTACAAGTTAAAGGTAATGATAATTATGTTGATTTAGATACATATGAAAAATCTGTTTTAATTATTGATGAAATAGTTTCTCATATTAATAAGTATGATCTTAGTCCATTAGAAAAAGTTGCTTTTGCTTATGATTTAGTTCGTGATAGAGTATACAATGAAGTTGATGATGAATATTCTGCATTTGACTCTAGAGATTTATCTTCTGTTTTATTAGGTGATAATATAGTATGTTTAGGTTATGCTAGAGTATTTAATGCTGTACTTGAAGGATTAGGTATAGAATGTAAAGAACATTATCTTAAGGGTAAAAATGGTACTTCTGGTCATGCTAATAGTATTGTATATATTAAAGATGATAAATATAATTTAGATGGTTATTATGTTTTTGATCCAACTTTTGATTCTAAAAAGAATGATAATAATGAGTATTTATCTTCATATAAGCACTTTGGTAAATCACTTGTTGCTTCTCTTAGTACAGATAAAAGATTTATTGATAGAGAGTTTTCTTCTAATCCGCGATATTTTATTGAGAAATTTATTGAAATATATGAAAGTGGTAATTATGAAGAACTTGATAAAGAAACATTAGATCAACTTAATAGAATTAGTAACCAATTAATTGGAAGTAATCTATTACCAGAAATATTTGTTGATGTTTTAGATTTAGGAATACCTGATGTACTAAAATTTGGTTATTATTATGAAGAAAAAGTAAAAAGATTTAAAGAAGAATCAAAAAAACTATTAGTATCTGATATTTCTAAGAGAAAATTAATTGATGCGATATTTACTGTTAGAAAGATAGAACATTATGAAGATCCTGATAAATATCCATTATCTAGTGAAGTATTTAGAAAAATATTTATAGATAATGATATTATGGCTAAACATAGTAATGAAGCTAAATTATTATATGATATATTTCATGCTGATTCAATTACTAATGATGAAGATATTAAAGAAGATATTGAAGATAAAGAAATCGATAAAACTAATAGAATTCTTGCTTTTACTAGAACACTTAAAAAGATTAAAAAGTAGAACTTGTTTCTACTTTTTTTGTGTAAAGTTATGATAAATTATATTAATATTGAAATAATATGTAGTATAATATTATTAGAGACTAAAGGAGTATATAATATGGCAAAAAGAGGTAGAAAGAAAAAGAAAACTGTTTTTAAGTATAGTAAACAACTTTTAGGTGTATTATTTATTATTATTGCGGTACTTGGATTAGGTAATCTAGGTGTAGTTGGTAAATTTTTACATTTTGTTTTTGTTGCGTTAGTTGGTAGTTTTGCTTTTTATATATTATTATTAAGTTTTATAGTTATTGGTATATTATTACTTATTTATGGAGAAGATTTTGATTTCTTTAGTATTAGGATGATGGGTTGCTACTTATTGTTTTTAGGATTAATAATTGTTTTTCATAAAGGTTTTTTCATAGAACAAAAGGGTGTTATGGTTACTATTAGTAATACTATGGATCATATTACTAAGACTTATGATGTTATTATGAAAGGTGGTACTATTACTGATTATTTCTACTGTGGAGGTGGAATAATTGGAGGTGTTCTAGCTGCTTTCTTTGTATTATGTTTTTCTAAAGTAGGTATGTATATAGTTTCATGTATTTTTATGATTATTGGATTATTCTTAATAATTGGTTTAGATACATTTAAAGAGATGAAAGAAAAGATTGTTGATAAGTTTGATTCTATAGAAGAGAAACATGATGAGAAAGTTAAAGAAAAAGAAAAGAAAGAATTAGAGGAAGAAGAAAGAAAAGAAGAAGAACTTTCTCGTACTCAAATGTTAATTACTGGTATTGGTCAAAAGAAGGAAGAACCTAAACAAGAAGAGGTTGTACAAGTTAAACCTAAAGAGATTGTTGTTAATGAGAATTATCAATTACCTTCTGTTGATTTATTAAATAAGCTTAAAGAAGATAATATAGATGAGAAGAAACAAAATGCTGCGATAGAGAGTAATGCTGATCTATTAATGAGTGTTTTAAAAGATTTTGGTATAAAATCTACAGTTAAAGAAGTACATGTTGGACCTACAGTATGTCAATATGAATTAGAGATAGCATCTGGTACAAGAGTTAATAAAATTACTTCTATTAATAGAGAAATAGCATTAGCTTTAGGAAAGAAAGATGTAAGAATAGAAGCACCTATTCCTGGTAAGAAAACTGTAGGAATAGAGTTTGCGAATGATCAAGCAGTAGCGGTTTCATTTAGAGAAATAATTGATTCTAATGAGATGAAGTCTAAATTAGATGAAAAATTACTTGTACCATTAGGTAAAACTATAATGGGTGATATTGGTACTTGTAGAGTAGATAAGATGCCACACTTACTTATTGCGGGTACTACTGGTTCTGGTAAGAGTGTATGTGTTAATGGTATTATTTGTTCTATATTGATGAGAGCTAAACCAGATGAAGTAAAGCTTGCTATGGTAGACCCTAAAGTAGTTGAGTTATCTGTATATAATGGAATACCTCATTTGATGTGTCCTGTTGTTAATGATCCTAAACAAGCTTCTATGTTACTTAAGAAAATGGTTCAAGAGATGGAAAATAGATATCATATGTTTTCTGATACTGGAACTAAAAATATAGAAAGTTATAATAAATATATTGAGAAATTTAATTTAAAGCATCCTAATAATAAGAAATCTAAGATGCCATATATTGTTATAATCATTGATGAGTTAGCTGACTTGATGATGGTTGCGGCTAAGGATGTTGAAGATTCTATTCTTAGAATTACTCAAAAAGCAAGAGCTGCTGGTATGCATTTAATTGTTGCGACTCAAAGACCATCTACTGAGGTTATTACTGGTTTAATTAAAGCTAATATTCCTTCACGTATTGCTTTTGCTGTTGGATCTGGAATTGATTCTCGTACTATTTTAGATACTACTGGAGCTGAAAAACTTCTTGGTAAAGGAGATATGTTATTCTTACCAATTGGAAGTAATACACCAACTCGTATTCAAGGTTCATTTATAGATGATGAAGAAATTAAGAGATTAACTGATTATGTTAAAACACAACAAGAAGCTAATTATGATGATAGTTTATCTAATTTAAGTTCTACTAGTGTTAGTGGAGGAGGAGTTTCTTCAGAAGATTTAGATGAGTTATTTGATGATGTAGTTGAATTAGTTGTAAGTACTAATAAAGCTTCTGCTTCTATGATTCAAAGAAAATTTAAAGTTGGTTATAATAGAGCAGGTCGTATAGTAGATCAATTAGAAGAACAAGGTGTTATTAGAAAACCAGAAGGATCTAATAACTGGGAAGTTGTTGGTAGACCTGTTAAACATGAAGAACCAAAACCTGAAGTTAAATATGTTGAACCAGAACCTATTGATGATGTAGAAGATATTGATACTACTGTAGAAGATGTTGTTGATACAAGTGAAGAAGTTGATATTCCTTCAGATGAAGATAATGAAATAGTAGATATTAAAGTAAAAGAACATGATGTTAAAGTAATTGCTGATGAAGAGGATGATGGTTCTAACTTATTAGATTCAGTTGAATAAAAGAGTTTTTAAACTCTTTTTCTTATGTTATAATTTATTTGTATTTGGAAGTGATTATATGAAGGATTTTAAAGAAAAATTAGCTTTAGTTCCTACTAAACCAGGTAGTTATCAAATGAAAAATAAAGATGGAGTAATTATCTATGTAGGAAAAGCTAAAAATCTACAAAGAAGATTAAGAAGTTATTTTACTAGAACTGTTACTGGTAAAACTAAAATGTTAGTTGAAGATATAGATGATTTTGAATATATAGTTACTTCTTCTGAATTAGAAAGTTTAATATTAGAAATTAATTTAATTAAAAAATATGATCCTAAATATAATATATTATTAAGAGATGATAAGAGTTATCCTTATATAGAAGTTACTAATGATAAGTATCCTCAAGTTAGAGTAGTTAGAGATGTTAAGAGAAAGAAAAGAAAGACTAGTTTATTTGGTCCATATCCAAATGCTCATGCTGCTAAAAGAACAGTTGAAATTATAAATAGAATATATCCTTTAAGAAAATGTTCTAATATGAAGAAAGATTTATGTCTTTATTATCATATACATGAATGTTTAGGTTATTGTAAATATGATATTGATAAGAATCAAATTAATGAGATGACAGAAGAAATTAAAAGATTCTTAAGAGGAGATTCTTCTATTATTACTGATAAAATTAAAGATAAAATGAATGAGGCTAGTGAAAATCTTAATTATGAAAAAGCTATTGATTATAAAAATATGTTAGTTGATATAAATACTACATTAGAGAAACAAAAGATTGATTTAACTAATAATTATTCATTTGATGTAGTTAATTATTATTATGATAAAAATTATTTAAGTATAGAGTTATTCTTTATTAGAAATGGATTATTATTTGGAAGACATAATGAAATTATTAATACGTTAGATGATCCTATAGAAGAAGTAGTTGAATATTTAATTAAGTTTTATGATAGGAAAGGGTTACTTCCTAAAGAATTAGTTGTATCAGATGAATTTGATAATGAATTATTAAGTAGTTATTTTGATATTAAAGTATATTCTCCTAGTAAAGGTAAGATAAAAAAATTAGTTGATTTAGCTAGAGAGAATGCTTTAGAGCAATATAAATTAAAAATAGAAACAATTGAGAATGATGATAAGAAGAGAATGGCTGCATTAAAAGAATTAAGTGAATTACTTGGATTAGATAATGTATCTAGAATGGAAAGTTTTGATAATAGTCATTTATTTGGTACTTATTATGTTGGTGGAATGGTTGTTTATGAAGACTTTTTACCTGTTAAGGATGATTATCGTAAGTTTAAATTAGATGTATCTGTTAAAGATGATCTTGGAGCGATGAGAGAAGTATTATATCGTAGATATTTTAAAGTACTTATGGGAGAAGAAAAAGCTCCAGACTTAATAGTTTTAGATGGAGGAAAGAATCAAATTACTGTGTGCAATGAGATTCTTGATTCGCTTCACTTAGATATTCCTTTGATTGGTTTGGTTAAAGATGATAGACATCGTACTAATCAAATTATGGATAAAAATTATAATATATTAGATGTTAAGAAAGATACTAATTTATTTTTATATTTAACTAGGATGCAAGATGAAGTACATAGATTTGCGATTAGTTATCATAGAAATATTAAAGCTAAAGGGGCTTTATCATCTAGATTAGATTTAATACCTGGAATAGGAGAAGTTAGAAGGCGTGAATTATTAAAAAGATTTGGTAGTTTAAAGAAAATAAAAGAAGCTACTATGGAAGAGTTATGTGAGATAATACCTGAGGATGTCGCTAATAAATTAATAAATAGTTTGGAGGATTAAAATGGGAAAAATTGGATTAAAGGATTTTTTTAGTACTTTTATTAATGTTATATATGTAGTTGTTTCTATCTTTTTCATTGGATTATTTTTAACTGCTACTATTGAAGATTTTGATTTGATATTAAAAATAGTTATTTATGTATTATCTATAATAGTATTATTAATTCCTTTTATACTTGAAGGTATATCTAAGAGAATAAATAATACAAAGTTATTATATATTGAAAAAGTACTTAAATTATTATTAGTTATATTTATGATTTTATTCTTTTTCTTTGTTACATGGCCTACAGTTAAAAATAAAATTTCTAATACTGATTGTGTTTGGGAGTCATCTTCTGAATCTAGAACAGATACAATTAAACCTTGTAATTAATTAGAACTATATAATTAGTTCTTTTTCTTTTTAATAATTTAAAGTATAATGAAGTAGAGGTGTCATATGAGTAAGATACATGTAATGGATGATTTATTATCTAATAAGATAGCTGCTGGTGAAGTAGTAGAATCATGTATGAATGTAGTTAAAGAGTTAGTTGAAAATAGTATTGATGCTGAAAGTACTGAGATTACTATTAATTTAATTGATTCTGGAGTTAAACTTATTAATATACGTGATAATGGTATTGGTATGGATAGAGAAGATGCTAAGATGGCATTTGAGCGTCATGCTACTAGTAAGATATCTAATTTAGATGATTTATTTAATATTGAGTCACTTGGTTTTAGAGGAGAAGCTATTCCATCAATCGCATCTGTTTCTAAGATGAGTTTAAAGACTAGTAATGGTAAGACTGGAACTTTAATTACTATAGATGGTGGTAAAGATATGAAAGTATCTTCATCTGATTTAGCTAAAGGTACTGAGATAGAAGTATCTGAATTATTTTATAATACTCCAGTTAGATTAAAATATTTAAAGAATTTATATATAGAGTTATCTAATATAGTAGAGTATATTGATAAGATGGCTTTAGCGTATCCAGATATTAAATTTACTTTAATAAATAATGGTAATAAGTTAATTGAAACTACTGGTAATGGTGATTTATTAAAAGTAATTTATGATATATATGGAGCTAATATTACTAAGAAAATGATACCTATTAATGATGAGAATGATGATTATACTATTAGTGGATATATTTCATATCCTGAGATAACTAAGAGTAATCGTAATTCTATTACTACTTTAGTTAATGGTAGAGTTATTAAGAATAATGATTTAAATAGATGTATAATTGATGCTTATCATACTTATATACATAAAGGAAGATACCCAATTATTGTATTAAATATAGATGTAGATCCAATACTTGTAGATATTAATATACATCCTACTAAGATGGATATTAAATTTAGTAAGATGGATACTTTAATTGATTTAATTAGTAAGAATATTAAAGATAGATTAGAAACTCTTACTTTAATACCAGAAGCTAATGTTAGAGAGACTTCTTCATTTAATGAAGTATATAATCAAATATCTCATAAAGAAGAGAATGAAGAGATTATTGAAGAGAAAAAGATTAATGAAGAAAAAGTCTATGAAGAAATTAAATTAGATTTTAATATTGAAGAAGAAAAAGAAGAGTATAAGGAAGAAGAAACTACTCGTATTAAGAAAATGAATGTTATTGGTAATATCTTTATGACTTATATAATTTGTGAGAATGAAGATGGAATGTACTTAGTAGATCAACATGCTGCGGCTGAGAGAATTAATTATGAGAAGTATCTTGATAAGATGGTTAATGATAAGAGTTCTGTTATTGACTTATTAACTCCAATTAGTATAGAACTTGCTCATGATGAGTTTATTAGATGTAGAGAAAGATTAGATGTTTTTGAAGATTTAGGTATTTCAGTAGAAGAGTTTGGTGATAATACTTTTATTGTTAGATCTCATCCTACATGGATAAATGAAGATATTGCGAAAGGTGAAATTCAAAATATATTTGAACTTGTTTCTGAAAAGGGTAGTTTTGATAAGAAGAAGTTTATTGATTCTACTGTTACATCTATAGCTTGTCATTCTTCTGTTAAAGCACATGAATATCTGTCTCATGAAGATATGCAATGGATAGTTGATAATGTTAGATATTGTGAAAATCCATTTACTTGTCCACATGGTAGACCTACTATTATTACTTATACTAGAGATCAATTAGATAAAATGTTTAAGAGGGATTATAATGAATGATATTATTGTGATTGTTGGACCTACTGGAGTAGGTAAGACTAAACTTTCTATTGAATTAGCTAAAAATTTAGATGCTGAAATAATTAATGGAGATTCTGTATCTATTTATAAAGATTTAAATATAGGTAGTGCTAAACCTAGTAAAGATGAAATGAGTGGTATTACTCATCATTTAATAGATATTAAAGAAGTAGATGAAGATTACACAGTATATGACTATCAACAAGATGTACGTAAGTTAATAGAAGACATTACTAAGAGAGGTAAAAGAATTATAATAGTTGGTGGAACTGGTTTATATATAAAAGCTGCATTATATGATTATGATTTTAAAAAAGAAGAAAAAAAGTATGATTTTTCTTCTTTAAGTAATTTGGATTTATATACTAGATTAAAAGATTATGGTGACTTTGATGTTCATATTAATAATAGACAAAGATTAGAAAGACTTCTTACTAAGTGTTTAAATGATAGTAAGAATTCTAATAATAAAGATAAGTTATTATATCCAATTAAAGTAATTGGTTTAACTTGTGATAGAAGTGTTTTATATAATAGAATTAATGATAGAGTAGATGTAATGATTAATAATGGATTAGTTGATGAGGTAACTAATTTAAAAGATAAATATCTTGTATCTAGAGTTTTGAATAGTGGTATTGGTTATAAAGAGTTTTATGATTATTTATATGATGATTTATCTTTAGATAGTGTTGTTGAGATGATTAAGAAAGATTCTAGGAGATTTGCGAAGAGACAGTATACTTTCTTTAAACATCAATTTGATGTTAAGTGGTTTGAAGTTGATTTTGATGATTTTAATAATACTATTAATGATGTTTATACTTATATAAAAAGATAGAAGTTAACTTCTATCTTTTTTATTGTAATTCAGAATATACAGTTTTATCATATTCATGTTGTTTTATATTTTTTGATTCTAAAGTTTTTGTATTTATTAAGAAATAATCATGTAATAAATAATTTTGTCCTGTATCTGTTATTGGATCATCCCAAGTTAGGTCTAAATGATACCATTTTTTATTAATACATATTGCATTCCAAACATGTTCTTGTGATGATACTTTATAATTTGTTATATTCATTCTATCTAAGTATAGTGCTATGGCATCTGAGTATCCTCCACATAATGAGAATCCTTCAATTAATGGACCATATGCGATATCTGATTTATATTTTATTATATTATTATCAGCTCGATTAGAATCATATGCTGAGTGATTGGCAACATAGTCATGAAATCTTCTTAGATTATTAACTACTGTATCATTTTGTTTATATAATTTAGAATATAAATAATCAATTTTTTGATTTACTAATCGAATATCTTCTTCTGTATAATTTTTTGTATAAGTTATTGTTACTTCTCTAGTGTTATCATATTTTGTTTCTATATGTTTAAATGAATTATATGGATGAACAAAATTATTTATATCTGATAATATAGATTGATTTTCAGCTATATTATTAACGTCATTTAAACATGTTTCATATTCTTTTGGACAATAGAAAGTATATTCAGTTTGACCAGAACTTATTATTGTATAGATTATATTTAATAATTCTTGTTTGTTATTAGGAACATAATCATTTGTTATTTGTACATAGTTAAAATTATTTAATCTATAATACTCATTTGTTACTGGTGGAGTAATATTTTCTATTTTATTTTTTAATATATAATTATGATATTCTTCATATAATTTATCTTTATTTAGTAATATACCTACTAATATCAATAATATAATTATTAAAGGTATTGTCTTCTTCATACTGGCCTCCCTAATTATCTAATAATATTTTATATTAAAAGTAGGGTAAAGTAAATAAAAAAAACCATTAAATGGTTTAGTTCATTGTATTAATTTTTTTAGTTAATCTACTTTTTAATCTAGCTGCTTTATTCTTATGTACTAATTTAGAATTAACAGCTTTATCAATTCTTTGTAGAGCAACGTTTAATTGAGTCTTAGCTGTTTCTTTATCATTTTCTTTTACAGCTTTTTCAAATTTCTTGATTGCTGTAGACATTGATGATTTAACAATAGTATTAACATCTTTCTTTCTATTATTTCCACGAACTCTTTTAATAGCTCCTTTGATATTTGGCATAATTTCACCTCTCTTTTTGTAAACAAGTTAATTCTATCAAAAATTTTATTAAATTGCAATTGTTTTCTAAAGAAAAGAACTATTATTGATATAGTTCTTGTTTTAATAAATCTAAATTTTTATTAGATATAGAGATATAATCTTCATTATTTTCTCTCTCTTTATCTGATATAATGTTTAATTTATGTAGAGATACTTGTTTTAAATCAGGATAAGTAGTTAATAATTCTTTTACTTTATCAGATGTAGTATCTCCTTCAAATTGATATATATAAGATATCTTCTTTTGATTAATTAAATCTTTTGCTTTTAAGATAGTTTTTTCAGTAGCATCATTATCAATACATAATACTTCAAATCCAAATTTCTTTAGATATTTAAGAGATGAGTTAGATACAATTACAGTCTTTTTATCAGCATTTTCTACTGCTAGACGATAAGTAGCATCTAATTCAGATAAGCTTACTTTTAAATTTTCATAGTCTTTATCAATTTCTTTCTTTAATACTGTTGATGAAGCATATTCTTCAATACCAAGTCTAACATTTTGAGCCATCATTAGTAGAGAAGATGGATCTAACCATAATTCTTCATTTGAATATTCTGTTTCTAAAACGTAAGCTGTATCTATTATTTTTAATTTTTTGTTTATATCTAATAAGTCAATTGCTAGATCACGTTCTTTTTCGATTAATCCATTATATATAAATAGATCAGCATTCGCATACTCATTTTTTTGTTTATTGCTTATTTTATACTTATCTATATTAACACCATCTGGGTATATTGAAGTTATATTAGAATGTTTGCCGTAGATTATATTTGTGATATATTCATTTGGGTAATTTGTAACTACAACGTTTATTCCTTCCATATCATCTTTTGTACATCCTGTAGTACATAGTATAACTAATATAAATAGTAATAATAATTTTTTAATTTTCTTCATGTTCTTTACTCCTTTTTATTACTGGGTCATATCCATATCCACCACCTGGGTGACATTTAGATATTCTTTTTAATGTCATTTTTATACCTTTAATAGTACCATATTCTTCTATAGCTTCTATAGCATACTCGCTACAAGTAGGTATGAAACGACAATATTTATGAGATGATAATGGTATATTTTGATATATTTTTATCATCTTTATTAATATTTTTTTCATAAGATTATTTTACTATATATTTTTAATAATTACAATTTATAATTTATATAAATCATTAATTGTAAAATTATATTATTAATGATAGAATTATAATGACTTGAGGTGGTTAGATGGAAAAACTATTTAAGAAACTTAATATAAAACCTAATGATATTTCTTTATATAAAATAGCTTTTAGTCATAGTAGTTATGCTAATGAACATAAAGCTAAACAAGATTATGAAAGATTAGAGTTTTTAGGTGATGCGATACTTGATATGATTGTGTCTGAATATCTTTATTTAAATAAAAAAGAAGATGAAGGGGAAATGACTAAGGTTAGATCTAGTTATGTATGTGAGAATGCTTTATATGAGTATTCTAATGAGTTAGAACTTAGTCAATATATTAAAGTTGGTCATGGTGAATATAAAGATGATGGTAAGCATAAGAAAGCTATAGTTGCGGATATATTTGAAGCTTTACTAGCGGCTATTTATTTAGATTTAGGATTTTCTACTGTTAGAAGAGTTGCTTTAGATATTATTGTTCCATATATAGAAGATAATAATATTAGTTTCTTTAATGATTATAAGAGTGCTTTACAAGAGTATGTTCAAGCTGAACAAGATTTTATATCTTATGAACTAGTTAGTGAAGAAGGTCCTTCTCATGATAGAGTATTTACTATTTCTGTTATGATAGATGGAATAGTTTATGGTACTGGTACTGGAAGTAGTAAGAAAGATGCTGAACAAGAAGCTGCTAAAATAGCTTTAGAGAAAGTTGCTTTAAAATAATTTTTATGGTATAATACACTTCACTTTGTGGGGTGTATTTTTATGAATATTAAAATTAATAAAAGATTAGTATCAATTCTTTTAGCAGGTACTATGAGTTTTACTTTAACTGGTTGTTTAAAGGATGAAGAAATTAGTACTGATTCATTTTCTTTAGATGAAGTAGTAGATGAAGTAGAAGAAGATTCTTATATTGATGAAGTATTAGAAGAAGAGACTATTACTTTAGAAAATCCTGTTAATGGAGAAATAAGAAACTTAAATTTAGATGATGCTTCTAATTACTTAGAAAGAATAATAGAATTAGGAAAGAAACTTGATGAGATGGGTATTGAACAAATTGGTGAAGAAGATCCTGCTTCTTTCTTAGCAGAAGAGTCTGCTACATGGACTATAGAAGATGCTTATGATTTTATAGATGATATTTATTATGCAGATGAAGAAGTTAAGATGATTGCGATAAAAAGACTTTCATATTATAAAGATTTCTTAGATAAAGAATTAAGAACTAATGGTATAAATATAGCTAGTAGATTATTAGAGAATTCTATTAAAACAAGATTAGTTGATAATGAAAGTGATTATTCTGGTCTTAATAATATTTATTTTGAAGGTAATACATTAATTTATAATGATGAGGTTTTATCTAGCGATGATGATACTTTATCATTATTAGATAACTTAAAAAATATAAGTGAAAATAGTGATTCATTTGATAATACTATGGGTTATAGTGAAGTAGTTTCTTTATTAGATAACTCATTAAATACTTCTAAAAATATTATTTATAATGGATTAGAAAAATCAGATAATAAGATAAAAATTAAATAAAACTTGCAAAAATAATAAAATTGTGATATAATGTAGCACATGAATGAAGGGGGATTGTATTCATGAAAAATTTAAAAGTAAATAAAAAATTATTATCATTAATTATTGCAGGAGGTTTAACATTATCTTCTACTGGAGTAGCTTATGCTGGAGAATTAAGTACAGATAGTATGAGTATCAATGATGCTATGAGTAAAGTATCTAATGAATCAGTTATTGATGAAGTATTTGATTATGTAGATGTTTATATGGTAGATTCTGATACTTATAAAGGTGATTTAGTAGATTTAGATGATGCTGCTAATTATTTAGAAGATTTAGTTGAATCTAAAAAAGATGTTTCTTATGGAAACAATAAAGAATATATTGATAATGAAATTAGAACTAATGGAGTTAAAGTAGCTATATCTTTATTAGATGGTAGTATTAAGAGTAGATTCTTAGATCAATATGATAACAATTACTTCAATGTTGGTAAAGTAAATGTTAATGATACTATTAATTATAATAATAAAGAATATGTTGATGAAACTGGATCAATAGAATTATTAAAAGATTTAAAAGAAATTAAGAATAATGAAAAGGCTACTGATGATGAAGTATTCTCATTAGTAAATAAAGCTTTAAGTACTTCTAAAAATATTATTTATAATGGTGTAGAAGTTGAAAATAATAAAGTTAAAGTAAAATAATATATATTGAAAAAAAATGACTTATTTGTTATAATGAATAAGTCATTTTTTACTATATAATATTAAGAAAGGAGAGAGAAATTTGAATAAAATTAAAATATTTGCTTTAGGTGGATTAAATGAAAATGGTAAAAATATGTATGTTGTTAAAGTAAATAAAGATATATTTATTTTTGATGCGGGACTAAAGTATGATAATGATATTAATTTAGGAATAGATTATATTATTCCTGATTATCAATATTTAATCGATAATAAGAAGAATATTAAAGGAGTATTCTTAACTCATGGACATGCTTCTAATATGGGGGCTTTACCTGATATATTAAAAGATATTCCTGATTTAGATGTTTATGGTACTTTTTTAACTTTAGAAGTATTAAGATCTTATATGACTAAAGATGAAATATCTAAATATAATTTAATTGAGATTAAACCTCATAATAAGATTAATTTTGGAGATAATGCTATATTTCCTATTAGTGTTACTCATTCTATACCAGATGCTGTATGTTATGTTTTATATACTAAAGATGGAGCAATTGTTTATACAGGAGATTTTACTTTTGATTCTACAATGTTAGGTAATTATAAAACTGATATAGGAAAACTTGCTTATGTTGGTAAACAAGGTGTTTTATGTTTATTAAGTGAATCTATTTATGCTTCTAAAGTAGGACATACTTCTCCTTTAGATAGAGCTGCTAGTACTATTAGAGAAGTATTAATTAGAAATGAAGATAGAATTATTATGACTGTTTTTCCTGCTCATTATTATAGAATGCAAGAGATATTTAATGAAGTATCTAAAACTCATAGAAAATTAGTTATTATGGGTAAAGCATTACAAAATACTATTAATCATGGAATTGAACATGGATATTTAAAATTAGATAAGAATAGAATTGGTAATTTAGAAGATTTAAATAAAAAAGATGTAGTAGTTTTAGTAAGTGATTTAAAAGAAAAACCTTTTGCTAATCTATATAAGATTATTAATGGTTATGATAAATTTATTACTATTAAAGATACTGATACTATATTTATTACAGAATCTAGTTATCCAGGTATTGAAAAGAGAAGTTCTGAAATATTAGATAAAATTGCTCAAATAGGAGCTAATGGTATTATGTTATCTAGTAAGAAGAATTTATTACATCATGCTTCTTCTGAAGATTTAATGCTTATGATTAATTTAATGAATCCTAAATATTATTTTCCAGTAAAAGGTGAATATCAAAGTATGTTTGCTAATGCTGAAGTAGCAGAAGCAGTTGATATAGATAAAGAAAATATTATATTAAAATTAAATGGTGAAGTTGCTGAATTTGTTGATGGAGAATTAACTGAAGCACGTGAGAAAGTACCAGTTGATGAATTATTAATAGATGGTAATAGTCAAGATGATATTGGTGACTTAGTATTAAAAGATAGAGAAATGTTAAGTGAAAATGGTATAGTTATTATTAGTTGTACACTTGATACTGAATCTAAAAAAATACTTAGTGGACCTGAAATTCTAACTAGAGGATTTATCTATGTAAAAGAAAGTTATGATTTACTTCAACAAACTGCTCAAATTGCTAAAGAGGTAATTGAAGAAGATGTTGAAATTGGTTCTAAGAGAGTAGATTATTCTCAAATAAAAAATGACGTTAGAAATAGACTTGGTAATTTCTTTTATAAAGAAACTGAGACTAAACCAATGATAATTACTGTTATTCAAGAAGTATAATTACTTCTTCTTGTCTCTGTAGCTCAGTGGATAGAGCAGAGGTTTCCTAAACCTTTGGTCGGAGGTTCGACTCCTCTCAGGGACACCATTAAGAAAATAGAATATGGTTTACATATTCTTTTTTTTGTTGTTAATTTATATTTTTTTGTAGTGGTTGTTTTGATATAATTAAAATGGTGATAATATGGAATGTCCTAATTGTAAAATGAATATTAGTAATACAAATTATTGTATCCATTGTGGAGCTATTTTTAATAATCAAAATAATGGAGCACAACCAATGAATAATATGTCACAACCTATGAATAATGTTCAACCAATGAATAATGTTCAACCAATGAACAATATGACACAACCAATGAATAGTGGAGTTCAATCAATGGGAGGAAGTGGGATGCCTACTCAAAATAGTAATCCTACTAATTGTCCTAATTGTCATGCTCCAGTAGCACCTGGTGTTAATTATTGTACTAACTGTGGTACTATGTTAAGTCAAGTAAGTGCTCAACCTTCATTTACTATGCCTACTCAAAATAATGAGAATTTAGATAAGTATTATGATGCATATTTTCATGGTAAATATGATAGTGTAGCTAAAAGTGGTTTTTCAATTGGTACTTTCTTTTTTGGACCAATTTGGTTACTAGCAAGTGGTTTGTTTAAAGAGGCAGGTAGCTATTTTGTAATTGCCTTACTTATTGGTTTTGCGACTGGTTTCGTACAAACTCTATTACCTCCACTTAGACCTATATGTTCAATAGTTAACATGGTTGCAGGATTAGCATTAGCTATTCATTATGCTAAAGAGTTTCCTAATTATAAATTAGTTAAAGCTGATATTAAAATTAATAATATTATAAGAAGTACACCAGATGAAAATGAGAGAATTAATAGATGTAGAGCAGCTGGTAATGGTAATTCTGCTATAGTTATTATTGTTGTTATTATTAGTCTAGCTTTTATTGGTTTGATTGTTGCTGGAATTCTTGGCTCTATTTCTGCTACTTCGCGTACTTATGAAAACAGTAGAAAGAATACTTTTGTTTCTACTGCGAAGGAATATTCAAATAATTTAAGAAATTTAGCATATAATGATGAATTAATTTGTAATGGTAAATCAATAAATGATCTTGGACCTGGAATATATTATTATTCATTTACAACTAAAACTGGTAGATCTGCTGCTGATTTAATTGTTCCAATTAGAAGATCTCCTTGGAATAATTCAGATGTTGCTGGACAATTTTATATGGTTAAATATAATCAAAATAATACTTCAATTATTCAAAATTTTGGAGTTATGGTTGATTCTCAAGGAAATGGTTTTGGTACATTTAGTTCAAATGGACAAGTGCAAACTGCTTATGATATTATTACTTTAACACGTGATAAAGTTGATAGTAAAAAGGATGATAATAAAATTAAGTTTTATAATATGATTAATAAAGGAGATTTAGTACCTTCTTTGGATATAACTGATGGTACTAAAAAGTTAAGTGATTATATTCCTGGAGGAAAAGTAACTAAGCCTATTAAATGTGTTTATAAAGGTAATTAATAAGAAGTTAATAGAAAAACTATGTGTATTACACATAGTTTTTATTATAGGTGATTTATTGAATATAATAGTAATTTGAAGGTTGATAATAGTTTTTTGTTTAATTATTTAAGATTATAGTTGTAGATTTTCATGGATGTAATAAAAAGTATATGTAATCATATTCTTTTTTTGATAAAAAGTATTTTCTTTATGATATAATAATTGACATTCGAGGGGATTAGAATGAGTTTTACAAAATATAATAAAGAAGACCAAGAATTAATTGAACGTTTATGTGTTGATGATTTATTAAAGAAAAAGATTAAAATTGATATTGAAAAGTTAAAAGTTTATTGGGTTAACATTTATGATTATATTGATTATACAGAGTCTTATTATAATTTTATTAAAGATATAGAAAATCCTATAGATGATGATAATAAGAAATATATTATGTATGATAATGTTACTGATAAATATTATTATATAAATTCAAATAATGAAAGTATAAAATCTTTAGCTTGGGAAATAGTTTTCCCTAGAGAAAATAGTGTGGTTGAGTCTACTTTACATGAATTATATTTAAAAAATTTAACTAAAAAGTATAAGTCTAATTATATTTTAAATGAAGAAATAGAAAGTGCTTGTGATAATAAATTAAATGCTTTGCGATTTAATAATTCTATTATGAAATATTTAGATGAATTAGTTAATGACGTTAGTTTATTAGATGATAATTCTAAGGAATTGTATTATTCAAAAATTCAAGAATTGATTATTGAGTATTGTGATAGATATAAGAATATTATTAATCAAGATAAATATGTTATTAATTTGGAAGCAGATGACTTTGATAGTTTGAAATTCAATATGTTAGCTAAGATAGTTGAATTAGAACTACAAGTTGATGAATCTAAAAGAAAAGACAAACAACTTAAAGAACTTGAATCTGATGTTAATCTCTTATCAGAAAAAATTAATGATTTAACTATGAATAAAAATGAAGTGAAAGTTAAAAAATTAAATAATAATTATTTCCCAAAATTAATTAAATTAAAAAAAGATTATTATGATGAATAATCTTTTTTTGTTTGAATTATTTTTACATTATATTTTTTTATTAATTTTAGATACACAATTATTATATAGATTTTCATCTTCTACTTGATTTAATATTAATTCTTTGTATTGGTTAATAAATTCTTGTTTTTCTTCATTACTTAAATTATCTATATAATTCTTATTATAAATGAATATTAGATCTTTATTTTCATTAGTTACTATTGAACCTAATATTATCTCTTTTGGAATTCTAAAACATATTTTATTTTCAAATGGTATTGAATATGATAACCATTTGAAATTTTCTTCAGCAGCAACTTCATTTGATCTACTTTTAATGTATTCATCATATTCTTGATCATTTAATCCAAATATAGCGCAGTATAATTCTTTTCCAATACATGCGATTGAAATAGTTTTAAAAGAATTATTTATATTTAAATATTCTATATATTTTAGAAAATCTTCTCCTGTAGTTATATCTTCATTTGGAAAAACTGAAAAAATATTTTCTTCTTTATATCCATCTTCTTCAGAAAAACTATATTTATAATTTGAAAAACCATTTGAATGACTACTTAAATCATTTTCTGAATTATAAAGTTGTATAGCGATTAAAAAATTATTTTTAAATAAATCTTTCATAATTATCCCCCTAAAAAAGTAAAAGTATAATATCATAATATTTTTCGTTTGTAAATCAATCTTTTTTATACAATGGCTTTTTTGTTGGGTATTTATACACTATGTGGTATAATATGAATAATTTTTGGGGTGGTTTTTGATGAAGAAGATCTAAAATTAAAAATTAATAAACAATTAGCTAAAACAGAGTTAATAGATTAATTAAAAAAGACTAATATTATTCAGTCTTTTTATTTTCTTCTTTTTCATTTTTATGCTTTCTATATTTTCCAGTAAATGCTCCATTAACTATAATTGCTAGTGGAATAAGTAATAGTATCAAAACTAAAAAACCAAAACAACCTACCATCATTAGTTCTGGTAATGGTCCAAAAAATTCCGTTTGTGGATGTTGTGCTTCTTTTAAATAATGTTTCATCATTACTATTCCGAATATAATTAATGGTATTAAAAATAAGAATACTTTTCCAGCTACAAATAGAGTAGTATCTTCTATTTCATCATCATTAGTATTTATTTCTTTCTTTTGAATTTTTTCTTTCTTTTTATCTTTATTAAATTTTTTTTTATAATTCATATTTATATGATTACCACAGTAAATGCAGTATGATTCATTATCATTAATTTCTCTTCCACATCTATTACATTTCATATTATTCTCCTATATTTTTTATTTAATATTAGTATATCATCATTTTATAAATACTTGTAAAGAAAGGAGATTTTTATTATTTTATATAGTCTAATTATGTCTATATTGTTATAATTATAATAGAGGTGGCTTTTATGAATGATTATGATGAAAGAAAAAATGAGTTAGAGTATGAAAGAAGAAAAATAATGTTAGCTATGGAAATATATCTTTCATTAATAGAATTTAAATCTGAAAAACAAAAAAATAGTATTTTAGATAGAATAGATACTATGACTAGAACTAATATTGAGTCAGCAAGATTATTTAGAGATAAAATACTTAATGAATTATCTAAATCTAAAAATAAAACTACTGGTAGAATGGAATTAATGATTGCGGATGAAGTAGTTAAATTACAAAATAAGCATTCTGTTAATTTAGATAAAGATGATATATTAGAGATTGCTGAAAATGCATCAAAAGATCCTATAAAAGCTTTAACTGATAATTTATCTAAATATATATTTTATAAGATAAATGTTAAGAGTTTAGAAGAACAAAAGAATAATTATGAATCTTCTAATGAAGAATATGATTATGAATCTTTTAAAGAATTAAGTGAAGAAGAAATTGTTAATCTTGTGGATGAGAGTATTGATAAAGCTATTGAAAATAATGAGTCACTTAATGATGATGAAAAAGATCGATTGTTAGAAGCTTATCCTGAATTGAGTAGTATTGGTGATTATTATACTGCTGATATTGTTAATGATGCTTTAATTCTAAATTCAATAGTTGAAAAAGATATTTCATCTACTGGTTCAACTTTTGCTTCTATGTCTGTATTATCATTAAACTTATTAGTTAGAAATTTATTATTTAAAGATTATAATAGTCCACAACCTAAAATTTTTAATAAACTTGGTATAGATGATACTTATGATAAATTTGTTAAAGGTTACAATAAATTTAGAGAAAAATATGATAAACTTGATATTAATCTTCAAGTTGATGCTAAAAAACAAATTGGAAATAACGTAGATTATGTTAGTGCATTTGGTGAAAATATAGTATATCCTGAACAATTTAAAAGAGTTGTAAATGAATGTGTTACTAGTTATATAGTAGATAATTATGATACATATTATAAGAATGATGATTTTTATGGAAAAACTCTTCATGCAACTAAATTAATGGCTATTGATGATATTGAATCTTTATATAAACAACTAAAAGATAAAATACGTAATTCAAGAGTAGATTCTCAATTATCTATTAATACTAGAGATCATAAATTAGCTTCTTTACAGTTAGATTTTGCCCGTGTTATTTTAACTAGATTAGAAGAACATAATAAAGATGTTGATATAACTAAGTTAGATGAATCTGAATTACATGAATATTATGAAGAACGTGATAAAAGATTAATTGGTATTTGTCATGATATTTTAGGTGAAGATGTTTTAGATGAGCAATTGAAGGAAGTAGAAAAGAATAATAGTCTTGATGGAGTAGGTACTAATTTAAAAGAGACTCATGATGCTAAAGAGTCTGCTAAGAATCAAGTTTATGGTTTAAGTGAAACTAAGAAAGCACTAGTAAAGATTACTAATAAATGGTCAAGATATGTTTCTTTAATGGATAAAGATAATTTATCTAAGTCTGAAAGAGAAGAATTACAATCTATTTTTAAGAAGAGGAATTGATATGGAAAATTTTGATGAATATATGGTAAAGTTTAAAGAGAAATCTTTAATAGATAAAAAAGAAATATCTTTGGAACAATTAAAAATAGTTGCTGGTCTAGTAGACAGAATGTGTGATGAACTAGGTAGTGATAATGAATTATTAGTTACAAAAGATATTTTAGAAGGACATACTATGTTAGATTCTGAATCTGAATATGTAGAAGCTGTTGTTACATATACATCTTCTATACAAAGATCATTATGTTCTTTAACTGATAAAATTACTGAGTTTTTAGAAAATAGTATAAGTGATAAATAATGCTTAAATTGACAAAATGGCAATTTTGTGGTATAATATGTACATCAATTTGGGAGTAGTCCTTAAATGTTATATTTCGTCAATCGGTAATTATTTACCCGGAATATAAGAAGTAATTCGGACGAGACACATTGAAATAAAAATGTTCTCGTCTTTTTTGTTAGACGAGATATAGGAGGACAAAAAAATGTCAGAAGAATTAATTAAAATGTATCATTTTATAATTAATAATGAGGAGTTATTAAATTACTTTAAGAAGGTTGCTAGTGCTAAACCAATGGTTGCTAGAAAAAAAGAAGATGAATTATTAGATATAGTTCAAGTTTATGGAGAACAATTTGTTAAACAAAGAGAAGTAGTTGAATCTAAATTAGAAAAATTAGAATCTTTAGGAATTAAAGTTGAAGAAGATTCAAAATTCTTTATAGAAGGTAATAGCTTTGATTACGTTGAAGATTCTAAAGATGCTTATCATGAAAAAGGTCATTATGAAGTTACTGATAATTATGAATATCATGGTTATCATGATTATGAATGGATTAATGAAGATAGAGAGTATTATCCTCTTACATTTAATGGTAAACATTTAACTATAGAAAAATTAGAAGATGAAATTAATAATAATTCTTCTACTGTTAGATATAATAAGTGGAAAGAAGAACATACTGATCTAGAAGAAAAATTAATGGAATTATCTAAATCATTAGATGAGGATTTAGAGAAATTACAACATAAATTATTTGGTAGAGAAAAACTTAAAGAGAGAATAGAAGAACGTAAAAGTGAATTAGCTAGATTAGTATCAATCAAAAATCAGGGTACTTTATTAAAAGAAGAAAAAGATTATTTTGATAAATTATCTTCTGAAGATAAAGAAAATATATTAGATTATTTAAAATCAGTAAAAGAATTAAATAGAATTAGTGTTGAAGGATCTAATTTAATGCTTACTATAAATAGTGAATATTATAGATTAAATTATGATAGAGTAGATACTAATACATTAATAGAAGAGTCTCTTGCACAAGGTATAGTTAGTGAAGAAGAAAAAGAGACTGTTGATTATATTTTAACTGAAATTGATTTATCTAATGTTATTATTGATGATGAATCACATTATAGAAGATATGGTTTTGATAGACCTAATGAATCTACTGGTAATTTAATATCTGATTATTGTAAGATGATATTTGCTAAAAGATTAAATAGAGATTATGAATCTTTAAAGAAAAATAAAACTTTAAAAAAATAAGAGGAGATTTATCTCCTTTTTTTGTTATAATAAATTTAGGTGGTTTTATGAAAAGAACAATTATTTCATTAATACTTAATATTATAATAGTCTTATTAGTAAGCTTTGGTGTTTATATGATGTTTAGTGGTATAGTGTTTACTGATAATGATTTAGTGTTAGAAGCTAGATCAATTGAGATGTTTAAATTCTTTACAGTTGATTCTAATATATTAATGGGTATAGTTTCATTAGTATTTGTAATATATGAAGTATTATTATTAAAAGGTAAAATTAGTAAGATACCTAAAAGTATTTATATATTTAAATTGATGGGTACTTGTGGTGTTACTTTAACATTTTTAGTAGTGTTTCTTTATTTAGCATGGATTGCTGAAGGTGGAGTATTAGTGATGATTCAAAATAGTAATTTGTTTTTTCATTTAATTGTACCTGTTTTAAGTATAATTAGTTTTTATTTCTTTGAACGGAGTGATACTTTAAAATTTAAGGATACTTTTTATGGATTAATTCCTATGATTATTTATGCATTATTTTATGTAATCAATATTTTAATTCATATGAGTAATGGAAAAGTATCTTATAAATATGATTGGTACTTCTTTGTACAAAATGGAGTATGGACTATAATTATAGTTTTACCTATAATTATAGGTTTAGCTTATTTGAGTAGTTTTATATTATGGAAAGGAAATAGTAAATATGAGTAAATTTATAGTAGAAGATAAAATGTTTGATAATTATCCTAATTTAGAAGTAGGAATTATTGTATGTAAAAATGTAAATAATAGTGAAATTGATGAAAGTTTTTATGATGAATTTTCTAAAGAGAAAGAAAAAGTAATAACTAAATTTAGTGATGTTGCGTTAGCTGAGTATCCTGTTATTAGTGAATGGAGAAAAGTATATAAGAGTTTTGGTGAGAAGAAAGCAAGAAGTTCTATAGAAGCATTAATTAGAAGAACTGTTAATGGTAATGAAATACCTAGAATTAATCCATTAGTTGATATTTATAATATGATTTCTATTAAATATGAATTACCTTGTGGTGGAGAGAATTTAGATAAAGTAGATGGTGATATTGTACTTGGTTTTGCTTCTGGTAATGAGAAATTTGTTGAATTGGGTTCTAGTGAAGAAGAAACTGTTAATGAAGGAGAAATTGTATATAGATTTAATGATACTGTTATATGTAGAAATTTTAATTATAGAGAATCTGATATTACTAAGTTAGATAATAATACTAAGAATTGTGTTTTAGTAATAGAAAATATACTTGATGGTAATTTAGTAGATGCTTTAGATGAATTAAAATTATTAGTAGAAAAATTACTTGATGGTACTTGTGAAATTCATATATTGGATAAGGATAATAAATCAGTTGATATGTAGGAGTTTTTACTCCTTTTTTTGTAGACTTTTTTATTAAAGTGATTTATACTTTTCTTAAGATAGGAGAATGTATATGGAAGAGAATGTAAAAACAAGAAAAAGTAAAAAAGGAGTAATAATTTTTCTTGTAATATTATTAGTTATTATACTTGGTGGTGTTGTAAGTTACTTTGTTTTATTTACTCCGGAGATGATTGCTAAAAGAAATATTAATTCAACTTTTAAAGGATTAGAATTAAGTGTAAAAGAGTATTATAAAGATAGTTTAAAATATGATTTGAGTAAAGAATCTCTAGGTATTAGTGGTAATCTTACTTTTGATTCTAATTATAAAAAGAGTGGTATTGATTTAACTAAGTTAAAGAATTATAAATTTAATTATGACTTAGTTATTGATAAACCTAATACTAAAGCTAGTTTTAATATGAATGTTAAGAGATTAAATAAAGATTATCTTAATATTAATAGTGTTACTAATGAAAAGAATATTTTAATTGATTATGGTGATTTATTTAATAGAACTATTAGAATGGATAGTGATATTTCTTTTAAAGATTTAGAACTTGGTAGTAGTGCAAGTGAAGAAGATGTTTTAACATTACTAGATAGAACTAAATATTTCTTATTAGATCATATTTCTAAAGATAAGATTACTAAGAAGTTTGGTAATTTTGAAATAGGTGATAAGAAAGGTCTTTATACTAGAGTTAATCATAATATTAATGTAGATCAATATAGTAATGATTATTATAACTTTGTTAAAGATGATGAAAAATCATTAAAAGCATTAACTAATATGACTGGTTTATCTAAAGATAAATTGTTAGAATCTTTAAAAGAAGAATTATATAAAGAAAAAGTTGATGAAAAAAATTCTTTTGATTTAAATATTTATTATAAAATTAATCCATTAAAAGCTAAGTATTATGAAGTTTGTGATGATGAAGATAATTTTATATTTGAAGTAGATAAGAATAAAATTAATATTACTGGTTTTTCTAAAAAAGAAAAACAATTAGAAGGATATTTTGATAAGAGTACATCTAAGTTATATTTAGATTATAATGATAAAAAAGCTAAGACTTCTATGAAGATAGATATGATTATTAAAGAAGAAAGTGTCACTGGTATAGCTAAATTTGTTGATGGTGATGATGAAGTATTATTTAATATAGATTCTCATAATACTTTTAGAAAGAATAATGATTGTAAAAATAGTTCTAATATTACTATTAATGTTAAGAATAAAGATCTTGATTTTAAATTAAATGTTATTTCTGAAATGGAGATTAAAACTAAAGTTAAGACAAAAGATATTAAAGAGAAAAATACAGTTGATTATGATAAGATGTCTCAAGAAGAACAAGATGAATTAAGTACTAATGCTGGTATTAAGTTACTTGGATTTATTAATGAGATTTATCCTGATTTTCTAAATAGTTTTAATGTTTAAAGTATTGAATTTTTCAATACTTTTTTCTTGTATTAGTATTATATTTGTGTTAAAATTTTTTTATCGATTTAAAGAAAGGAAGAGAAATTTATGGCTAAAAATTTAGTTCAAAATATCACACCACGTGATAAGAATTTTGCTGATTGGTATACTGATGTTGTACGTGAAGCAAAATTATGTGATTATTCTAATGTAAAAGGATGTCTTAATTATCTTCCGAATGGTTATGCAATATGGGAAAATATTAAGAATGATTTAGATAAGAGATTTAAAGATACTGGGGTTGAAAATGTATATTTACCTGTATTAATTCCAGAATCTTTGTTAGCTACTGAAGCTGAGCATATTGAAGGATTTGCCCCTGAAGTTGCTTGGGTAACTATGGGAGGAAATGAAGAATTAGAAGAAAGAATGTGTATTAGACCAACTTCTGAAACACTTTTCTGTGATTATTGGAGAAAAGCTGTTAGAAGTTATAGAGATTTACCATTTGTATGGAATCAATGGAATACTGTACTTAGATGGGAAAAGACTACTAGACCTTTCTTAAGAAGTAGAGAATTCTTATGGCAAGAAGGTCATACTTTACACGCTACATATGAAGAAGCTGAAGAAAGAACTATTCAAATGTTTAAAGTATATTATGACTTTTTAACAGAGTCTCTAGCAATTCCACTTGTGGCTGGAAAGAAAACTGATTGGGAAAGATTTGCTGGTGCACAAGATACTTACACTTGTGAAGCTATGATGCATGATGGTAGAGCTCTACAATCAGCTACTTCACACTTCTTTGGAAGTGGATTCCCTGATTCATTTGGTATTAAATATTTAGACAAAGAAAATAATTTACATAGTTGTTATGAAACATCTTGGGGATTATCTACTAGAAGTATTGGAGCTATTATTATGGTTCATGGAGATGATAAAGGATTAGTATTACCTCCAAAGATTGCTCCAACTAAAGTAATGATTATACCTATTGCTATGCATAAAGAAGGAGTATTAGATAAAGCTAATGAATTAAAAGATAAATTTAATGAATTAGGAATTAAATGTAAAGTTGATGATACTGATAAAACTCCTGGATATAAATTTGCTCAACAAGAAATATTAGGTATACCATTTAGAGTAGAAATTGGACCTAGAGATATTGAAAATGGTGAATTCATTTTAGTTAGAAGAGATAATGATGAGAAAATCACTCTTAAATTTGATGAAATAGAAAAAGTATTTGATATAATTGAAAAGATGCAAAAAGATATGTATGATAAAGCAGATAAGTTCTTACATGATCATTTATTTGAAACTGAAGATTATGAAGAATTAAAGAAAATTACTAAAGAGAATATTGGTTTTGTTAAAGTTCCATTATGTAATGATGAAGAATGTGAAGATTATATTAAATATGATACAGGTGGATTCTCATCTAGATGTATTGATAGTGAACATAAAGTTAAAAAGACTACTAAATGTATTAGATGTGGTAGACCTGCAACTGATTATGTATATTTTGGAAAATCTTATTAAGATTTTCCTTTTTATTTGATATAATAAATATAGGTGATAATTATGGGATTTGATTCTAAGAAATATGTACCAAAAGATTTATCAATGGATTCTTATAAATCTGTAGATGTAGATTTTAATGCTGTTAATTATGAAAATAATTCTGTTGAATCTGAAGTAAATAATAGTGAAGTAGAGTCTATGGATTTTAGTTCTATGAATTCTAATAAAAATACGGATAACACAAATGTAATAGGAGCTATAACAGGGGTTGGTTATGGTCGTATGACTGAAAAAGAGCAAATACAACAAAAAGTTGAAAATGCTGAAAAAAGCACTTTAGATGTAATACATTTACATTCTTTTGGAAGTAAAGATTCTAATCCTAATATGCTTGCTGGATATTCTGGAATGGTTTTTTCTCGAGGAGAAGTTGTTCCTGCACATGATTCTAATAATGCAGCAGCTGTTGAAGGAATAGATTATGGTAATATGCTTGATGATGGTTTTACTCCTCAAGGTTATACTTTTAATAATGGTTATACTTTTATTAGTGGTTATAGTTCTGGAGAATTATCAAGAATATATGTATATGATAAGAATGGTAATTTTGTTTGTAATATTAATTGTGAATCTGAGGCTCATGTAGGTGGTATATCAATTGATGAGAGTAATGATATTTTGTTTGTTACTGATGTAGATGGTAAAGTATATGCTTATGATTATAGTCAAATGGATTTTGATAAAGGTAAATCAATTGATATTACTGACTATAAGTTAGAAGTATTGTTAAATGGAAAAGATGTTAATATAAATCATGATGTAGGTAATTCATCTACTTTGTATGCTTGTGATGGTAAACTTTATATTACTAATTTTGATGATGGTACATATTCTCAAGTATCTGAAGTTAATTATGAATATAAGAAAAGTACAAGTGTTAATGAAACAGGAAGAATTGAATTAGAAGTTGTTAATCCTAATGATGATTTGCCTGATGAATACAAAAAAACTTTACAAGGAATTCCTGGTGTACAAGGAATTGCTAAATATAAAAATGATAGTGGTAAAGAGTATTTTGTTTTTTCTAGTTCGTATGGTTGGTATGATTCTAGAATTGCGATATATGAACGTGATGGTGATGATTTAAAACGTGTTTCTTATAAATACTATGATACTCCTTATATGGAAGGTATTTATATAGATGATAAAGGTGATATTTATACTATGTATGAAAAAGGTCGTATACTTCCAAATCATGAAACTGAAAAGATTGGTAATGTTAATGATATAGCTGCTGAAAAAGGAAAACCTGATGCATATAAAGAGAAAAAATTTGAAGATATTGGTAAAGAATACGGTGATAAATTTAGAGAAAAGCATGGTTATAAATAATTTTTTACAACTATATGTAAAATAGTGTATTTTAAAGAAAAATTATATATATTTTTCTTTTTTTTTGATATAATTTATTTATAGTAGAAAGGAGACTATAATCATGGAAAAAAGAAAAAATTTACAAATGGGAATTATTGGAGTATTAGCTGTTGCTGTATTATTTATGGCTATTGGTTTTGCAGCTTATTCTCAAACTTTAAATATTAATGGAGATGTTACTGTTAAGGCTAGTAAATGGAGTATTCATTGGGATCAAAGTAGTTATCAATTGTCTACAGGAAGTGTACCTTTAACTAGTGAGACTGGATTACCTACTTTATCAAATACAGATGTTAATTTTACTGCTACATTAGAAAAACCTGGAGATTTTGTAGAATTCAGTATTGATGCTGTTAATGATGGTACTATTGATGCTCAATTAACTAAGATTACTATGACTTCAAGTGTTACTGCACCATACTTAAGTTATGAAGTAAATTATAATGGTACTACATATACTTCTACAACTGATAATATTGGTTTAGATTTAGGTGCTGAAGAAAGTGCAACTGTAAAAGTTAAAGTTTCTTATGTTGCTGTTGCTGATAGTACTCAATTACCTGCTAATGATGTTAATGTTACTGTAGGTGCTAATTTCGATTATGAACAAGTAGCATAATATAATTAATGCTTTAACTATTTAGATTAAGATAGGGGTATAATATGAAAAAGAATTATAAAGCTCTTTTGATTGATAATTTAGCTTTATTATTTCTTATTATTGTGTTTTATGTTATTACAAAGACAGTTTCTAGTAATCTAAAAAGTTATTTAGCAATTGTCTTTTTATTACTTATTTTAATTCCAAATATAATATTTTTTGGTATAAAAAAAGATAATAATTATTATCTTGGATATACTGTTAGATCTATTATTACTATTTTGTTAATATCAGGTATTTCAATATACATCTTAGGAATCTTCTTAGGATTTACTAAAGGTGTATTTGGTTTAAATAGTTTTTTAACTGTAGCGATACCTGAATTTATATTAATAATTATTTGGGAATATTTTAGATACATAGTTATTGGTGATGGATATTCTAAATTTAGTTTAAGATTTATATTTACTATATTACTTATTATATTTAGTGTATTAATACAAGTGAATTATACTACTTTAGTAGATTCTTATTCTATATTTGTATTTGTTTGTACAATTGTATTTCCTACTATTGCGTTAGAATTTCTTTGTACATTTTTAGTTCATAATATAGGATTTAGACCTAGTTTACTTTATAAATCTATAGTTACTCTTTATGTTTATTTAATACCTATTGTTCCTAATTTAGGTAATTATCTATTTGGAGTAGTTGGAGTGGTTATACCTTTTATTACTTTTTATACAATTAATAAGAGTTTAATTAGAGATAATAAATATAAAAAGACTATGGATACTAAGAGTTCTACTTATATTACTATACCAATAATTATATTTTTATTAATAATAACTATATTGGTATCTGGAATATTTCACTATAAAATGATATCAGTCGCATCTAATTCAATGGAACCTACTTTCTTTAGAGGAGATGCTGTTATATTAGAGTATACTAAACCAAAAAATATTGAAGTAGGAGATATATTGGTTTTTAAACATAAGAATATTATAGTAGTACATAGAGTAGTTAATATTAAAAATCATAATAATAAGTATTACTTTAATACTAAAGGTGATGCGAATGATAATGAAGATAAGTTTGATATAGAAGAAAAAGATGTTATAGGTAAGGTTGATTATGTAGTTAAATATATTGGGTATCCAACTATATTTATAAATGAAATGTTTAGAAAGGGGTAGATTATGAATAAAAGTAAATTTCTACTTAGATATTTTATTATTTTTATTGTATTTATAATTAGTATTTGCTTAATATATTTTGGTCTATTTAAAAAAGAATATATAGATGTTAAATATACTGAGAATAATTCTATTAGTTATAAAGTTTATCTAAATAAGAATAATTATTTTACTACTCCTTATTTAGAAGAAAATAGAACATATATAGCTAATCTTATTAATTATATTGATGTAGATTTTCATTATAATTTAAAATTAAGTGAAAAGATTAATGGTAATTATAAATATTCTGTTATAGCAAAAGTTAATGCTAATAAACCTAATGGAGATAGTGGTTATTATTGGTCTAAAGATTATGTTTTAGTTCCTTCTAAGTCTATTAATTTAAATAATAGTGATCACTTTAGTATTAATGAGAATGTTAAAGTTGATTATAATAAATATAATGAATTATTAAGTTCATTTAAGAAGGAGTATTCTTTAATACCTGAAGGTATATTAGATATTGTTTTAAATGTTGAATCTATGGGAACTGGTGAAGTGTTTACTGAGCCTATTGATATCTCTAGTGATATGAGTTTATCTGTTCCTTTATTAGAGAAAGCAGTTGAAGCTAATATTAGTAAGAATGCTAAAAGTAATAATAATACTATTACTATGAGAGATGATAGTTTATCAAATTATCATAAGATTTCATTAATAGTTGGTATAGTATTATTAGTAATTAGTTTAATATTATTAATTAGAACTTTATTTAATAAGAGAAAATATAATGAAGATAATATATATGATGTTACTTTAAATAAGATATTATCATCACATGATAGTATAATTGCTAATATAGCAACTTTACCTGATATTAGTGATATGAAGTTAATTGAAGTAACTACATTTTCTGAATTAATTGATGTTTATAATGAAGTTAGAATGCCTATTAATTATTACAATAGTAAAGAAGGAGAAGAAGCTATCTTTATAATTGTTAATGATAATATGGTATGGAGATTTGTTTTAGATAAAGATAATTTAGAAAATCATAAAGATTATGAAGGTAAAATAGATGAAGAAGTATCTTCTAAAATAGAAGATGATTCTAATAAGAAAGATTTATCTCAGACTTCTAGATATAAATTTACTTTTGATGAGTTAGAAAAGACACTAACTAAATTGAATTTAAATTTTGGTAAAACAAGGAATAGTGAGGATGAAAAAAAGTAAATTAAGAGATAAAAATTTAGATTATAAGAAAGTTTATTTGGGTGTATTAGTATCTTTAGTTCTTGTATTAACTTTGACTTTTATGTCAGTTGGATTTGCTTTATATACTCAAGTAATTAAAATAAATGGTACGGCTAAGTTTAAGACTGATGGAGACTTTGCGATAACTAATGTTACTAAAGTCTCTTCTAGTAATACAACAGATGCTTTACCATCTTTTACTAATGATTCAATAAATTTAAATTTAGAATTTATAAAAAGTGATGAAGAAAATCCTCTTTATAAAGCTATATATGATATTACTGTTAGTAATGATACTTTTTTTGATCATACTATAAATGATTTTAGTTTTGATTTAAAAGTTAATGATGAAAGTGGTAATCCTTTAGGTACTTTAAATTATGAATTAACTGGTATTAATTCTGGTGATATGATTGATAAATTAAGTGAGAAGATTGCTACATTAACTGTTACTTTTGTTCCATCTGTTGATCAAGATAGTTATGTTATTAATGGTGAAGGAAGTATTGATGATCAAGAAAAACCTGAAGGTAATATAATTGCTAGTATAGTTGGATCTACTAATGGAAATGTTTCAAATGGAAATATCGCATCATTTAATGTTAAGGTTACTTCTAGTTATTCTACTGATAGAACATTTAATTTTACTTTAGGTAATCCTAAATTAGTTGTATGTGATGCTTCTGGTAATACTTTAAATAATTTTACAATAGGGGCAAATACTTCTGATCAAACATATACTTTCTATGTTAAACAAAAGAGTGGAGAGACTTTTTCTACTGATACTATTAATACTAGTGTTACATTAAAGAGTAGTGGTTTACCTAATGTTAATTGTGGTAGTATTACATTAACTGTAGATAAAGAAGAAGAATATGTAGATATTAGTGCTCCTGTTATAAGTAATGTTAGTGCTATTCAAAGTAATGAAATTGGTGTCGTTAATGTAACTTGGGATAGTGAAGATGAGAGTGGAGTAGATCATTATACTGTACTTGTTTATGATGGAGATAATAATTTGATTAATACTCTTAATACATCTACTGATGAGAAACAAATTACTATTTCTAATTTAGCTGATGGAAGTAATATTTCTAGTTATAGTTTTGTAGTTTATGGAACTGATACTTTAGGAAATAAAGCTAGTAATGAAGATATAAATAATGCGACTACTAGTGCTGGATATGCTTGCTCTAGTGATGTAGGATCTTATCAATGGACTTATACTGTTACTTTTAATGCAACTGGAGTTAATTATTCTGGTGAATCTACTGTTAATATAGGTAATACTTATACAGCGACTGTTACTGCTCAACAAAATTATACTTTACCTAATAATATTACTGTTTCTATGGGAGGTAGAAATACTACTAATTTTACTTATAATAATGGTAATATTTCTATTCCTAATGTAACTGGTAATTTAATTATTACTGTTACTGGTACTTATAATGGAGGAGTTCCCTGTTTAGTAGAAGGTACTATGATTAGATTAGGTAATGGTAAAGTTAAAAAAGTAGATGATATTACTTATGATGATTTATTATTAGTATTTGATCATGAAAATGGTGGATTTAGTTATGAGTATCCTATTTGGATGGAAAAAGTTCATGAGAGAGATTTTTATCAATTAACTACATTTGATGATGGTACTACTCTAAAAACAGTAGGTCCTCATACTGTATTTAATGTTGATACTAATAGATATAGTGATATATCTACTATTGATGTAGGTACTTCTATATATAAAGTAGATAATAATAATAAATTATATAAAGTTAAGATTAAAAAAATAGAAACTATTCATAAGAAAATTAAATATTATGATATAGTTTCTACTAGATATTATAATTTGATTGCTGATGATGTATTAGTAAATGATGGAAGAGAAGAGTTATGTAATTTCTATGAATTTAGAGAAAACTTATTATGGTCTCATAGAAGAGAAGAAGTATTAAAGAATAATATTCAATTAGATTATAATAATTTTAGAGAAGTTCCATATTACTTATTTTATGGATTACGTGCTCAAGATGGGGCAGTTCTAGTTAAATATAATTATATTACTATGGATCAATTTAAATCTGTATTTAGGGATTTATTATTAAATGATAATTATATAAAGAAACCTAATAATATATTTGGTAAGAGAATATGGAGTGTTTCTATAGATGATGATTATCATTCTAAGATGTTTGAAGGTACTAAGTTTAAATTACCTAGTGATAAGAAAGTTAAATGTTATTTAAATACTTCTAATAATAAATGTTATAGTCCTTCTAGTTATATTACTATATGGACTGGTACACATCTAATTAAAAAATACTAAGATAACTTAGTATTTTTTTTAGTAATAAGTATTTTTAATTTCTAATTTTTTTACTTTTCTTTTATCTTTACCTTGTTCATCCCAAATATCTTTTTTATCAAATAATATTTCTTCTGGTTGAAAGTATTGAATATTTCCATTTTTATCAGAATACATATCTATAAAGTATGCTCCTAAGACATTAGATAATCCTTGTTTTTGTTGGAATTGTGTTTTATCACATAGACATGGTACTATGATACATTCTACATTTCTATAACTAAATGCATAACTCTTATGATAATGTCCTATTAAAAGTAATTTTGGTTTTGTTCTTGATTCTAGAGTTTCTATTCTTTTTTGAGGTTTATAAGATAGAGATTGAGCTGATCCTCCTCCTGGATGATCTAGAACTATCTTTACATCATTTATTGATATTTGACCTGTATCTTGTCCTAAATAAATCATATCATCTCTACATCTAGATACCCAATCATTTACTGTAGCTTGACCATTCTTATAATGAGTTTCATCATGAGAACCTAATATATAATATGTTTTCATTCCTTCTATTTTAGGATACATATCTACTACATAACCAACTTGTTCATCAAATCCATGAAGAAATTGTTGACGCGGATTTTCAGGTCTATTTGGATAATTTCCATCTACTAAATCACCAACATGTAGTACTGTATCAATACCACGATTATATGCTTCTTGATAAACATCATTTAGAAGATGCAACTGATTATGAATATTACCAAAATGAGTATCTGATACTACACATATTTCTGTTTGTCTAAGAGATGAGTCATCTATATCTATTTTTGTAGTTATAGGTGACTTTGATTTATTCTTTTTAAATGTGTATTTATTATTTTGTTCTTGTATTGATATTTCTTTTCCATATAAATTACATAATTCAATTAAACCAGTTAATTCAGAATAACTAATATCAAATTTTGCCATAAATAGTTCAATATCCATACCATTTTTCATATAACGATACATCTTATTAACAAAATTTAAATTAACATTATTTGTTTCCATCTCTATATTCCTTTCTTTTTACATGTTTTTTTTGAGGATTATCTTTTAATGGTTTAGCTTTAAGATAATCATCTTTTATAGTTACATAATAAGGGGAGAATATTGTATTAACTGATTCTAAATCTCCTTTATTATTAGTTCTAATATTTACATATAAAGCACCAATTGTATTAGAATATCTTTTCTCTGTCATCTCTTTTGTTGTTGCAACTACACTTGGTACAGAAATACAGGTTACATTTCGATAATTATATTTTTCCATTTGGAGTAGTCCTCCATATAGTAAGATATCTGGTTTATCTTCACTTCTATATGAATCTATTTGTTGCTGTGTACGATATGATACAGTATATGTTTTACCAAGTTTAGCATTTAATACATGTACTTTAGTATTATCTATCATTACTTCACAAGATCCATCTCCTAAATAGATCATATCATCTCTTTTTTCAGCTATTCTTTTACCTATATTAACTTTTTCATTCTTTAGATGTTTTTTATCAATTTTACCAGTTATAAAATAAGTTTTCATTCCTTCTAATTTAGGATAATTATTAACAATATAATCTATTTGACTATATGTATCATCTACAAAATTAGATTCAGCATATGGATCAGAAATAGGGTATAGACCAGCTGAAATATTTCCACATAGTATTACATTGTTATAACCCATCTTTTGTCCTTTAAGATAAATATCATTAAGTATAGATAATTGTTGTGACTTAGATCCTAATCTAGTATCAGAGATTACTATAAAATTAAATTCATTGTATTCATCAGTATCAAAATTATAAGTATTCTTTTCATTATAATTAATATCTCCCATATTCATCATATATAGATCACCAGGAGTCTTCTTAACTGCTATATTAATACCATTCTTTTTAACATGATTAACTAAACTTAAAACTTCTAAACTATTAAGAGACATTTCTTCACATATTTTAGTAAGACTATTTTCTTTTTCAATTAATTCTAAAAATTTACTTATAATTTCATTAGTATACTTCATAATAACCTCCATAAAAAAATAGGCAATGCTTCTGCAAAACCTATCAAGATTCTAATTTAGTTGATAAAGATTTATAACTATATTTAACTCTATTCATCTTATCATCTACTTTCTAACTTAATAATAACAAATAATATTTTTCTATGCAATTTTTTTGCTTTTAAAATGTTTTTTTGTACATTTCTATGTAAATGTAATAAAAAAAACATAATATTTTTATAATACTTTTTTAATTTATTTGTTGCTATAAAAGGGAATTCTAATAATTATTAAGTATATTGTAAATAAGTGTCTAATTTAAATTATTAATAATTTGTATTATAATAATATTAAGAAAGGTGTTAATATGAAGAAGTTTAATAAATTGTTTGTAATAATATTTATCATATTAGTTAGTTCTTTTATAGTATTTATTATTAATATAACTTATAATTATGTACACGGTAAAAATATAGTTAATTATGAGTGGTTATCTCATAATGTTAAATTAGTTTATGATGATGATTTAGGTCAAAATATATATGTTATTGATAAAGATAGGAATATTGATATATATAATTCTAATTATAGAAAAGTTATTGATAAAAAAATAGAATATCTTACTAGTAGTAAATATACATTTAATTCTCCATTAATTATATATAATTTATATGGTACTAATAACTTAAGTTTAAATGTATTCTTTGATACAGAAGAAGCTTATTATGTTGATTATACTATTAGTTGTGATAATAAAGATATTATTGATTTTACTAGAACTTTATATAATGAAGGTAAGAATAATTTAACTAAGTCTCATAAATATCAAATTATTGGGTTAATTAAAGGATATAAAAATGTAGTTACATTAAACTTAAGAGATAAAGATGGTAGTATTGTTAATACTAAGAAGATTGAGATTGATTTATCTAATCTATATACTGGATCTAATTTAATACTTGCGAATGATAATAAAACTAGTAATTATGATAATAATAATTATAATGGTCTTTATACTGTATTTGGTAATGGATTATATATAAGTATGTATGATAATAATGGTGTTTTAAGAAGTGAAATTCCTATTAATAGTTATAGAGGTAATAGAATATTATTTTATAATAATAATATTATATTTAGTATTTCTAATAATAAATTTGTTATATTAGATAGATTTGGTAGGATAGATAGAGTTATTAATACTTCTAAATATTTAATACATCATGATTATAAATTACATAATAATAGTATTGTTTTTCTAGCGACTAATAAAGATAAAGATTCTATAGAAGATGTAGTAGTTAAATATAATTTAAATACTAATAAATTAATTAAAATATTAGATGTAGATACTTTATTTAAAGATTATATTAAATCTATTCATAAAACTAATACTACTTCATATGATGAATTTGATAAGGGATTTGACTGGATACATATTAATTCATTTATATATGATAATGATTCTATAATACTAAGTAGTAGAGAATTATCTTCTATAATTAAGGTAATTAATATTAATAGTAAACCTAAAATAAAATATATATTAAGTGATAAAAGTATATGGGAAGATACTAAATATGAAGATCTTGTTTATGATAAAAAAGGAGATTTTAAATCTCATGCTGGACAGAGTGATATAAGCTTAAAAGGTAATATTAATAATAGTAGTTATTATATAAGATTATTTAATTCTAATTATGGTAAATCTAATAATAAAATAGATTATTCTAAATTTGATATAGATAATAATAGTATAAGTAGAGGAGATAATTCTTATTACTATAATTATAAGATTGATGAGAAAAACAATTCATATGAATTAATTGATAAATTAGAACTTCCTTATACTGCTTATAATGGATCTATAGATTTATATAATAATAATTATTTATTTAATACTAAAAATAATACTTTCTTAGTATATGATAATAATAAAAAATTATTACATAAATATAAAGTAAATTCAGATAATAATATATATAGAGTTTATAAGTATAATTATTGTAAATATTGGTATAAATAAGTGTAAAGAAAACAACTATTTCATGTGAATGGTTGTTTTCTTTGTTATACTTTAAGTAGGTGATAATATGAGAGGTAGAAACTATATATTTACATTGATTATTATTATGATCTTTAGTTTTAGTTTTAATGTGTGTGCTAAAGAATATAGTTTTTATATAGATTCTACTTGTACTAAAAATGATAAAGAATGTTTTACTTCTTTAGATGCTGCACTTGAATCAGTAGATGGAGATAAAACTACTAGTAGTGATACTATAGATTTAATAATTATAGATTCAGAAGTATCTTTTTCTCATAGTTATACTATTAATGGAAAATTAAAATTTGTTATAGATGATGTAGGTAATAAGAATACTTTAACTTTTAATGGTAATAATAATACTATAACAACAAATAAATATATAGAATTTACTGGTAATGCTCAATTAAATATATCTAATTTAAATATTAAAGATAGTTTAGCTGATGCTAGAGAATCTTCTTTTACTTTAGGCATTTATTCTCAAGTAGTTAATTTAAATTCTATATCAGTAAGTAGTTTGAAATATATGGGTATTATGGCTGGACAAGATGGATCTGATTATGATTTTGAAGGTGTTCAAGTTAGTGGTGCTGAAACTGGAATAGATTTTTATGGTAAGAATTTTAATATTAATAATTGTACAGTTGATGATAATACTATAGGTTTTAGTATTGGTGGTAGTGAAGGATTAATATCTAATAGTAATATTAATTCTATTAGAAGTTATGATAAAGCTATTGTTAATGTTGATAGTTCTAATACATTAGTAGATAATCCATTAAAATTCTTTATTAATGATAATAAGAGTAAATACTTAGATATTGATTTAGATAATTACTTTGTTATTAGTAATGAAAAAGATTCTATTATTAAAATGGATTTAGTTAAAGATAGTAATATTGTTATTAATGATAAAAATAATAAGATAGATATATTAAAACTATTTAATGGAATAGAAGAAGTATCTTTAGATAACATAGTATGGAAATCTTCTAATGATAAAATTGTTTCAATAAAAGATAATTACATATTATTATTAAAAGAAGGAGATGCTAAAGTATCTGGAGTTATTCCTTTTACTAATACCAAATTAACTGTTAATTTTCATATTACTAAAGAAAGAGATAAATCACTATTAGGAACAATAAAATATATTATTAGTGAACCTAAAACATATAGTTTATTATTTGTTATATGGTTAATAGTATTTGTAATATCTTGTACTATATTAGCTTATAATAAAAGAAAACATGAACTAGAATTAAAAGATATAATTTAATACATCGAAAGATGTATTTTTTTTTCATTTTTTTAATTTAGATTTATTATCGAGGAGGAAAATTATGTATATATTGAAAAATGCTATAACATCTATATTTAGAAATAAGGGAAGGAATATTTTAATTGGAATTATCATAATAGTTATATTTTGTAGTGCTGCGATTACTTTAGCTATTACTAATTCTGCTAATAAGATAATGAAACTGAAATTGAAATATTAAAAATATTTATAGATTTAGCTCATAAACAAAATAAATGTGTAATAATAGTAACTCATTCTAAAAATGTATGTGATAAAGTAGATAAAGTATTTGAATTAAAAAACTAATAAGTTCTATAAGTTAATTTATAGAACTTTTTTATAATTATTACTTGATAATTTTGAATTATTTTGGTAAAATTAATCTTGTCAAGTAAATGGCGAGATAGCTCAGTTGGCTAGAGCGCTCGGTTCATACCCGAAAGGTCGGGGGTTCGACTCCCTCTCTCGCTACCATATGATATTAACTCTAACTAAGGTTAGAGTTTTTTTATTGAGTTTTTATAGTGTTTTTTATATAATAAAGTTAATAATAGAGTAACTTTTTATGGAGGATATATCTATGTTAAATAAGATTATTAAATTTGATAAATCTATAAAAAAAGAAAATGTTGTTTATTTATTAATGTTATTATTTGTAATTGGTGGGATAACAGGGTTTATCTATGAAGAATTATTTTATCGAATTGATTTAGGATATTTTGTAAAGAGAGGAACTACTTTTGGACCATGGATTCCAATATATGGATTTGGTTCAGTCTTTATAACTATGTTATGTTATAGGTACAAGAATAAACCTTGGTTAGTATTTCTTTTAGCAGCTTTTGTTACAGGTGTACTTGAATATGGTACTGGATGGTTTTGTGATAAAGTTTTAAATCAACGTTATTGGGATTATAATAATGAAATATTAAACTTTGGCAATATCAATGGATATATTTGTTTTAGAAGCGTATTCTTATTCGCACTAGCTGGATTATTGTTAATATATGTTATTATTCCAAAGGTTAATAAGTTGATGAGTAAATATAATTTAAAATTACTTAGTGTTATTACATTTAGTATGTTTGTATTAGATATTTTATTATATAAAATAATATATTAAGAGGTGAGTGTATGAATAATAAAATAAGAGATATTTCATTTATAGTACTTGGTTTATTACCTTTAATCTTATTTTTATTAATACTTATTATTTCAGGTATAAGTGGTACTAGTGATTGTTTAATTAATTTGGGTCCTGAAACTAATTGTCATACTATTTATGGATTAGAAGCAATTGAGATGAATTTTTTATTACTATCATTCATAGTTGTATTTTATTGGTATTTGTCTGTACCTATTATTTTGTTTTGTATATTTTTAATAGTTATGGGTATTAAATCTATTAGAAAAGGAAATATTAAGAATGAGAAAATTAAGAAGTAATAAGATTATTAGTTTAATTATAATATTTATTATTTATATTATTAGTATTATTGGAGGAGTTATTACTTATAATAATTTAGATTATAATATTTATTTAAATATATTTATTGCGGATATTGTAAGTACTATTATTATCTTTTTATTCAGTTGTATATTTGATAATGCTTCTATTTATGATCCTTATTGGAGTGTTCAACCTATAGTTATAGTTTGTTTATATATGATAGGTAAATCTATTAGTATTAGTTCTTTATTATTATTAATAGTAATATTATTATGGGGTATTAGATTAACTATAAATTGGATATATACTTTTGATAATTTGAATTGGGAAGACTGGAGATATAGACATTATAAAGAGACTACTGGTGGTTTTTATCCATTTGTTAATTTATTTGGTATTCATTTAGTTCCAACTATACTTGTATATTTTGGTATTATTCCTTCAATACTTATTATTGATAATAATATATTTAATATTTTTAGTGTGATAGGTTTTATTGTTTCATTAATAGCTATTATTATTCAAACTATATCTGATATAGAGATGCATAAATTTAGAAAGAATCATCATGGTTTGATTAGAACTGGTTTATGGAAATATTCTCGTCATCCTAATTACTTAGGTGAAATATTAATGTGGTGGGGTGTAGGTATACAAGGATTTGCGATAAGTCATAAATTATATGTTTTTATTGGAGCAATACTAATTAATTTACTATTCTTATTTATTAGTATTCCTTTAGCTGATGGTAAACAGAGTACTAAGAAGGGATTTATTGAATATAAGAAATCTACTAGGATGTTGTTACCTATACCTGTAAAATTTAAGTAAAAAATTTTTAAATATAATTTTTTATGTTATAATGAATTTAAAGTAAGGAGTTTTTTTATGGCGTTTGGAGATAGAAGAGATGGATATAGAGTAAGAGATATTAATGGATTTCAATATGTACTAATTGATTTTAAACCTAATAGATGTGATTCTGCAGTATATATGAATGTTGATATTGATGTTACTGAGTTTGTTAAATTTATTAAGAAAATGAAAGAGGATAATCCTGGATTAACTTATTATCATGGATTAGTTAATGTTATGGCTAAGACTTTGTATTCTAGACCATATATGAATAGATTTATTGCTGATAGAAAGATGTATATGCATAAAGATGTAAGTTTAGCTTCTTCAATTAAAGAAGAATTTGAAGATGGTTCTGTTGAATGTTTAATGGTTATTAAAGTAGATAAGAAAGATAATTTATTAGATATTTCTAAGAAGACTAAAGCTAAAGTTGATAAGATTAGAAGTAAACAAAAAGGTGATATTGATGGTACTGCTGATCTAATTGGAAAGATACCTCAATTTATTAGAGTACCAGTTATTGGATTCTTAAAATTGCTTGATAAGAAGGGATGGTTACCTAAGAGTTTAATGGATGATAATATTTATTATTCTTCAGCTATACTTTCTAATTTAGGTACTTTTAAGACTAATGGTATTTATCATAATTTAACTAACTTTGGATCTTCATCATCACTTATTACTTTTGGTGAGATTAGAGAAGAAAAGAATGGTAAATATATGATGAATTTTGGAGCAACTATTGATGAAAGAATTGCGGATGGTTTTTACTTCTGTAAAGCATTAAAATTAATTGAATATTTATTTGCTCATCCTGAATTATTGATGGAAGATGCTGGTAAGAAAGTAAGTATTCCAAAAGATGAAAGATAAAATCCTATTAATTAGGATTTTTTTATGTTATACTTACACTATGTGGGGGATTTATGACTGAATTTGAAGAAAAAATAAAAAAATATTTATATGATGCTAATAAAATGCTACAAAATAGTAAGTCAAAGAAATTATCTATTACTTTTACTGATGATATTTATACATTATTATCTATTATTCAAAGTAATCAATTAGATGTAGATTATGAAAGTATATTAAAATATACTTCTTATGATTTTAATGATAGTTCTGTAGATAAGAAATTTGATGAGTACTTTTTACATAATTATGAAGAATGTTTTAATGTAAATCATAAGATTGGTGATTTAGGTGCTTATTTAAATAATTTATATGGAGAAGGTTATTTTAAGAAATATAAAGTACCTATGGATATGCATGATACTGTTAAGATTTGTAGTAATTTTTTTGATTTTTATGATAAAGATATTTCTAAATTCTTTAAATATATGTTAGATAAACATAATATATTTATGGGTGGAGTCTTTATGGAAGATGGTATTACTGGTTGTACTTTTTCTTTATCTAGTCAGAATGAACCTTTTATTGTTATTAATGATTATAAAGATATTACTTTATCTGATATTTTAGTACATGAAGTTATTCATGCTTATTTAGAGAATTCTTTTAATGATAGAAGTTTTGAAAATACTTCTCAAAAACATAGTAATAATTTAGATGAAGTATATTCTAGATTTATTGAATTAGTATTTAGATTATATTTAGATGAGATAAAGTTTAATCAAAATGATAGAGAAGCTTTATCTTTATCTGGAGATAATACATTAATAGATATACTATATGGATATAATTATATGTTAAAGAATTATGATTCTAAAGATATTTTAGATTGTCCTGATTTATATTATGATTATATGAATTATGAAGTATATTCTTATGGAGGAGTATTAGCTTATCATTATTTTGATGAGTATTTAAAGAATCCAGAAAATTGCAAAGAAAATATTGGTAAATTAAGTATAGATTCTAAGAAACATGATAGAAAATATTTATTAAATAATTATGGTTTAAAAGAAGAGAATCTTGGTAAATCAAGAGTTTTAGTAAAACATATGAAAAATCATTTTAAGTATTGATTTTATTTGATATAATTTATTGGAAGAGGGATGATGATATGGATTTAGTAGATTTATTTAAAAGTAAGAAAATAGGAGATAAAGTTAAATTAGAGGGATGGATTAGAAATAATAGAGATCAAAAAGAATTTGGTTTTATTGATTTCTTTGATGGTACTTGTTTAAAATCATTACAATTAGTTTATGATAATAAATTAGATAATTTTAAAGAAGTATGTCATTACCATGTAGGAAGTTCTATTGTTGTTGATGGAGAACTTGTTAAGAGTAATGGTAAACAAGATATTGAATTAAAAGTAGAAAAGATTGAATTATTAGATGATGCTGATGAGGATTATCCTATTCAACCTAAGAGACATTCTATGGAGTTTTTAAGAAGTGTTAGTTATTTAAGAAGTAGAACTAAAACTTTTCAAGCTGTATTTAGAGTTAGAAATGTAGTTAGTTTTGCTATACATGAATATTTTCAAAATAATAATTATTTATATGTACATACTCCATTAGTTACTGCTTGTGACTGTGAAGGTTCTAATCAAATGTTTAAAGTATCTACTTTTGATTTTGATAATATTCCTGTAGATAAAGATGGTAAAGTTGATTTTTCTAAAGACTTATTTGGTAAACAAGCATTTATTACTGGTAGTGGTCAATTACATGGAGAAGCTTTTGCGATGAGTTTTAAGAAGATTTATACTTTTGGACCTACATTTAGAACAGAAAATTCTAATACTAAAGTTCATGCTAATGAATTTTGGATGATTGAACCTGAAATAGCTTTTTGTGATATAAATGGTGTTATGGATATTGAAGAAGATATGTTAAAGTTTGTAGTACAAAGAGTATTAGATAAATGTCCTGATGAGATTGATTTCTTTGATTCATTTGTTGAAAAGGGATTAAGAGAGAAATTAGAAAAACTAGTTAAATCTAAATTTAAAAAGATTACTCATAAAGAGGCTATTGATCTACTTAAAAAAGCTAAAGTTAAATTTGAATTTAAACCTGAATATGGTGAAGATTTAGCAAAAGAACATGAGAAATATATTACTGAATACTTTAATAGTCCTGTATTCATATATAATTGGCCTAAAGATATTAAAGCATGGTATATGAAAGAGAACTCTGATGGTGAAACTGTTGCGGCTGTAGACTTAGAAGTCCCTGGAGCTGGAGAATTAATAGGTGGATCTGAAAGAGAAGTTGATTTAGAAGTATTAAATAGAAAAATAAAAGAATTTGGTGTAGATAAAGAATCTATCGATTGGTATATCAATTTACGTAGATTTGGTAATTGCTATCACTCTGGATTTGGTTTAGGATTAGATAGATTATTAATGTATGTTACTGGAATTGAAAATATACGTGATGTTATTCCATTTCCTAGAACACCAGGTAACTGTGAATATTAAGAACAAATTATTGTTCTTTTTATTTGTAATAGTTATAAAAAATTAGTATAATTAATTGTGTTAGGATGTGATTATATGAAGAAATTAACATATAAAATCTTATCTGATAATCGTACTTTAGTTATGGGTATCGCAATTATAAGTATTATCTTATTTCACTTTGGACAAGATTGTCTTAGATATAATTATTCTTATGATGGAGTTATAGAATGGTACCATAAATTTATTGGTAGTGCAGGAGTAGATATTTTCCTTTTAATATCTTCTTTTGGACTATATTATTCATTTAAGAAAAATAATAATCTTATTAGATTTTATTTTAAAAGATTTACTAGAGTACTTATACCATACTTATTAATCGCAACTCCTTTTATAATATGGTTTTGTATTTATAAAGATTTATCTTTTCTACATTTTATTAAGAAAATTACTTTTTTAAATACTATATTTAATAATGATAATTGGTATTGGTATATTCTATTTATTAGTTTTTGTTATTTGATATTTCCATTTTTATTTGATTATATTGATTCATCTAGAAATGGTGATGAAGTTATTACTAAAGTATTAACTTTAACTAGTGTTACTATTGTTTTTTCTTTATTATTATTTTTCTTTCATAAGACTTTGTTTAAAAGTTATAATATTATGATACTTAGATTAATACCATTTTATTTTGGATTTATATTTGGTTATTATTCATATCATAATAAGAAGTTTGAATTAAGAGATTATTTTATGATATTACTAGGTTTATCATTTTTAGTATTATCTGATTCTAAAAATTTAATTATTTCTAGATTGTCAGCATTCTTTTTTGTTACATCTTTTATATTTATTTTACTATTTATAATTAATAAGATAGATAAATATAAAATAAGTAAATTCTTTAGAAAGATTATTGAATGGTTTGGTAAACATTCATTGGAGATATATTTATTACATGTTAGTATTAGAACATTATTCTGTAACTATGGATTATATACATGTAAGTTAGTTTATTTCTTAATATATATTACAATTGCTTTATTATTAGTACCTTTAGTTTCATTTATTATTGATAAGATACAAGGTGTACTTGATAATAGATTTAATTCTTTAGTTAAATAAATATTGATAGGAGGGATTAATTTGAGTATTTATAAAGACTTAAAAGAATCTATTGATTCTAATGGTTATTTGAGTTATAAGTTTGATATTAGTAAGTATTGTAAAGATGAAATTAATTCTTCTTATAATTTAGGTGGAGCAGATGCTTTCTATATATTTAGTAATCAATATGATAGTGAGTATAGAGAAGATAAATTTATAATTAATTTACTAGAAGATTATAAAAATAATTATGATATTAATAGATTTTGTACTAAATTTGAAGATTTTTTAGATAATAATAGAGATTTTCTTCTTATATATAATATTGATTATATTAATGAATATTTTATTAAGAATAAGAAGTATATATTACCTGAGAATATATATAAACTTAGTAAATATATTATTAATAATACTAATAACGTTGAGATATTAAAGTTTGGTATTTATTTATTAAATCAATTTGACTTAGGTAGAATTGATAGGGGTATTATTTTAGACTTAGCTTTATGTGATGAGTTTACTTTTTATTGTTTATTTTATGGAATTATTAAATTTGATAATAGTAATGAGATTATATTTGATCTTATTAAGAAAGTATTTCGTATAGGTAGATTATTTTTAATTGATCAATTAAAAGTAGATAGTAATGAAAAAAGAGAATTCTTAGTACTTAATTGTAATACTGATAATGTTAATAATATTGGTATTGGTAGAGTTATAGGTACTAAGGTTAATATATTAGAATATGTTAATCATTCTTTAAATAGAGAATTATATATTGGAATAAGTAATATTATTAATTCTATAGTATTTAGTGAATATGATAAGTTTGATAATTATGAAGAATTATTTACTAGATATATTAATAATTTTTATAATTATAGTGATATAAGTATTAGTTATTTTGTTCTTACTAATATTTATCAATTTGTTGAGAATGATTCTATTAAGAATAAAGTATATAATCTTGTTAGTAGTAGGAAATTTAAAAATACTATGATTGATTATATTAATAATAGTTCTGATACTAATTTATTATTTGAAATTACATATTTATTATGTAATATAGAGTCTTTTGGATTAGAAAAATATATTTATAAGAGATTTATTACTAATAGTTATAAATATACTTTTATGTTGGATTTATTAATCAATAGTAATAAGTATAGAGAAGATTCTTTAAAAGTACTATTTGATAATTTTAAGTTTTGTGATGGAGAACTTACTAATACTTATAATGAATATAGTATTGAGAGTTTAAAAAATAGATATATACTTAATATTATTGAGAATTATCCTTTTATAAATAATGATTTTATTATTAAGAGTTTATTTTCTAAGTATGTAGATATTAGAAATAATACTTTAAATACTTTGTATACTTGGAATAGAGAGAGTGATATTGAATTAATTGATACTCCTATATATGATAAGTTAATTGAATTAAAAGAAAAAGAAACTTCTAAAGATATAAAGAGAAGTATTATAGAATTACTTGATTTAGATGAGAAAGTTAAAGGTACTGATAAGATTGTTTGTGATAATAAATTAGATATTAATTATAAAAATATTTCTGATTTAAATGATAATTTAGTAAGTTTAAATGATAGAAGAAAATTAATATGTGGATGTATTAAAAATGATAATAAATATAATGTATATATACTAGGTGAGAATAATAAAGTATATAGGGTAGATTGTGATATAGATGAAAATGGAAATATCGACAAAATTAGTTGTAATGATGAGTCTCGTGATTTAGATAAATTAATTGTGTTATACTATATTAGAGATAAATATTTTAGGTGATTTGAGTGAGAGATAATTTATTTTATAAGATTATGGCTTTCTTAGATAAAATTGTTTTTACTATTGTTTTTAGACCTAAAGTTATAGGTAGAGAGAATATTCCTAAAACTAGTAAATGTGTTATAGCAGGTAATCATACTAAGTTTTTAGATCCTGTTATGATGGTTGCGTATAGTAAGAGACAATTTCATTTCTTAGCTAAGAAAGAGTTGTTTGATGGAATACTTAGACCTTTTATGAAGGGTATGGGTTGTATTTCAGTTAATAGAAAAGTTAAAGATAAGAATGTTTATGTTAATGCGAATAGTGTATTAAAATATGATGGAGTAGTTGCGATATTTCCTGAAGGGACTATCAATAGAACTGATGATACTATTATGAAGTTTAAAATAGGAGCAGTTAAGATGGCTTATGATAATGATTGTGTAATTGTTCCTTTTACTATTACTGGTAAATATACATTATTTGGAATAGGTAATAGAATTAAACTTGAGTATTTAAAACCTATTAAAGTTAGTAAAGATTTAGAAAAGTCTAATGAGAAATTAATGTCTATTATTAAGAAAAAACTGGAGGATGAAAATGAAAAGAAGTAATAGAATTACTTATAGTATTTTTAAACATATATTAGGTCCTATATTTAAACTTTATTATAATCCTAAGATTATTGGTAAAGAAAATATTCCTAAAGATGGTCCTTTAATATTTGTTGGTAATCATAAACATGTTATGGATCAAAATGCTGTTATATTGTGTAATAAAAGACCTGTTAGATATATGGCTAAGAAAGAGTATTTTGATGGTAAGATGGCTTGGTTTTTTAAAGCTGCTGGATGTATTTCAGTTAATAGAAGTGTTAAAGATGAATCTGCTGTTAGAGAAGCTTTAAAAGAGTTAAAAGAAGGTGGATGTGTTGGGTTGTTTCCTGAAGGAACTCGTAATAAGACTGATGCTTTTCTTTTACCATTTAAATTTGGAGCAGTCTCTATGGCTAAGAAAACTAAAGCTACTTTAGTTCCTTTTGGAGTATCAGGAGATTATAAATTTAGATCTAAGAATTTAACTTATATTTTTGGTAAACCTATTAAATATGATGATGATTTAGAAAAAGCTAATAAAAAGATTGAGAAAGCTATAGGTGATTTAATGAAACAAGGAGAAAAGTTAAATAAGTAAAATTATGTAAAATGATAGTAAAGTAAGTAAACTACTATCTTTTTTTATGTTATGATATAGATGGTGAATAAAGATGGTTAAAAATGTACAAGATAATTTTGATAATTTGATAGAGTATAAATTATATAGAAATGTAAGAGATTTAATTCATCCATCTATTTCTAAAAGAAATATATCTGATTATAAAATAATATTAAATGATGTATTATTACCTGTTAGAGTTTTTTATCCTAAGAAGGTTAGTAATATGAAAAAGGTTATTATTTATATACCGGGTGATGGTAAAGTTACTGATTCTTATGGAAAGTATACTGAAATATCTAAAGATTTAGCTTTAAAGACTAATAGATGTATTATTACTGTTGATTATTTTGAAAAAGGTATTAAGTATCCTGATACTATAGATAAAATATATGAATTAGTATTATATTTATATCAAAAATTACATGAAATAGAGATAGCTGATGAAGATATAATTTTAGTAGGAGATTCATTTGGAGCTAATTTAGTTAATGCGATGAATATTAAATTTATAGAAGATGGTTATGATTATATTAAGAAATGTGTATTATTCTATCCAATGATTTCTATGAATTATGAAGAAGATTTATATGAGTCATATGAAGCTAATACTAAATTTGATCTATTAACTATGAATACTTGCAAGAAGTTTATTAAAGATTATGGTAATAGTGATGATTCTTTAGTAAAAGTACTTAATTATAATAAGTTAGATAAATTTCCTAATTTTATGATTATTACTGGAGATATAGATCCTTTAAGAGATGAAGGAAAAGATTTCTATGATCATTTAAATAATAAGAATAATGTTTATTATAATTTAGAAAGTAATACTCATGGTTTCTTGAAATATATTCATACTATGAAAGATGATGTATATCAAGCTATGATTGATTTTATGGATAAGGAGGGATAGTATGGCAGTTAAAAAGAGTAAGAGAGAGATAGTAAAATTATTATTAAATCAAGAATTTACTGCTGAAGATGATGAGGAGTTATTAGATTTACTTGTAGAGCAACCTATTGCGATTGATATTGATAAACAAGAAGATAAGACTATGACTAGAGGAGATAGAGTTGCAGATAAATTAAGTGAGATTGCTGGATCTTGGGGATTTATTTTTGGTTTTACTTTGTTTTTGTTATTATGGATTATTTTAAATTTAGCTGGTATAATCAAATTAGATGCTTTTCCATTTATTTTACTTAACTTGTTGTTATCATGTTTAGCGGCTTTACAAGCTCCTATAATTATGATGAGTCAAAATAGACAAGCTAAGAAAGATAGTTTACGTAATCAAAATGATTATCGTACTGATTTAAAGAGTGAGTTAATTACTGAGGAAATGCATCATAAATTAGAAGAAATCTTAAGAAATGAAAGAAAAATCTTAAGATTATTAGAGGATGATGCGGATGACAAAGATAAAAAGAATTAGTTTATTTATATTTATAATATGTTTAGTATTAGTAACTGGATGTAAAAATAATGTTGATGTAGTTAATACTTCTAATAAACAAGGTGATACTGCGGATGATCCTTATCAAAATATTAATGTTAAGGGTAGTGGTAAACTTGAATGTAGTAGAGAAGGTAATGCGATTAATGGTTTAACTGCTGATTTTAAGTATTTTGTTACTTATGACAAAGGTATTATGAAAGTACTTCATTCAATTGAAAAAGTTTCTGGAGATGATAAAGATTCTTTAGATCAATATGAAGATGCTTATAATAAAATAAAAGATAATTATAAAGATATTAAATACTATGATATTAATGTAATTAGAGAAGATGATTCTGTATCTATTGATATGAATATTAATTATGAGAAAGTTGATGTTAAGAAAGTTATAGAGATGGAAAGTGATACTATCTATGATGATGATAATAGGCCTATACTTAAGAAGTGGTTAGAAAGAGGTAAGAAGGCTGGATTAACTTGTAAAGGAACTACTGATTAGTAGTTTTTTTTATTTATGCTGTGGTTTGCTATATAGTATGTATTTTGATATAATTAGTTTGATTTATGAGGTGATTCTATGGAACGAGTACTTCTAGGTATGAGTGGTGGAGTAGATAGTAGTGCTGCTGTTATTTTACTTCAAAATTTAGGTTATGAAGTTGTTGGTATAACTTTTCAATTTATAGATGATTTTGATAGTACTGATGCTTCTTTAGTCGCAGAAAAACTTAATATAGAACATCATGTAGTAGATTATAGAAAAGAGTTTAAAAATGAAGTTATTGATACTTTTTTAAATGATTATAAGAATGGTTTAACTCCAAATCCATGTGTTCATTGTAATAGATATTGTAAATTTAAATATTTATTTGAAAATATGGAAAAAAATAATTGTCATTTTATTGCGACTGGTCATTATGCAAAGATTAAAGATAATCAATTATATAGAAGTGTTGATTTAAATAAAGATCAATCTTATTTCTTATATGATTTACCTAAAGATAAGTTAGATAAAATAATATTTCCTTTAGAAGGATTAACTAAAGATGAAATTAGAAAGATTGCTTCAGATAATGGATTAGTTAATGCTAAAAAGAAAGATTCATTTGATGTATGTTTTATAAAAGAGTCTTTTGATGATTATATTTCTAAAGAGATAAAACAAACTCCTGGAGATATTATTAATATAGATACAGGAGATGTTATTGGTAAACATAAGGGATTAGTTCATTATACTATTGGACAAAGAAGAGGTCTTGATATAGGTGGATTTCAAGATAGAATGTTTGTTGTAGGTAAAAATGTTGAAAAGAATATTTTATATATAAGTATTGGTGAAGATAGTACTTATCTTACTTCAAATGAATGTATTATTGATAATGTTAATATACTTAATGATGATTTAAGTAATTGTAGTGCTAAATTTAGATATAGAATGGAAGATGTTCCTGTAGAAATAGAAAAACTTGATGATAATAGATTATTAATAAAATATGAATCAGCTAAAAGAGTTACTGTTGGCCAAGCTTGTGTTTTGTATAGAGGAGATATTTGCCTTGGTGGGGGGATTATAAGAGAAGTTAGAAGAGATGGGGAAAAATTATGGTATATGTAAAGAGATTAGTTATTTTGATATTATGTTGTTTTGTTATTACTGGATGTTTTAATAAGAATAATAAAGATTTAACTGATAGTGAGAAATTTAAATTCGAATATGAAGAATTAAATAATAAGAAAATTGATAATAAGAAACTTAGAAAAGTTAAAATAGATAAGGGTAATAATATTACTTATTCTTCTATTGATGAAATAGTTAATATGATTAATAGTAAGAGTACTTTTGCAGTGTTTTTTGGTTTTTCTAAAGATCAATATTCTCGTAATATAGTTGAAGAGTTAATGAGAGCTGAAAAAGATTTTAATTTAGAAACTTTGTATTATGTTAATATTGAGAATGTTAGAGATGAGTTTAAAGTTAGTGATGGAAAACTTGTTTGTACTAAGGAATGTAGTTCTGAATATTTAGAACTTGTTAAGATATTAGATAAATATTTAAGTGATTATATTATTAAATATGAAGGTAAAGAGTATAATACTAATACTAAGAGATTAGATTCACCTTGTGTTATTTCATTTATAGATGGTAAAGTTGATTATTATACTACTGGTATTGATAAGAGTATGACTGATCCATATGAAAAGATTACTAAAGAGATGAAGAGTTATGCTTATAATAAGTTTAAATGTGCTTTAAAATGTATTAAAAAAGCTACTGGTAAGAATGTTTGTGTTAAGAATAGTACTTGCTAGTTAATGTTGAAATTAATAATAATGTATGTTATTATACGTTTATCGGGGAAGTGGTTATATGAAAAAGATTATTGCTTTTATTATTTTGGTTATATTAGTTATTTTAGTTATTTGTTTAAGTTTTAATTATTATAAGAAACAAGATGCTCAAAGTAATAAAGTTAATAAATTAAAAACTGATTTAGAGACAAGTGAAATATTAAATGAAAAGTCTGATAATGATAAAATTGAAGTAGAAGAAACTGATACTAATAAGAAAGAATCAACTGATAGTGATAGTTCTAAAAAAGAAAGTAGTGATAATGATACTACTGTTGAAGAAGAGAGTGAAGAAGAGACTAATTTAAATGTTCCAGATACTGCTAGTGATGATGATAATGGATTTGTTAAATTAAATAGTTTTAGTGTTAGTAGTAAAGTATCTTCTATTAAGGTAGGTAAATCTACTAAATTAGTAGTTAATTATTATCCTGAAAATGCTAGTATAAAGGATACTACTTTTATAAGTGAAACTAAAAATATATGTAAAGTTAGTTCTTTAGGAAAAGTTACTGGTATTAAGAAGGGTACTTGTTCTATAGTTGTTAAAGTTAAGAATCAAAATAGTCAAAGTTTATTATTAAGTGTTAAATAAGAAGATTAATCTTCTTATTTTTTTTTATTTGTGTTAAACTTTTATTATGGAGTGATGATATGATTAAATTAGTTATTGTTAGACATGGACAAAGTGTTTGGAATTTAGAAAATAAATTTACTGGTTGGACTGATGTTGATTTATCAGACAAAGGAGTAGAGGAAGCTAGAGAAGCTGGTAGAGTTTTAAAAGAGAAAGGTTTTTCTTTTGATGTTGCTTTTACTAGTGTATTAAAAAGAGCTAATAGAACTTTAGATTTAATTCTTGAAGAATTAGGAGAAAAGAATATTCCTATTAATAAGAGTTGGAGATTAAATGAGAGACATTATGGTGCTTTACAAGGATTAAATAAGAAAGAGACTGCTGATAAGTATGGTGATGAGCAAGTTCATATTTGGAGAAGAAGTTATGATGTTCAACCTCCTGCTTTAACTGATGATGATGAAAGATTTAAAGCTATGGAAGGTATTTATGATGAATATGTTCCTCATACTGAGTGTTTAAAAGATACAATAGAAAGAGTTATACCTTATTGGGATAGTGATATACTTCCTAAAATAAAAGAAGGAAAAAATGTAATAATAGTTGCTCATGGTAATAGTTTAAGAGGATTAATGAAATACTTAGATAAATTAAGTGATGAAGAAGTAGTTAATCTAGAGATAGAAACTGGTAATCCTATTTGTTATGAATTAGATGATAATTTAGAGCCTATTAAACATTATTATTTAAAATGATATGGAAGATAGAAGAACTAAGATAATTAATGATAAGTTAAATGATTTATCTAAATCTAAGTTTAGATCTTCTTTTCATTTGCGTAAATATATGATTGAGTATATTGATGATAAAGGTTTTAATACAATATTAAAACATTCTTATGACTTTATTAATGAAAGACTTAGACCTAGTAATATTTCTAATGATGGGAAACAAACTCCTATGAAAGGTCATCCTGTTTTTATAGCGCAACATGCTTGTGCTTGTTGCTGTAGGTCTTGTTTAGAAAAATGGCATCATATACCTAAAAATAAAGAATTGAGTGATAATGAGGTTAATTATATAGTTTCTTTATTAATTGAATGGATAAAAAGAGAATATAAAAACAATTTAGTTATTGACAAAGAAAAATTCTAGTGATATATTTTGTTAAATTGGATGTTGATTGATGTCTTAATTAGTGTGATTATTTTAGATTAAAGAGAACTAGGGGTTGGTGAGACTTAGTATGATAATCATATGAAATACAAATCAGGAGTTCAATTCGGGAGGCCCGTTATAGCTAATAAAGTGTATGATTAAAATCATAAAATAAGGTGGTACCACGGGTATTTGCTCGTCCTTAATTTTATGATTTTTTTGTATACAAGAAAAAGGAGGAAAATTATGGCAAATATAAAGTTTTATAAGCATGAACAAATTCCACTTGAGATGCATAAAGTGAAAATTGTTCAAGAACTTAAGTTATTACCTGTAGACGAAAGACTAAAGAAAATGACTGAAGCTGGCTTTAATACTTTTCAACTTCATAATGGCGATATCTTTTTAGATATGTTAACTGATTCAGGTGTTAATGCAATGAGTGATAATATGCAATCTGCAATGTTAAGGGCAGATGATGCGTATGCAGGTAGTGAAACTTTCTATCGTATGAAAGATAAATTAACTGAAATATTTGGAATTAAAAATTGTCTTCCTGCACATCAAGGAAGGGCTTGTGAAAATATTTTAGCTACCCGTTTTGTTAAACCTGGAAATTGCGTTATTATGAATTATCATTTTACTACTGCTAAGGCTCATATTACTCGACTTGGTGGTCATGTAGAAGAATTAGTTAAAGATGAAGGATTAGTATCTAAGTCAGATTTACCATTTAAAGGTAATATTGATTTAAAGAAATTAGAAAAATGTATAAAAGACGAAGGAAAAGAAAACGTTTCTTATATAAGATTAGAATCTGGTACCAATTTAATAGGTGGACAACCTATATCTTATGAAAATATGAAGGAGGCTACAAAGATTGCGAAGAAATATGGTATTTTAACTGTACTTGATGCATCTTTGTTACAAGATAATTTATATTTTATTAAAGAAAGAGAAGAAAAATTAAAGGATAAATCAGTTAGAGAGATTACTCGTATGATTGCGGATTTATTTGATATAATTTATTTTTCTGCTCGTAAGTTTGGATTTGCTCGAGGTGGAGCAATTCTAGTTAGAGATGATGATTTATTTCATTCAATGGAAGATTTAATTCCTATGTTTGAAGGATTCTTAACTTATGGTGGAATGAGTGTTAAAGAGATGGAAGCTATGACTGTTGGTTTTGATGAATCAATGGATATGAATATTATCTCTCAAGGACCTCAATTTATTGAATATTGTGTTAAGAAATTAGATGAATATGGAGTACCTGTTATTACTCCAGGAGGAGGACTTGGTGCTCACTTAGATGCATCAGTTATATGTTCTCATATACCTCAAGAAGAATATCCTGCAGGAGCACTTGTTTGTGCATTATACTTATGTGGTGGTATAAGAGGAATGGAAAGAGGTACATTATCTGAAGAGAGAAATGCTGACGGAAGTGAAAGATTTGCTTCTATGGAATTAGTACGTTTAGCATTCCCTAGAAGAGTATTTACTTTATCTCAAACTGAATATGTTATAGATAGAGTTAAATGGTTATATGATCATAGAGATATGATTGGAGGACTTAAGTTTGTTCATGAACCTAAGACTTTAAGATTCTTTACTGGTATTTTAGAACCAACTAGTGATTGGCCTCAAAAACTAGTAGAAGCTTATAAAAAAGATTTTGGAGAAGATAATTAAAATTATTTACTTTTTATTAGATTTGTGGTAATATTTTATCAATTGGTGATGAAATTATCTTAGTAGTTAATTTATACTCTTAAAGGGAATAATAGTCGTCGACTGGGAGCTATTATAGAAAGATAAATTAATGAATTCCAATAATGGAGCTAAATCGTGATGAGCGTTATTCTATGAAAGAGCTAGGTAACTAGAACTAAGGTGGTACCGCGGATTTTACAGTGATTCGTCCTTGATGGATGGGTCACTGTTTTTATTTTATAGAAAGGAATAAGGTTATGGAAAAGGAATTAGAAAAGATTTTAAATGATGGTTTGAGTGCGATAGATAATGTTAAATCTACTCAAGAATTAGAAGATGTTAAAAAAGAATTAACTGGTAAGAAGAGTGCTTTAGCTGGAATTATGAAATCTATTGGTACTATGAGTGCTGAAGATAAGAAGACTGTTGGTATGAAGTCTACTGAAATTAGAAAGAAGTTTGAAGATAAATTTAAAGAAAAATCTGATGAATTAGTTTCTATGAAGAGTGTAGTTGATGAAAATTTTGATTTAACTTTACCTGGTAAAAGTGTAAGTGGAGGAGTTTTACATCCAATAACTCAAATGTGTTATGACTTAAATGATGCATTTGCTTCTCTTGGATTTGAAGTTTATTCAGAAGATGATATTAGTAGTGAGAAATTTGCTTTTGATAATTTAAATTTCCCTAAGGATCATCCTGCTCGTCAATCAATGGATACTTATTGGATTGAAGGTACTGAGGATAAAGAAGCAGATGATAGACTTTGTTTAAGACCACATTTAACTGGAGGATCTGTAAGATATTTATTAGCTCATGGAGCTCCAGCTAGATTTGTATATCCAGGAAGAGTTTATAGAAATGAAACTACTGATGCGAGACATGAAAGAGCATTCTTCCAATATGAAGCTTTAATAGTAGATAAAGATATATCATTCTCATCTGGTATGGTTATGATTCAAACTATTTTTGAAAAAGTATTTGGTAAGAAAGTTAATGTTAGAATGAGAGAAGGTTTCTTCCCATTTACTGAACCAGGATATGAAATAGATATGGAATGTTTAGTATGTGGAGGTAAGGGTTGCAAAGTATGTAATCATAATGGTTGGATTGAAGTTATGCCAGGTGGTGTAATTCATCCAAATGTATTGAGATCTGCTAATCTAGATCCTGAAGAATGGACTGGTTTCTATATTAATATAGGATTAGATAGATTAGTAATGATGAGATATGGTGTTGATGATGTTAGATTATTCCATAGTGGGGATTTAAGATTCCTAGAGGAATTTAAGTAGGAGGTGTATGTATGAAAGTATCATTAAATTGGTTAAAAAAATATGTTGATTTACCTAAAGATGTAGATATAAATGATATTGCGTATAATCTTACTTTAAGAACTGTGGAAGTTGAAGGTGTAGAAGATACAGCAGCTAAATATCATGATATTATTGTAGGTAAAATACTAGAAGTAAAAGATCATCCTAATGCTGATAAATTAAAAGTATGTATGGTTGATATTGGTGAAGATGAACCTAAACAAATTGTTTGTGGAGGTACTAATCTTTATGAAGGAGAATATGTAGTTGTTTCTAAGCCTGGATCTGAAGTTTATTGGCATGGTGAAAATGAACTTGTTAAGATTAAAGAAACTAAGATGAGAGGAGTAGACTCTTACGGAATGATCTGTGGAGCTGAAGAAGTATTCTTAGAAGATTTCTTCCCTGAATCAGTTGAAACTACTATTGTTGATTTAAAAGGAATAGATTGTAAAGTTGGTCAAAATATTTCTGAAGTAGTTGATATGTGTGACTATGTTTTAGAAATTGATAATAAGTCTTTAACTAATAGACCTGATTTATGGGGTCATTATGGTATAGCTAGAGAATTATCTGTAATTTATAATTGTAAATTAAAAGAATTAGATTCTTTTGAATTAGATAAATTACCTGAATATAAAGTAGAAATTAAAGAACCAGAGAAATGTAGAAGATATTGTTGTACTGAAATAGATGGAGTATATGATAAGAAGTCGCCTATGTGGATGCAATCTGCATTAGTTAAAGCTGGTATGAGACCAATAAGTGCAATAGTTGATATTACAAATTATTCTATGTTAGCAACGGGTCAACCTATGCATGCATTTGATAAGACTCATGTAGAAGGTGAAAAGATAGTTGTTAGAAATGCTAAAAAGAATGAAAAATTATTATTATTAGATGAAAAAGATTTAGATCTATATGAAGATGATTTGGTAATTTGTGATGCTAAAAAACCTATGTGTTTAGCAGGTATCAAGGGTGGTAAAGATGATTCAATATTACCTGATACTACTGGTGTTGTTTTAGAAGTAGCTAATTTCTCTGCTTCTACTATTAGAAATACTAGTAAACGTTTTGATGAGAAAACTGATTCATCTATTAGATATGAAAAGAATATTGATACTGAAAGAAATATAGAGGGAGTTAGAATGGCACTTTATTTATTCAAACAAATATTCCCAGAGTGTGAGTTTGTTAAATTTAGTGATGTTTATCCTGTTAAGACTGAAAGAAGTAAAATTGAAGTATCAAAGGATTTCTTAGATAGAAGACTTGGTAAAGTATTAGATAATAAGACTATTACTTCTATTTTAGAAGCTTTAGGTTATGATGTTAAATTTGATAAGAAAGTTTATAAAGTAGTAGCACCTGTTTGGAGAAGTACAGGAGATGTTTCTATTAAAGATGATGTAATGGGAGATATTGCTAGATTATTAACATTTGATTCATTTGAAGCTAAACCTATTACTATTTCATTTAATAATTCTGTTATTCAACCAATGGCACTTTTAGAGAGAAGAGTAAAAGAGTATTTAGCATTTAGATGTGGTTTCAATGAAATTTATTCTTATCCATGGGTAGATGATAAATATCTTAATGCATGTGGTATTGATACTAAAGACTCAATTAAATTAGCAACTCCACCTGCTCCTGAATTAGCTTATCTTCGTAATAGTTTAATTCCTAATATGGTTGAAGATATTGCGAAGAACTTAAGATATTATAATGAATTTAGATTATTTGAAGTTGCTCAAGTGTTTGAAAAGGGTGAGTATCATCCATCTACAGAGAGAGAAACTTTACCAATTCATAAAAAATATGTTACAGGTTGTATAGTTAAAAAAGATGCTAAAGAAGCATTCTATGAAATTAAAGGTGTTATTGAAAACTTAACTGGTTATTGTCAAACTGAAGAGATTTACTTCAAAAAGGGAGATAAACCAAGTTGGGCTGATATTAATGCTCATTTAGATATTATGTATAAAGATGAAGTTATTGGTACTATGGGATTATTATCTTATAAGACTATGACTGAAGCTAAAATTAAGAGATGTAATGTTGGTATGTTTGAAATTAATTTAGACAAATTAGTACCTAATTTATCTCGTGATAATAAGTTTGAACATTTAGAAGAATTACCATTAACTATTAAAGATTTATCTTTAGTTATGGAAGAATCTGTTAAATGGGAAGATATATATAATGCGATAAAGAAGAAAGTTAAAGATGTTATCTTTATTGAAGAATATCGTGGGGATCAAA
>CAMVLZ010000001.1 GCA_947168485.1 uncultured Bacillota bacterium | reverse complement strand
TAAAATTGAAGGTGGAAATTTACCTGTATTAAAGTGTAAATTAAAAAAAGGAGAATCTCTATATTGTGAAGCAGATGGAATGTCATGGATGGATGATGTTTTTGATATGGAAACAAACATTGGTGGAGGAAAACAATTTGCTTCAAAGTTATTAACAAGAGAAAGAATTTTTAGAAATAAATATACTGCTAGAGAAGATGGAGAAATCGCAATCGCATCATGTTTCCCAGGTACTATAGGTGCTATGGAAATAAAAGATGGAGAAAGTTTAATTGCTCAAGATAGTTCTTTCTTAGCTAACTATGGTGATATAAGTATGTCTATTTTCTTCCAAAAGAAAATTTCTTCAGGACTATTTGGAGGAAAAGGATTTATTATGCAAAAATTCTCTGGAGATGGAGTAGTATTTTTAGAATTTGATGGATCAGTATCAGAATACTATCTAGAAGAAGGAGAAAGAAAAATAATAGATACAGGTTACTTAGTTGCTATGGAAGGAACTTGTAAACTAGAAGTAGTTGTTATTAAAGGAATAAAAAATGTAATATTCGGAGGAGAAGGTTTATTTAATACTGTAGTAACAGGACCTGGAAAAATATATATACATTCAATGCCAATTGAAAAAACAGCAGCTAAAGTATACTATGCATTACCACATCATGTAACAGACTCATCATCTTCATCAACAAAAGAAGAATAATAAAAATAAAAGGAAGTAGGTATTAAAATGAATTTAACAGAATTAAATGATAAACAAAAAGAAGCAGTTTTATATAATGAAGGCCCACTTCTTATTATTGCTGGAGCAGGAGCAGGTAAAACTAAAACATTAACTACTAAGATTGCTTACTTAATAGATGAAAAAGAAGTATCTCCATACAATATTCTAGCAATTACTTTTACAAATAAAGCAGCTAAAGAAATGAAAGATAGATTATATTCATTAATAGGAGATTTATCTAAGAAACTACAAGTTTCTACATTTCACAGTTTTGGTTTAAGATTACTAAGAGAAAACTATGGAATACTAGGTTATGATAGAAATTTTAGTATTATGGATTCAGATGATTCATTAACAGTAATAAAAAAGATAGTTAAAGATATGGATTTAGATACTAAAGTATATAATCCTAAAGCTATAAAAAATATTATAAGTAGTTGTAAAAATGAATTAGTAACACCTGAACAATATAAAAAATATACAGTTTCTGACTATGAAGAAGCTGTTTATAATGTATATCGTAGATATGAAAAAAAATTATATGATAATAATGCAGTAGACTTTGATGATTTATTAATATTACCAATTAAATTATTTAGAGAGCATGTTGATATACTTGCTAAATACCAAGAATTATTTAAATATGTATTAATAGATGAATATCAAGATACTAATGAAGCTCAATATATATTAACTAAAATGATAAGTGCTAAATATAGAAATATTACTTGTGTAGGAGATGATTGTCAAAGTATTTATTCATTTAGAGGAGCTAATTATAAGAACATATTAAACTTTGAAAAAGATTATAAAGATGCTAAAACTATACTTTTAGAACAAAATTATAGATCAACAACAACAATATTAGATGCAGCTAATGATGTTATTAAAAATAATAAAGATCGTAAAGATAAAAAATTATGGACTTCTAGAGCAACAGGAGAAAAAATTAAATATTATAGAGCTTACAATGAAAGAGATGAAGCCCAATATGTAGTAAGAAATATAAAAGAATTAATAGATAAAGATGTATCTTATAATGATATAGCTATTCTATATAGAACTAATGCTCAATCAAGAATTATGGAAGAAGAAATGTTAAAAGCAAATCTTCCATATAGAGTAGTAGGAAGTTTCTATTTCTATTCAAGAAAAGAAATAAAAGATTTAATTGCTTACTTAAGATTAATACATAATCCAAAAGATGATATTTCTCTACTTAGAATTATTAATACGCCAAAGAGAGGTATTGGTTTAAAGAGTATTCAAAACTTAACTGATAAAGCTAATGAAGAAAATACTTCTTTATTTGATGCTATAGATAGTGGAAAAGAATTAGCATTTAAACATTTAATAGAAAAATTAATAGAGGTATCTAAAGAATTAACTTTGACTGAATTAATTGATAAAGTATTAAATGTATCTGGTATGAAAGAAGAATTAGAGTCTGAAAAGACTTTAGAATCTGAAGTAAGATTAGAAAACTTAGAAGAGTTTAAATCAATTACTAAATCTTTTGAAGAACAAGAAGGAGATGTTTCATTAGAAGATTTCTTGCTTGAAATAAGTTTAGTATCAGATGTAGAAGAGTATAAAGATGATCCTAATAGAGTTAGTTTAATGACAGTACATTCTGTAAAAGGATTAGAATTTGCTTATGTATTTGTTATTGGTTTAGAAGAAGGAATCTTTCCACATATTAATTCTTTAATGGAAAATAAAGAATTAGAAGAAGAAAGAAGACTATGTTATGTTGCAATAACTAGAGCTAAAGATCATCTATATCTTATTAATGCTAGAGGAAGAACTTTATTTGGAAAAGAACAAGTTAATCCTCCTAGTAGATTTATATCTGAAATAAATAAAGATTTAATAGAGAATGTTTCTAAAGAAGAAAAATTACAAGAACAAAAGATTAATCCACAAGATGTAATAAGAGATGAAGATGTAGACTATCAAGTAGGAGACTTAGTCTATCATGAAACATTTGGTACTGGTAAAGTAGTAGAATTATCAGGACAACTTATCTCAGTAGCATTTAAACATCCATATGGAATTAAAAAGTTAATGAAGAATCATAAGAAACTATCAAAGATATAGTTTTAACATAATCTGAAGATAAGGGGTAAATTATGAATAAAAAGAATAATCTAATTTATTATTTAATATTAATGATATTAACATATATAATATTATGTGTTTTAAATAATATAAGTACTAATCAATATTTATTAATAATAATAGAAATATTATATTATATATTTATGTTTTTGGTTTCAATAGAGTGTGCCTATATAATTGGACTGGTAGAAGATAAAAATGATGAAGAAATAAAATTATCAACTAAAGAAGCAAACACTATAAAGTTTAAGACCGATAAATTAAGAGAACCACTTCATTCCAATAAAGTAGATAAAGCATTTGGAGTTAATTATGAAGCTAAATTAGTAAAAAAAGAAGATGGAAATATAATACTTTCAGAAAGAGAAAGATATGGGGGAATGTATTATTTTGGTTCTTTAATAAGTGTTATTATGTTATGTGGATTTATAGCTGTATTTATATATGCTTTTCATAAAAACATTGTTATGCATGATCAGACAGCTATACTAGTATCTATATTTATAATTCCTTTTACGACTTTATTATTTAAGTTTTACAACGATCTAATTAATGATATTAAAGAAAAGAAACAAGTAAAAAAAGAAATAAAAGAAGGAAAACGTAAGAAAGAAAAATTATCTGTTTCTGATATATTCTATAGAATATCAGTATTTTCATTTATGGGATTAATGATTGCAGGTTTTATATCAAGTGTAGTAAAAGACATTCCAGAAACTATTAATCAGTTATTGGGACTTATAGCACTCATTGGAATAATTGGATTTTTAGGAGGAATTATTTTATATGTAATAAGTTCAATAGTTTCATTCATTATAAACAAAAAAAAACACTAATATAAAAGAAAAATCAATGTGCTATAATAAATTAAGAACTATATATAAGGAGGATTAATATGAAAAAAGATTTAACATTACTTATTTTAGCTGCTGGTATGGGTTCTCGTTTTGGAGGATTAAAACAAATTGAACCAATGGGGCCTAATGGAGAGATATTGATTGATTACTCTATATATGATGCTATAAAAGCTGGATTTACAAAAGTAGTTTTCATAATTAAAGAAGAAAATTATGAAGTATTTAAAGAAACAATTGGTTCAAGAATAGATGATAAAATCAAAGTAGAATACGCATTCCAAAATAATAATCATTTACCTAGTGGATTTGATTATCCAGAAGATAGAAAGAAACCTTATGGTACAGGACATGCAATTCTTTGTGCTAAAGACAAAGTACATGAAAACTTTGCTATTATTTCAGCAGATGATTTCTTTGGATATGATGCATTTAAACAAGCATCAGATTTCTTAAATAAAGAAGATGACTTCTGTGTAATTGGATATAAAATAGGAGAAACTTTATCAAATCAAGGTTCTGTTAAACGTGGAGTTTGTATGGAAAAAGATGGTTACTTAACAGGAGTAATTGAATCTAAAGTAGAATTAAAAGATGACCATGTACATTGTGAACCACTAAGTGGAGATGATTCATATGATGTAGATTTAGATCATCCAGTATCTATGTTAATGTTTGGATTTACTCCAATGTTATTTGATGAATTAGAATCACAAATAGTACCATTCTTTGAAAATAATAAAGATAATATGGAAACATGTGAATACTTATTACCAGATGTATTAGATGAAATGATTAAAAATGATAAAGTAAAAGTTAAAGTTCTTCCAACAACAGCTAAATGGATGGGAGTAACTTATAAAGAAGATACTGATACTGTAAAAACAAAAATTAAAGAATTAATAGAAGAAAAAGTATATCCTAATAAATTATGGGAAGAATAAAAAGTTATATTAAAATATAACTTTTTTTATTGAAAAATATAATGATTTAACCTCTATTTATACACTATACGTGTTATAATATTAATGGAGGTTTGGTATGTTAGAAAAGTATAAAGAAAAAAGAAAATTAAAATTATTAAATCAAATTAAAAACAATACAATTAATTCATATTCTCTAGATTATAGTAATGATGAAATAAAAGAATTACTTAAGTTTAAAGAATTAAATCCTATTATATTAGAATTTATTTGTAAATTTAATTATTATTTTAAAGAATATAATGGATTATTACTTAGTAATATTGAAAAACTAGATATATATGTTAATCATGGAGAAGGTGAACAAATAAGAGGAGAATTTGATCATAATAATTTATATTTATTTGTTAATAAAGGTCTTAATTATAATGAAGATCCAGTTCTAGAAGATACTATATTTCATGAATTATTACATGCATCAACTTATGATGAAAATAATATTGATAATTCTGGATTAAGTAAAAGAATTAGTGGTCATACTATAGGACATAGATTAAATGAAGGATATACTGAATATTTAACAAATAAATACTTTTCTAATGATCCAACAGATAAATACTATTATGAAGAACAAAGATATGCTGAAAATATAGAAAGAATAATAGGAAAAGAAGTAATGTTAGAAGCATATTTTACTGGTAATTTATATAAAGTAATAGAATCTCTAAATCCATATATAGATGATTCGTTTGAGTTTATTTTAGATTCTGAAAGATTTCTAATTAAACCTAATGAAGTATTAGATAAAATAGATAATAAGAAAAAAATACTAATAAAGAGGTAATAATATGGAAGAAAGAATGAATGAATTAATAGATATTATTAATAAAGCAGATTATGAATATCATACTTTAGATAATCCTACTATTACTGATCAAGAATATGATCAATATTTAAGAGAATTATTTGAAATAGAAGCAGAACATCCAGAATTAGTAAGAGAAGATTCTCCTACTCATCATGCTGGTGGTAAGATTATTGAAGGATTTGAAAAAGTTACTCATAAGATACCAATGATGTCTATGTCAGATGTATTTTCTGAATCAGAAGTAATAGATTTTGATAGAAGAATTAAAAAAGAAAATATTAATCCAGAATACATGTGTGAATTAAAAATAGATGGATTATCTGTTTCTCTTTTATATGAAAAAGGTAAATTAGTTAGAGCAGCAACTAGAGGAGATGGAGTAGTAGGAGAAGATATTACTCATAATGCTAAAACTATAAAAGCTATTCCATTAAAGTTAAATAAAGATATTGATATAGAAGTACGTGGAGAAATATTCATGAATAAAAAAACTCTAGAAGATATTAATAGAGTAAGAATAGAAAATGGAGAAACTCCACTACAAAATTGTCGTAATGCAGCAGCTGGTTCTATGAGACAATTAGATTCTAAAGTAGCAGCAAGTAGAAAACTAGATAATTTTATTTATCATTTACCTAATCCAGAAGATTATGGAATAACTACTCATAGTGATGCGATAGAATTTATGAGAGAATTAGGTTTTAAAATAAATCCTAATAATAGATTAGTACATAATATAAATGAAGTAATCGAGTACATTGATGAAAAAACTAAACAAAGACCCTCTCTACCTTATGATATAGACGGAGTTGTAATAAAAGTAAATAGTATTGCGAATCAGCGAGCACTGGGCTATACAGCTAAATTTCCTAAGTGGGCAACAGCTTATAAGTTTCCTGCTGAAGAAGTATTAACAGAACTAAAAGATATAATATTCACAGTAGGAAGAACTGGACAAATAACTCCAAACGCTGTATTAAATCCAACATTAGTAGCTGGATCAACTATCTCACGAGCAACTCTTCATAATGAACAATATGTTCTTGATAAAGATCTTAAAATAGGAGATATTGTTTCAATTAGAAAAGCTGGAGATGTAATACCAGAAGTAGTTGAAGCTAAAAAAGAAAGAAGAAAAGGAACTGAAAAAGACTTTGTAATGATAGATACATGCCCAATGTGCGGAACTAAGTTAGTTCAAAAAGGTACTGTTGATTATTATTGTCCTAATGATAAGTGTCCTGCTAGAAACGTTGAATCACTTATTCATTTTACATCACGTGATGCGATGAATATAACTGGACTTGGTGATTCTATTATGGAAGATTTATATAACTTTCATTTTATCGCAACAATTCCTGATATTTATGCTTTAGACAAACACATTAAAGATTTAACTAGAATGGAAGGTTATGGAGATAAATCAATTACTAAGTTACTAGAAGCAATTGAAGCATCTAAATCTAATTCATTAGAAAAATTAATATTTGGTTTAGGAATTCCTCATGTAGGAAGTAAAACTGCTAAGATATTAGCTTCTCATTATAAAAATATAGATAATTTAATTTCCGCTACTGAAGAAGAACTAACTCAAATAGATGATATAGGTAAAATTATTGCGAAAAGTATAGTTAATTTCTTCTCAAAAGACTCAAATATTGCTTTAATTGAGGAATTAAAAGATTTAGGAATTAATATGAATTATTTAGGTGAAGAAGTAATTTCAAATGATAATTTTAATGGAAAAACATTTGTCTTAACAGGAACTTTAGAGACATTAACACGTGATGAAGCTAAAGATATCATTGAAAGAAATGGAGGAAAAACATCTTCTTCTGTATCTAAAAAGACAGATGGTGTCATAGTTGGATCTAATCCAGGCTCTAAATACGATAAAGCAGTTGAATTAAATGTACCTATTATTAGTGAAGAAGACTTCAAGAAAATGTACTAAAACTTTACAAATCAACAAAAATATGGTATAATATGCAACGTATTAAGGGGTGGATATAATGAAAAGGGATAATTTAGAATATACTATGGAACCACTATTAACTCCAATAGAAAATAGTGAACAAGATATTTCAAAATTAAAAGAAGAAAAGATTTTCAAACTAAAACCATTAAAACAATATAGTAAAGTTTTAAACATAATATTTATAGTATTAATAGTATTATTATGTCTTATTTCAATAGATATAGTATGTGTATCAAAATATGAAAAAGGACCATTTTTTGCGATACCTACTAAAACATATACTGATGGTGGAACTAAAGAATATATTGGTTTAGGATATAAAGTTATTAATTATAATCAAAAACAAGGAAGACGTGATATGGAAGTTGGTACTTGGGGATTAAAATATAATACTAGACCAATAAGTGTAACAGACTTAGATTTAGCATTAGAATTTAATAAGAATCCTAAACAAGCTATTAAGAGATACTATGATAAGTTCTTAAGAGTTACAGGTGTAGTTAAAGCTGTAGATAAAAAATCTAATCAATTATTATTAGAATTTGTAGATGAAGATGGTAAATATAAATTAGATATTAATTGTTCTATGGCAGAAAAAGATAATGATATTAAAACTTATAAAAAAGGAGATTATGTATATATAGTAGGTACATTAAAAGATTATAAACAAGGAAATAAAATAGTACCTAATACTGTATATATGAAAAATGTATTTTCACAAAAGCAAGGTTAATTACCTTGCTTTTTTATATAAACAAATTATTGAGTTATTTGTTTATAATATATAGTAATTATGTTATAATATTAACAGTTGAAAGGAGTACTATTATGAAAGAAAAATTAACAAGAGAAGAAGTATTACACGTAGCTGATTTGGCTCGTATAGATGTAACAGAAGAAGAGATTGAAAAGTATCAAGTTGAGTTAAAACAATTATTAAATGATATTGAGAAAGTTAATGATGTAGAAGGCTATGATGATGATATGATGGTAGCTCCTTGGGATGATAATACTACTTTAAGAGAAGATGTACCTGGAGAAATGTTAGATCCTAAGAAAGTAGTAGAAAATGCTCCAAAACATACAGGTAACTATATCGCAGTACCAGTAGTAATAACTGAAAATGAAAGTGAGGGAGCATAATGAGATATCTAGATAAATCAATTGAAGAGATTAATAAATTATTAAAAGATAAAAAGATTAAACCAATAGATTTAGTTAATGAAGCATTTGATTCTATTGAAAAGAATTCTGATTTAAATGCATATATTACTCTTAATAAAGAAGAAGCAATTAAAAGAGCAAAAGAATTAGAAGATAAAGAAGTAGACAATTTATTATTTGGTCTACCTATAGCAGTTAAAGATAATATGGTAACTGAAGGTCTTCGTACAACAGCAGCTTCTGCTATATTGAAAGATTTTGTTCCTATTTATGATGCTACTGTAGTTGAAAAGATTAAAGAAGCTAATATGATTATTGTAGGAAAGACTAATATGGATGAATTTGCTATGGGTTCATCTTCAAGAACATCATATTTTGGTGCTCCTAAGAATCCTTGGAATAATGAAAAAATATCTGGAGGATCAAGTGGTGGTTCCGCAACAACAGTCGCTTCAGGTGATGTACCATTTGCTTTAGGTTCAGACACTGGTGGTTCAATTAGACAACCATCATCATACTGTGGATTAGTAGGAATGAAACCAACTTATGGAACAGTATCTAGATGGGGATTAATTGCTTTCGCATCAAGCTTAGATCAAATTGGTCCTATGACTAAAAATGTATTAAATAATGCACTATTATTAAATGTTATTTCAGGACATGACTCTAAAGATTTAACTTCATCAAAGAAAGAAAAAGAAGATTATACTAGATTAATTGGAAAAGATATTTCTGGTATGAAAGTAGCTGTTCCTAACTATTTTATGTCAGATATAGTTAGTAAAGAAGTTAAAGAAAAAATAGAAGAAACTCTAGAAATATTAAAGAAAAATAAAGTACAAGTTGACTATGTAGATATGAAATACTTAGATAATGCAGTTAACTTATATCAAATTATTGCGATGGGAGAAGCATCATCTAACTTAGCTCGTTTTGATGGTATTAGATATGGTTCATCTATAGAAGATGCATCTAGTATTTATGAAATGTATACTAAGACTAGAGCTAAATACTTTGGAGAAGAAGTAAAAAGAAGAATAATGGTTGGTTCATACTTATTAAGTGGAGAAAATGCTAAAATCTACTATAATAAAGCACTTAGTATTAGAGATGATATTAAAAAAGAATTTGATAGATTATTCTCTGATTATGACTTTGTTATTGGACCTACTACAGTAACTACTGCTTATAACTTAGATGATCCAATGGATGATCCATCTAAGAGTTTCATGGATGATGTATTAGTTATACCAGTTAATATGGCAGGACTTCCTGGACTAAATATTCCTGTGGGTTTATCTAAAGAAAAGATGCCTATTGGTATGCATATAATTGGTAATAGATTTGAAGAAGCTAAAATGTATCAGTTAGCAGCATTTTTAGAAAAAGAAATTAATTTTGAGGGAGGAAAGTAGTATGAGTAAATATATTCCTACAATAGGTATAGAAGTACATGTTGAATTAAAAACTAATACTAAGATTTTCTCTAATTCAATTAATGGATATGGTAGAATGGCTAATTCATTAACTAATGTTATTGACTTAGGTTATCCTGGTACATTACCAACTCTAAATGAAGAAGTTATCAATTTAGGTATTAAAGCAGCAACTGTACTTAATTGTAAAATTAGAAGAGAAATGACTTTTGATCGTAAAAATTATTTCTATCCAGATAATCCAAAGAATTTTCAAATTACTCAAAATTTAACTCCTATTGGATATGATGGATATGTAGAAATAGATGATAATGGTACTAAGAAAAAAATTTATATTGAAGAAATGCATATAGAAGAAGATACATGTAAATCAACTCATAGAAAAGATAAAACACTTTTAGACTTTAATAGAGCAGGAGTACCTTTAATAGAAATAGTTACTAAACCATGTATTTCTACTCCAGAAGAAGCTAAATTATATTTAGAAAAATTAAAAGAATTATTATTCTATACAGATGTATCAGATTGTAAGATGGAAGAAGGTTCAATGAGAGCAGATGCAAATATCTCATTAAGAAAGAATGAATCTGATCCATTTGGTACTAAAGTAGAAATTAAAAATATAGGTTCTATTTCTAATGTTAAATTATCTTTAGAAAAAGAAATGGCTCGTCAAGAGAAAATGCTAGATAATAATGAATCATTTAAAGAACAAACTAGAAGATTTGATTCTAAATTAAATGATACAGTTCTAATGAGAGTTAAAGAAACTGGTAATGATTATAGATATTTCCCAGAACCAGATATTCCAACAGTTATTGTTACTGATGAGATGATTGAATCTGTTAAAAAAACTATACCAATGTTACCAGATGAAAGAAGAGAAAAATACTTAGAATTAGGTATGTCAGAAATTAATTCTAAAAAGTTAGTTCAAAATAGAGATTTATCTGATTATATTAATGAATTGTTAGAAGAAAAAATTGATTTCCAACAAGCAGCTAATTTATTATTAGGTGATATCTCAGAATATCTTAATAAAACTGAAAAAACAATTGAAGAGACTACTCTTACTAAAGAAAGATTCATAGATTTAGTAAATAATATATCTAATAAAACTCTAAGTAGTAAGAATTTAAAAGATATATTATCTAAAGTTATGGAAGAAGAATCTTCTATAGAAGAAATTATTAAATCAAGTAATATTTCTAATATTACTGATACTGATAAGATAGAAAAAATAGTAAATGAAATAATTGAAGCTAATCCTGAATCAGTATCTGATTATAAGAATGGTCATGATAGAGCAATCAAATATCTAATGGGACAAGTAATGAAAGAAACTAAAGGTGGAGTAAATCCATCTATCGCAATGTCAATCTTAAAGGATAAGTTAGACAACTAATTGTAAATTGAAAATGAATTATACATAGTGTATAATGTTATAGTAGGATGTGATAATATGGAATTTATAAAAAATCATAAGAATATTAGTTCATTAATTTTAATAGTTATTCTAGGAATAATAACATTACTTTATACTAGAAATCTATTAAATAATACTGATAGAGAAGCAATCTATGGAACTAGAACTAAAGCTATTGAAAATGTAAAAATTTCTAATAATAAAGAAGATCAATTAGGAGAAGTTTTTAGTGATATAGATGAAAAGACTACAGTAACAGAACAAGGAAAAATAATAGAAATTGTTGTTACTTTAAAGGATAATATTAAAGGTAAAACAGCTAAAGAAAAAGCAGCTGATATTAAGAAAGTATTATCTAATGATGAAAGAAAAGTATATGATGTACAAGTATTCTTTAAAAAAGATAAAAAAGATGATTCATTCCCTATAATTGGATATTTACATCGTGGTAAAGATAAGTTTTCATGGACAAGGGATAGATAATTATGAAAAAAAATAAGAAGTATATAATAATTATACCTATCTTAATAGCGATAATTGCTTTTGCAATTATCTATTTATCGTATAGTAGAGTAGATAGAAAGACATCTCTAACTGTTAATGAAAAAAGATGGGTAGAAAAAAATAAAGAGAATAGTTTTGATATTGAAATAGTAAATGATTATCCATTATATGCATATAATGGAGATGGTGTATTATTTGACTTTCTATCAGAATTCCAAGAAAAAGTAGGTATTGAATTAGCTAAGACACCTTATGCTAAAAGTAAATCTACTAAAGGAAAAAGTTATAGAGTTAGAATAGTTAATAATAATACTAAGTTAAGTAAAAATGATTTAGAGATTTTTGATGATTACTATGTAGTAATAAGTAAAAAATCTATGAGAATTAATCACATTAAAGATATCAAAAATGTAACTATAGGAGTTTTTGCTAAAGATAGTGAAGATGTAAGTTATTATTTAAAGAGTGGTTCTAATATCTCATATAATCAATATAATACTGAACAAGAATTATTTAATGCACTTAAGACTGATAAAGTTAATATGGTAATTGTTCCAAATATAATGTATTTAAATTATACAATTACTGGAGAATATCAAATTAATTATGTTATTACTGAATACTATAAAAAATTAGTATTAACACTAAGTGATAATAATAAAGAATTAAATACTATTTTAAATAAATTCTATAATAAATGGCGTAATAATAATTATGTTAAAGAATATAATAAAGAATATTTAAACTATTATTTAAAAATGAATGATGTAGATGCTGCTACTAAGTCTAAATTATTAGGTAAAAATTATGTTTATGGTTATGTAGAAAATGAACCATATGAAGTAAAAGTTAATAATACTTTAGCAGGTATCGCAGGAGAATATATCAATAGAACAGAACGCTTAGCTAAGATAAATTTTACTTATGAAAAATATCCTACTAAAAAAGCTCTAAAAGAAGCTATTGATAGAGGAAAAGTAGATATTTATTTTGATTATTATAATTACAATAATAATAAATATACTCCTACAAAATCTACATTTATTGAAGATTATGTAGTACTAGGAAAAGAAAAAGATAAACATATTGTAACTACATTAGAGAGTTTAAAAGATCAAGATATTTGTATGTTACAAGAAGATTCTTTATATAATTATTTTGCTAATAATACACGTACTAATATAGATACTTATTCATCTATTAATGATTTAATTAAAAAATCAAAAGATAAGATATTAGTAGTAGATAGTGAAGTATATACATATTATCAAAATACTAAGTTTAAAAAATATAAATTATTATATAAAGATACTATGATGAATGATTATAAATTTATGATTAAGAATTCTAATAAAGATTTTTATAATCTATTCAATTATATAATCAATACAAATTCTTATTATAATTATAGAAATACTGGTATAGATAATTTACATCAATCTATTTTAGCTAATACTTCTATGCAAAATGCATACTTAATAGTTTTAGCAATTATCTTTATACCATTAATTATATTAGGAATTATCTATTTATTTATTAATAGAAAACGTAAGAAGAAAAAGATTAAAATAGATGATAGACATAAATATACTGATATGTTAACATCACTTAAAAATAGAAATTATTTAAATGCTAAAATGCCTGAATGGGAAGAATGTGAAGTGTTCCCTCAATCTATAGTTATTGTTGATTTAAATAATGTAAAATATGTTAATGATAATTATGGTCATGAAAAAGGTGATGAATTAATAGTTAAAGCTGCTTCTGTACTAGTAAATACTCAATTAGAAAATAGTGAGATTATTAGAACAGATGGAAATGAATTCTTAATTTACTTAGTAGGTTATAGTGAAAAACAAATTGCTACATATACTAAGAAATTATCTAAAGAAATGAAGTCACTTCCACATGAGTTTGGAGCAGCTATAGGATATAGTATGATTAATGATTCTATTAAGAATTTAGATGATGCTATTAATGAAGCTACATTAGAAATGATTACTAATAAAGAAGAATATAAATAAGAGGATTGATAAATTGAAAGCAAGGAAGTTCGCTAAGAAATTTTTAAATATGACAAATACTACCGAAATGAGAGTCTTACCTGGACAACTTGCTTTTTTTATTGTTATGTCATTATTTCCTACAGTTGCTTTAATAAGATTTATTGGTATGAAATTAGGTATAGATATAGGAACATTTACATCTAATAATTATATACCAGGAGATGTAATCAGTATGCTTAATGGTATTACTGGAAGTACTGGAGGATATAATATCGCAATATTCTTAATATTATGCTTTGTTATTGCTTCTAATGGTCTACATTCAATTATTATTACTTCAAATGAAATATATAAGATTGAAGATAGTGGATTCATTAAAAGAAGAATAAAAGCAGTTGTAATGACATTTATATTAGTTATATTATTTGTTTTCTTATTAGTTGTTCCAGTATTTGGAGATCAGATATTTGGAATAATAAAAGACTATGTAAGAGATAAACAATCAATTAATATATTATTTAGAATATATCAATTAGTAAAATATCCACTTATAATTATAATTTTATATATAAATATAAAATTGATATATGTTATGGCTCCAGATAAGAAGATAAAGTCATCTTCAACAACAAAAGGAGCTCTATTTACAACATTTGGTTGGATAGTCGCAAGTGAGTTTTATTCTATATATACAACATACTTTGTTAGATATGATATTATATATGGAAGTATTTCATCAATTTTAATATTACTAATTTGGGTATATTTATTATCATATATATTCTCATTAGGATTAATAATAAATGCTTCAGATACTCCTAGAAATGAAGTATTTGATACAACATCTACTGAGGTAATTAAAATTGAAAAGAAAAAGAACTAGTTATAAGGACAAGTGATAAAGATATGAATAGATTAAAAGTAAAATTTAAAAGGTTATATAATAAGACTAAGAAGAATGTACATACTATTATTAAAGAACGTGTAATTAGTAATTATATAAAGAATAATATGTTATTCTTTGCATATTTAGTATTAAATGTATTAAATGCTACTATTCTTAGATTCTTTTGTATGCATTCACTAGAAAATTATTTATCTCTTAGAGCAATAATTGCTGATGCAATGATAGTCTCTTTTGTAGGAGCTTTTGGTTATTTATTAAAACCTAAAAATAGATCTACTTACTTTATTGGATTTACAATATTTTTCTCACTTATATGTATGATTAATTCTATATACTATACTTTCTATACTTCATTTGCATCTTTATCTATGATAGGACTTATTCAATATGTAGGACAAGTAGGGGATGCAGTTGTTGAAAACGTAGTACAATTAAAAGATGTAGTATATATATTTGCTCCAATTATAATGATTGTTCTAGCAAGAAAATTAAATAAAAGAAAATATTTTAGTAAAGTAGAAATTAAATCTATTCGTAAAAAGAAAATGTTAACTACTATTAGTATTGCTGGAGTTTTAGCTATTTTCTTCTTTGCAACTATGAAACCATTAGATGTATCTAGATTAGTTAAACAATGGAATAAAGAATATATTGTTATGAGATTTGGTATATATATTTACCAAGGTAATGATATAATTTCTTCTCTACAACCTAAGATTAATTCTATGTTTGGTAGAGATAAGGCACAGCAAGAATTTACTGAATATTTTGAAGAAAAGAAACCAGAAAAGAAAAATAAATATACTAATTTATTTAAAGGTAAAAATGTTATCATGATTCATGGTGAAAGTATGATGACTAATGCCATGTCATTAAAGTTTAATGGAAAAGAAGTAACTCCAAACTTAAATAAAATGGCAGACTCAGGAATGTTTTTCCCTAACTTCTATTCACAAGTTAGTGTAGGTACTTCAAGTGATACAGAACTTACTTCAACTACATCACTTATGCCTACTAAATCAGGAACAGCATTTGTTTCATACTACAATAGAAGTTATATAGCTATTCCTTCATTATTAGATGAAAAAGGTTATTATACATTCGCAATGCATGCGAATAATGGTAGTTTCTGGAATAGAAAAGTAATGCATGAATCATTAGGATATAAAAAATTATATGATAAAGCTTCATATGAAGTTAATAAAGATAATACTATAGGATTAGGTTTAAGTGATAAAGAGTTCTTTAAACAATCAATACCTATACTAAAAGATATAAATGAAAAGAAGAAAAATTGGTATGGACTTATGATAATGTTATCTAATCATACACCATTTAGTGATGTAGAACATTATGGAGAGTTCCCAGTTGATATTAAAGAAAGAGTTAAAAATAAAGATGGAAAAGTAGAAGAAGTATCTCATCCATATATGGAAGGTACTAAATTAGGTAATTATTTTAAATCTCTTCATTATGCAGATCAAGCTCTAGGAGAATTCTTAAAAGAGTTAGAAGATGCTGGATTATTAGAAAATACAGTAGTAATTCTATATGGAGATCATGATGCTAGATTACCTAGAAAAGATTATAATTTATTATATAATTATGATAAAAAGACTGATTCACTTTTAGATGAAGATGATCCTAATTATAAAGAATATGATCAATATCAATATGAATTAGGAAGAAAAGTACCATTTATAATATGGACAAAAGATATGAAAGGTACTAAATTAAATAAAAAAGTTAATTATACAATGGGAATGTATGATGTTCTTCCTACTATAGGAAACATGTTTGGATTTGAAAATAAATATGCTTTAGGACATGATATATTCAATACAAAGAATAACAATTTAGTATGTTTCCCTAATGGAAACTGGGTAAATAATAAAGTATATTATAATTCTCAAAAGAGTGAGACATACCCTTTAACAACAAAAGCTATATCACAAGAAGAATTAATTGAAAATACTGAATATACAAACAAATTATTAGATGTTTCAAATAATATAATTGTATATGACTTATTAAAAGACGTTAAGTAAAGGAGATAATCTAATGAAATTAAAAAAGAAAACAAAAGTAGTATTAATATTATTTTTAATAATTATAATCGCAGTAGCTGGATATTTTATCTATACTAAGTATTTATCTGGTTCACCAACTAAAATTAAAAAGGTAGATTCAATACCAGGATATGGATATAATTTAAAATCTAGTCATCCTGAAGAATATAAGAAAATGTTTAGTGAATTAAAAGAAATACTATCAGAAGAAAAGGTAAATAAAGAAGCATATGCTAAAAAGATTAGTCAAATGTTTATATATGATTTCTTCTCATTAGATTATAAAGTTGCTAAAACTGATGTTGGTGGAGTAGAATTTGTAAGTCCTTATGTAGAAAAGAATTTCTTAGAGGCTGCAGAAAATGAATATTATAAGTATGTAGAAAGTAATATCTATGGTAAAAGAAATCAAAATCTACCAAGAGTAACTAAACCATCAGTAGAAAATATAGAACAAACTACATTTAAATATACAATTACAAAAAATAAAAAAGATGTAGAACAAACAGATACTAAAGCATATAAAGTAAGATTAAAATGGTCATATACTAAATCAGACTTCGATGATTATCAATCTGATGGGATATTAATCCTAGTAAATAACAATAAAAAACTAGAAGTAGTAGAATTACAAGAAATAAATGAAAAGGCATAGAAATATGCCTTTTTTATTGTAAAAAAAAGAACTATTTTCATAGTTCTTTTATGGTGTATTTTCATCAGTCTTCTCAGTTTCTGGAGCTGTGGTAGGAGGTGTTGGTGTAGGAGTAGGAACTGTATCAGTTTGAGTCTGTGTTGTAGTAGTATTATTTGTATTATTACTTCCTAAAGTTAATGTAATTGATCCTTTAACATCATCTAAAGAAGTACCAGCAGAATGACTCTGTCTAATAACAATATTTCCACTTCCTACGAATGTAACACTTATACCATGACTATTAGCATAAGATTGTGCTTGTGATTTAGTATCTCCAGTAAAATCTGGTACAGTAGCACTTGTCTTTTGAACAGGTGCTTGAGAAGTTACTTTTTCATAACCTGTATTATATGGTCCTTCACCAATAACTACTTTTTCATAAGGTTCATTTATTGAGAAACTAAATGAAGTAATTTCCTCATGATCTTCAGTTTCTAAGTTTTGATGCATAGCTTCTATTACATCTTCAACACTTTGTGTATTTGGAACATAATTATATAAATTCATTTTCATTCTAGAATCATATATCATTTGACCACTACCAGCTATATATAATCTTTGAATATTAATAATATCAGCATTTTTAGAACTCATACTAGTATTCATTATATTTTTAGCTAATCCATAGAATGATAACATTTGTTTAGTAGATAAATTAGTATCCATATTATTACTTACTGTATTAATAATCTTAGTAAATGTAGAAACATCATCTATTTCTTTAATCTTATCCATTAAAGCCATAATGATTTCTTGTTGATGAATTCCTCTACCAAAATCACCATTAGCAAGTTGTTTTCTATTTCTAGCATAAACCAAAGCATGTTCACCATCTAATGTTTGATATCCAGGTTCAATACATATTTGACCACGTCTATCTGAATTATCAGTACATAGTCTTTGTTGAACATCTATTTCAACACCACCAACAGCATCTACTAATTTAACTAATCCCTTAAAATTAACTTTAGCATAATAATCAATATCTATATCTAAGAAATTTTGAATAGTTTTAATCATACAATCATTACCATATGCAGCAGCATGAGTAATCTTATTTCTATCTCCATTCCAACCACTTATAGGAACATAAGTATCTCTAGGAATAGATAACATAGTAGCATTCAATGTCTTAGGATTAAATGTAACTACTATTAATGTATCTCCATTCGCAACAGCATTCTTTTCTAATACTTCAGCAGGAGAATCAATACCCATTAATAATAGAGTAAATGGTTCAGTAACAGATTTACCTGAAGCTGAAACATTATCTGTATCAGTTTTCTTATATTTTTTACTCTTAGAAATAATAACTTTAGTCTTATCTTCTATATCTTTATAAGTATCAATAGAATTAAATAATGATACATAATTATCAGTAATTAATAAAGCATCCACATTACCAGCATATAAATCAACTATCATTGAAGTATAATCATCATAAGATTTAATATCATTATCTTTATCTAAATCATTCTCTTTAATCATTAATTGAGGTATCTTATAACCATCAGGTGAATTCTTATCAGATAACATACCTATCTTCATATCAGTAATATCACCAATATCTTTAGCTTTATTACTATTCATAACAATAAGATCTGAAGTATATAATATTTCTTTCTTATTAAAGTTATCTAATGTACCATAAACATAATTAATTACACCAGCAATCAATGCACAAATAATAGTATAAAAAACTACAAATGTAACAAATACTTTTCGACTCCTATTATTCTTCTTATGTTTAATCTTATTATTTATATTATGAGTATAAATGATTATACACATTGTTATAAGAGCAATTATACCTATAACTATATACCTAATAGTATTTTCAACACCATCAAGTAAATATAATTCATATATCGCCGCACCACTACATACTATAGAAAGTAGAGTAAGTACTCTAAGTAAAAATCCTAATGATTTTTTATTATTATTAATAACCTTCTTTTTCTTCTTTGCCATGTTTATTCCTCCAAAATATGTCCTAACTAATTATACCAAATATACCAGTTTTATCAAGTTTACAATTAACCTTCAGTAAGTAGAATATAAACAATAATAATTAGAGTAAACTAAGTGTAAAATATTTATATATATCAACAAATTATTAAAAAACAACTATGTAAAATTCTATGTAAAACAAAAAAAGTGTAGGTTAATGTATATAAAAAAAATAATTAGTATGATAAAATCAAAATGAATAAGTATAAGATAGGAGGGGTGCTCATGAAGAAGATTTATCTACTTATAATTTGGGTGTTACTCTTAAGTACTAATGTTCATGCATATACATATTTAGATTATCAAAATGATAAAATATGCGGAGCATTCGAAGTAAGTGATGCTCAAGATAATGGTAAATTAAACGAAGTAGGCTGTTACTCATCTTTTGATGCTGCTAAAAAAGCAGTAGATGCATCTACTAGTGATAGAAGAGTTATCCTTACTAAAGTAAATAATAAAACTAAAATAGTTTATGCTAAATATGGAATTGTTGATTTCAGTTTTAATCCGGCATCAACTACTAACTTATATGAAAAATCTGATTTAACTACTAGAAAATATACTTATATTAATACAGTAGATACTTCTATGGGAATTGATGGAGCTCTAGCTGATATTGTATATGTATCAGCTAAAAAGATTTATTCAGCTAAAGTTAAAATAGCAGGATTCACTGGATGGATGAATGCTTCTGAATTAGAAATAGTTCCATTTCCATGGGTAAAAGCAACTTCTAAATATACAATAACTGATGAGATTAAACATAATTATGTTAATAGACCTCAATTTGCATATTCAGGAAGTGCTGGACGTGTAATAGGACCTAAACCTACTATGTTAGCTAAAGGTACTTATTATTCTTATGATGGTCATTATTTCTATAAAAATTTAAAATCAATGTTAACTGATTATAAAGCAAATACTACAAAGAATGCTGTAAATGCAAAAGAACCATATTATAACTATTATATGTATTTATCTAATCATACTAAAACAAACTATTCAGCAATTAATATAGATGAGTATATTAGAAAATCATATACTAGAAATGTTTATGGTAAATCAGCAGAATCTAAAACATCAAGATTATATGGATCAGGAACATTCTTCTATAATGCTCAACAAGTAAATGGAGTAAATGCCTTATTATCATACAGTTTAAGTAGAAATGAAACAGGTAATGGTACAAGTTCTCTAGCTATAAATAAGAATAATGGTTTTGGATTAAATGCAGTTGATTCAAACCCATATCAAGCAGCTAATTGGTATCCATCATTTGCTTCATCAATAATGGGATATTCAAGAGATTGGATAACTAATAAGTATGCAAAAGCAACTCATTCATTATACTTTGGACCACAATTTGGTAATAAAGCAATTGGTATGAATGTAAAATATGCATCAGACCCATATTGGTCAGAAAAGATGGCTTCAAATTATTATTATTTTGATAAAGCTAATGGACTACAAGATTATAATTACTATTCACTAGGTATTGTTAAAAAATCAACAGCTGCCAAAAAGTCAGCTTCAGCTTCTTCAACTACTATATATAAATATCCAGAATATGAAGATGCTTTAGTAATAGTAGGAGAGACTAAAGAAGGAAACACTACTTGGTATAAAGTAGTATCTGATCTAAATTTAGATAATAATTACAAAGTAATCTCAGGAGCATATAATTGGAATAAATATTTATATGTAAACTCAGCTGATGTATTAAAAATAAATAAACCTGTGTCAGGATATAAAAATCCAAATAATGTATTCTCTTATAAAGATAGTGATTATACTTATGACTTAATGGAAAAAGATGCTACATTAAAACCTGGAGTAGGAAAAACTACTAAAGAAACTTTATATTATTATGATTCTACTTTAACTCAAAAAACAGGTAAAAAATTAAAAACAAATAGATATGTAATGATATATGCTATAGCTTATGATAAAGCTAAAAAAGCAGTTTCTATGTTAGTAACAAGTGATTATTGGTATGATCAAAAACATTGGGTACCAGCAAACACTATAAGTATTGTAAACTCTGATTATGGTTTAGAAACAGTATCTACTTCATCTAATGCATACTCATGGGTAAATAGTACTACTAAAGATACAAAAGCTACACTAATATCAGGATTATATACTAATACATATTTCCCAATATTAGGATCTAAAACAGTAAGTGGAGAATTATGGTATAAAGTACCAGTAGATTTAGATGGTTCTAAACAAGAATTTGGTTGGACTCTAGCTAAAGCTCCAAATGTAAAAATAACTAAGTATAATTATAAAAATAATATTGTAATAAATACTAATCAAGTACCAACTATTACCGCAACTGATAAAGTATTATCACAAAACTCAACATACAATGTCTTATCATTCGCAACAGCTAAAGATCCAGAAGATGGTAATATTACAAGTAAAATAGTAGTAAAAGAAAACACTATTGATATTACTAAATTAGGTACTTATAAAGTAATTTATCAAGTAACAGATTCCGCAAATCAAACAGTTACTAAAGAAATAAAAGTAACAGTAGAAAAAGATCATGATCCAGAAATTACATTAATATCTAACATATTCTACTTAAATGGAAAATATGATGCTAAAACTAATGTTAAAGTAACTGATTATGAAGATGGTAATATTACATCTAAAGTAGAAGTTCTAGAAGACAATGTAGATGTATCTACACCAGGAGAATATACTGTTAAATATAAAGTAACTGATTCTCAAAATAATATAGTTGAGAAAGAATTTACTATAGAAGTAAAAAATATAAAGAATGGTTGGGTAGAAGAGAATAATAATACATATTACTATGTAAATAATAAATTAACTACTGGATTTAAAACTATTGATAAGAAGATTTACTATTTTGATTCTAAAGGAGTTCTAAGAAAGAATAAGTTTGGTAAGATAAATGGTAAATATTACAATAGTACAGTTGATGGTTCTCTATCTATAGGATGGACTACAATTAATGGTAGTAAATATTACTTTGATAAGAAAGATGGTCATGGATATACTAATTATCAAACTATTGATGGTAAATTATATTACTTCTATCAAGGAACTGCTAAACTAAGAGTAGGATGGCAAATAGATAGAACAAATTACTATTATTCAGATAAAAATGGTATAGTTAAAAAAGGATGGCAAACTATAGGTAACCATAAATACTACTTTAGTTATAAAGCTCCATATAAAGCCTATAGAAATTATCAAACTATAGATGGTAAATTATATTACTTCTATCAAGGATCTGGAAAATTAAGAACAGGATGGCAAATAGATAGAACAAATTACTATTATTCAGATAAAAATGGTATAGTTAAAAAAGGATGGCAAAAAATAAATGGAAAGACATACTACTTTAGTTATAAAACACCATTCAAAGCATTTAGAGGATATCATAGAATAAATGGTAAATTATACTATTTCTATCCTAAAACAGGAGCATTAAGATAAAAAAAGTAAGCATTCATTGCTTACTTTTTATTTACCTATAATAAGAGAAACAGTAGTATCTTTACTAATCTCAGAACCCTCTCTAATAGATTGTTTTAATACTTTATCTTTATCTCCCTTTTCATAAGAAATATTATACTTAATATTATTATCTTCTAACTTCTTAATAGCTTCATCTTTATCCATACCAACTACATCAATCATAGTATTCTTTTTACCTTCACTAATAACTACAGTAATAACATCATCACTAGAAACAGCTTCACCAGGTTTAATTGAAGTAGAAATAATCTCTCCAGTATCATAATCTTTACTAAATTTATATTCTTCTTCATAAGTTATTTCATACTTTTTAGCCCAACTCTTAAATTGATCAAAAGTCTTAAATTTCTTCATAAGAAGTTTACCCTTAGAAAGATATATAGTAATAACTTCACCAGTAGTAACATTATCACCTTTATTCTTATTAGCTTTAATAACATGATCTTTTTTAACTTTAGAATCATATTTCTCTTCATATTTAACTATTAAATTATTCTTAAGTAACCATTCATTAACACTATCTATATCCTTATTAGTAACATCAATCATCTTAATCTTTTTACCTTTACTTACATATACTTTAATAGTCTTATCATTTACTTTAACTTTAGTACCAGGATCAATAGACTGTTTATAAACATAATTTTTATCTAATTTAGAATAATCTTTAATAATTTCATAATTTAAATGATTCTTTTCTAAATACATTATAACTTGAGCAATACTCATATTAGTTAAATCTCTAACTTTACATTCATCAATACTCATCTCATTACCATGAGAAAACTCTAATTCTAATAATTCATCTCTCTTAAATAATCCTTTTTTACTTTGATCAACTAAACTATTTTCAATTTTATCACTATCTACATACTTAATCTTAATATTAAATATTTTATTATCTTCTAAGTATTTTAATACATCTTCATCAGTCCAAGAAATCATATTAGGAATATTAATAGTCTTATAAGGATTACTACCTAAACTCATCACAACTTTCATATTATCTTTATCTAATATATAACTAATAACATGATTTTCTTTAATCATATCACTATACTCATAATCATATTCTAACTTTATATCATTATCTTTACTATATTTAATTAAAGTATCCAAATCTTTTCCATATAATGAATCATCTGTATTAGGAGTAATACTAATAATACTAAAATTAATAAGTATATTAAATATATAAATAATAATTAATAATAAAGAACTAAGTATAACTAAACTCTTCTTCTTAATATAAATTCTAAATATTAAGAGTATAAATATAATATTAAATACTAATAATAATAAAGAACTAAGTATATAATAAATACTATTATCAATAACTATATTATGTATAAAATAAAATATACTTAGTAATAAAGAAATAATTACTAAAATTTTACTACTATTGTTGAGTTTATATGTATTAACTTTCTTACTAATAGCTTTCTCAAATAATTCAGTATCTTTATTCTTAGACATAATTACACATCCTTTTCTTTATTATAAAATAAATTCATAAAATTACAATATATTTATATTTAACAATATGGTATAATGTATCTACATAGAGGTGACGTATGAAAAAAGATAAAATATCAATAGTAGTACCTTGTTACAACGAAGAAGAATGTATTAAAAAGTTCTATGATGAAGTTAATAAAGTATCAAAAGAAATGAACAATCAAGAATTTGAATTATTATATATAAATGATGGTTCTACAGATAATAGTTTAGAAGAAATGAAAAAACTTTATAAGAAAGATGAAAGAGTAAGATTTATTTCTTTTTCAAGAAACTTTGGTAAAGAAGCAGGTATATATGCAGGATTTGAGAACGCTACTGGAGATTATATAACTGTAATGGATGTAGATTTACAAGATCCACCAGAGATGATAAAAGAGATGTATAAAGGTATAAAAGAAGAAGATTATGATTGTGTAGCACTATATTCTAATTCCCATAAAGATTATTCCTTGTTAAGAAAAGGATTAACTAAAATTTGGTATAAATTAATAGGAAAAATATCTCATTCAACTCAAGTACCAGGTGCTAGAGACTTTAGATTAATGAAAAGACAAATGGTAAATTCAATTCTAAAAATGGGTGAATATAATAGATATATAAAAGGAATATTTACATATGTAGGATTCAATACTAAATGGATAGGTTATGATACACCAGATAGAACAGATGGTATATCAAAATTCCCATTAACAAAGTTATTTAAATATGCAGTAGAAGGAATAGTTTCCTTCTCAACAAAACCATTAGTAATCTCAGCTTATTTAGGTTTAATATTCTGTTTAGTATCATTTATATATATGATATTTATATTAATTAGAACACTTATCATGGGTAATGGAGTAAGTGGATGGCCAACACTTGTATGTTTAATAACATTCTTAGGAGGACTACAATTATTCTTCTTAGGAGTAATTGGAATATATATATCTAAAATATATTTAGAAGTTAAAAATAGACCAATTTATATAGTAAAAGAAACAGAAAAAGACATGTAAAAAAATAGACAAGTAACTGTCTATTTTTTTAATACAATTGTAAATTAACAGTAAATTTGATATCATCAATATAGAATACAAAGTGGTGGTGACAAAGATGAAAAAAAGTTTACTATTAATCGCAATATTAATATTATTTATGGGTATAAACGTAAATGCCTATACTGGATGGAAAACTGTAAGAGGAAAAACTTATTACTATCAAAATAATAAAAAAGTACGTGGATACCATACTATTAAAGGAAAACTATATTACTTTTATAAATCAGATGCCACTTTAAGAAGAGGATGGCAAAAAGATAGAGATTATCTATATTATTCAGATAAAAATGGAGTAGTAAAAATAGGATGGCAAACTATTAAAGGAAAAAGATACTATTTTAATACACAATCTCCATATAAAGCATATAAAGGATATCATGTTATAAATGGAAAACTATATTATTTTTACATGGGAAATGCTGCTTTAAGAAAAGGATGGCATAAAACAAAAAATAATATATATTTTTCAGATGGAAATGGAATAGTACAAACTGGATGGAAAACAATAGAAGGATCTAGATATTACTTCAAAGAATCATATCCATATCAAGCATTTAGAGGATTTCATACTATAGATAATAATTTATATTATTTTTATACTGATACAGGAAAATTAAGAATAGGATTCCAAAAAACTAAAACAAATACTTACTATTCTAATAGTCAAGGAATTGTACAAAGAGGATGGACAGAAATAAATAATTCAAAATATTATTTTAATGAAACACATCCATATAAAGCTGCTAGAGGAATAAAAGTTTTTGATGACAAACAATTAGTATTTAATGAACAAGGTAAATTAGTTACTGGTAAAAACATAATCTTTGGAAATGAATACTATAGTAATGAAGAAGGAGAATTTATAAAAATTAATTATATTCCAAAATACTATATGCAAAAAGATAAAAGATGGAATAAGAAAAAATATGGAAAATATGAATTTGGAAAAACAGGTTGTTCTCCAACATCTATGGCTATGGCATTTCAATCAATAAAACAAATAGAATTATATCCATCTACTATAGCACGTTATTTATATGATAATACTAATCAATTTAATAGAAGAATGGCTGGAACTAGTGGAAAAGGTATAATATACGCAAGTCAACACTATAATGTTAAAGTAGTACCAATGAAGAGTATTAATGATATGAAACAATACTTAGAAGATGGTTATATTTTGTATGCTGCGATGCAAAATGGAAAATTTGCTACAAAAGACTGGAATCATGCTATAATATTATATAGATTAAAAGATAATCAGACATATGCACTTGATCCATTATTAAAATCAAATAATGGATATGTAGATTTAAGTTTTATATGGAAACAAAAGAGTACAGACAAAGATGATTTAACAGGAGGAAGTGCAATATACGCATTATTACCTAATAATTAGGAGGTGTATTATGAAAAAAATATATACTTTATTAATTATTGTTATTTCACTTTTCGCAATTAATGTTAATGCATTTACTGGATGGAAAACAGAAAAAGGAAATAAATATTATTACCAAGATAATGTTAAAGTAATTGGTATTCAAAAGATAGGATCAAAATACTATTATTTTAATGGTGATGGTGTTTTACAAAAAAGTAAGTTAATTAAAATTAGTAATGAATATTACTATGTTAAAAAAGATGGTTCTCTACAAACAGGTTGGTTAACTATAAATAAAAAAAGATATTATTTTAGCTACCAAGATTGTAAAGGCTATAAAGGATATCACAAAATAGATGGAAAACTATATTATTTCTATTATGGAAATGGCTATTTAAGAAAAGGATGGCAAAAACTAAGTAATAATAATTGGTTCTACTCAGATGGAAATGGAGTAGTAAAGACAGGATGGCAAACAATAGGAGGAAAGAGATATTTCTTTAATAAATCTTATCCATATCAAGCATATACTGGTTACCATTTATTAGGAGGAAAAATATATTATTTCTATCAAGGAAATCACTATTTAAGAAAAGGATGGCAAAAACTAAAGAATAGTTGGTACTATTCAGATGGAAATGGAGTAGTAAAAACAGGATGGCAAACAATAGGTGGAAAGAGATATTTCTTTAATAAACAATCACCATATCAAGCATATAAAGGTTATCACAAGATTGGAGATAATATTTATTACTTCTATCAAGGAAATTATCAATTAAGAAAAGGTTTTCATAAAACAACAAGTAATTTATATTATTCAGATGGAAATGGAGTAGTAAAAACAGGATGGCAAACAATAGGTGGATATACTTATTATTTTAATCCTAATTCACCATTCCAAGCAGCTAAAGGTTATACTACAATAGATGATAAATTATATTATTTCTATCAAAGTAATTATAGATTAAGAAAAGGATGGCAAAAGAATTCAGATGGTTGGTTCTACTCAGATGGAAATGGAATAGTAAAAACAGGATGGCAAACACTAGGAGGAAAGACATATTACTTTAGTGAAACCACTCCATATCAAGCATATACTGGATCAAGAGTAGTAGATGGTAAATTATACTATTTTGATGCTACTAATAAATATAAAACTACAGGTTGGGCTGGTTCAGGGACATCATATTATCATTCAGAGGATGATGGAGTATTAGATACTGGACTAGTTACTATAGGAGGAACTAAATATAAATTTGATTCTAATGGTAAATTACTAGGATTTTCTAGTAAAAATGGAAAAGTATATTATACTAATCCAGATGGAAAACTAGTAAAAGGAACAGTTAGAATGTGTAATAAATATTTCAAATTTGATGAAATAGATGGTCACTTCATTAAATTTGTAAATAAAAAATCAGTAATAGATGTATCTGCTCATAACGGAAATATTGACTGGAAAAAAGTAAAATATTCTGGACAAGTAGATGCTGTAATTGTTAGAATAGGTTTTGCATCTGAAACAGTAGATTCAAAATTTGAAAGAAACATTACAGAATTAGCTAAATACAAAATACCATATTCCGTATATTTATTTAGTTATGCTGAAAATGAAAGTGAAGCTCTAGCAGAAGCAAAATTTGTAGTAAATACATTAAAAAAATATAAAGCTAAATTAAATGGAAATTTACCAATATTTTATGATTTAGAACCATGGAGTTATAAAGATAAGAAGACTGGTAAAACAATATCATCATCTTCTATATCAAAAACTACATATGGTAAAATGATAAATAAATTTGTAACTTATGTAGAAAAAAATTATAAAAAGAAAACAAGAGTATATGCCTCAAGAGATTATATAACTTCACATTTCCCTAGTGCTTATCAAAAGTATGCTACTTGGGTTGCTGCATGGTTAAAGAATCTAAATTATGATGGTCCTTATGAAGGATGGCAATATACTAGTGATGGTAAAGTTACAGGTATAACTGGGAGAGTAGACATGAGCTGGTTTTACTACTAGAAGGAGAGAACATGAGTAATAAAAGAAGCATCAAAAGAAAAAAAGAAAAAGATACTATTACTAAATTAATAGATGAAACTGTAAAAAGTAATAATATGAAAGTTTCTAAAGAACAAAAAGATTTAATGGTTCAAATATTTAAATTTATAATAGTAGGTGGAATAGCTACATTAATAGATTGGATAATATATTTTATATGTTGTAGATTCATACATATAGAACCAATGATTTCTAATGTTATAGCATTCACTATATCAGTAATATATAACTATTGGGCTAGTTGTAAATACGTATTTAATGTAACAAATAAAGATTCTAAACTACATCAATTCATAGTATTTATAGTTCTAGCAGTCATAGGTTTAGGTATAACTGAATTAATTCTATTCATCCTATATCATAAAGTTGGATGGAATTACATGTTAGTTAAAATACTCGCAACCGCAATCGTAATGGTATTTAACTTTATTACAAGAAAAATTTATTTAGAAAAGAAATAATATCCACAATAATTGTGGATATTTATTTTATATGAATTTAGTGGTATAATTTAGCCATGGAGGTACTCATATGAAAATATGTAAAATTATTATGAATCCTCATAGTGGAAAAAAGAAAAAAGTATCCTATAGAACCCTTTATGATGTATTAAGAAAATATGGTTATGAAGGAGAAATACTTTTTACAAAAGGGGCAAAAGACGCCACAAGAATAGTTGAAGAATTACCTAATAATGTTGATTTAGTTATCTCATGTGGTGGAGACGGAACACTTAATGAAGTAGTTACTGGTAATATGAATAGAAGTAAGAAACTAACTTGTGCAAATCTACCTCTAGGAACAGTAAATGATGTAGGTAATATGTATGGTCTAAATAAAGGCTTTTTAAAGAATTTAGAAACACTTTTATCTGGAACAAAGAAAAATATTGATGTTTGTTATATAAATGATTCAGCTTTTGTATATGTTGCTTGTCTAGGAGATTATATAGATATGGCTTATGCAACACCACGTGAATTAAAAGCAAGATATGGTAAATTAGGTTATATTATGTATGGATTAAAACAATTCTTTACTAAAAAGATACATAATTATAATGTTAGATATACAGTAGATGGAAAAACTTATGAAGATAATTTTTCATTCTTTTTCATAACAAACTCATCACGTATCGCAGGATTTAATGATGTTTATTATGATATGAAATTAGATGATGAAATGTTTGAAGTAGCACTTGCTAAAATAAAGAATAAAGGTGATATGTTTAGAATTCTAATGATGTTAGGTACAAGAGATATTAAAGATATACCAGATATAAAATATTATAGAACTAAAGAAATTAATATAGAATTCTTAGATCCGCCAAAAACATCATGGTGTATAGATGGAGAAGAATATGATTACAATGGAAATACTTTCAATTTAAAAGTAGTTAAAGGACCTAAAATGTTACTCCCAGATGATAATATAAAAATATTATTTAATGAAGAAGAATATTAGTAGGTTAAACCTACTTTTTAATTGACTATTATCAAATATTTAATATAATAATACATGGAAAAGAGGAAAAAAAATGATATTAGAAGATAAAAAAATGATGCAAGCAGTAAAGTTTTATTTAAATAAACTTATCACAGAAAATGATTCTATATTTATAATAAATGCTCTAGATAGTAGTAATTTTGATATAAAACAAGATAATGGTATTTACAATATAAAAGTTAATTATAAAAAAGAAAAAGATACTAAAGAAGAATCTATTAAGATCATATCTACTTTCTCAAAAGATAGAATAGAATTACATATAGATGAAAAAATAAAAGGAATGTTTAATGATAATGAAATAATAGATAGTTCTTATACTAAAGAAAGATATGCTTTATATGAAGTTACTGGTAAAGATATAGTTCTAAATTATAAACAAAGTTATAATTATTCATTAACTACAAAAGATAATAAAACTTCTTCATTTACTCCAGTAGAAGTAGATGAAAAAGTAGATTTAGAATTCATCCAAGGAGAAAACAATCTATTAACAAATTATCAAAATATAAGATATAAAAATAGAAATAAAATATTAAAAAAATAATAAAATATAATTTATATTTTATTATTTTATTTTATATATATAATAAATTATGTTAATATAAAAATGAGGATATATTTATGCAAGAAAACAAATTTGTTCAAAAACTAACTATAAAATTATTCTTAAGTCTATTATATTTTATTATTATAGGTATCCTTCTAGTAACCGCATATTACTTATACTTAGATGATAAGAAAATAGATAGTTTTAATAATGCTAAAACTACAACAGATTACTCTAAAATAGATATATCTAAAATGTCAGAAAAAATAGCTTATTATAAAGACAAAGATATAGGAATACACTACGTAATAGAATATGAAAACTCAGGAGTATGGCATACATACTTAGTCGCTATAAATGAAAGTGAAATAAAAAGATTTAAACAAATTATAGATTATACTTATGGTAAAACAAAAGATATACCAAAAACAATAACTGTGTATGGTTACCCAGTATTAATAAATAATGAATTAAAAGAAATAGCTATTAAACATATAAAAGACTTTGTACCAGAATCAAATGAAGTAGAAATAACAAAAGATAATTTTAGTGATTATTTAACTAATTCATACTTAGATACTACTAAAGAACAAGTAAAAAGTTTTAATTACTTATTATTATTAACACTATTATTAATATTATTCATGATATTCTTAATGATATATACATTATGTAATAATACTAAATTAGTTAAATCAATAGATCATACTATTGAAAGAAATAAAAAAAGAATAAAAAGAATAAAATCTAAATTTAGAAAGAGGTAATAATATGGAATTTGTTGAAATAACTAGAAAAGAATATGAAAAGTATTGGAATAAATCAGATCAAAAGAATTTCTTATCATCACCTAAAATAGAAGATTTAAGAAAAGAGTCAGGATGGGATACTCACTATGTAGGAGTAAAAGATGGAAAGAAATTAGTAGCCGCAGCTTTACTATCTTCTCATAAAAGACATTTTAATAAATATATTTTCTATTCTCCAAGAGGACCATTATTAGATTATCATAATAAAGAATTAGTAGATTTTTTCTTTAATAATTTAAAAAAATATATAAAAGAACATAAAGGTTATTCTTATAGAATAGATCCATTTGTTTATTATAAAGAAAGAGATATAGATGGAAATATAGTAGAAGGTGGATTTGATAATACTGATGTTACTAATCATTTAAAACAATTAGGTTTTAAGAAAGTACCAATCAAAGATACAGAACAAGTAATATGGATGTTTTCTCTTCCTTTAGAAGGTAAAACTATTGAACAAATTCAAAAAGAAATGAAACCTAATACTAGAAATACTATTCGTAAAGCAGAAAAACTAGGTATTGAAATGAAAGAATTATCAATAGATGATTTAGATGAATTTATGAATATTATGAAAGAAACAGGAGAAAGAAAAGGTTTTGATGTAAGAGATATTAATTATTATAAAAACATGTATAATTTATTTGTAAAAGATGGAGAAGCTAAATTCTTTATAACTAAATTAAATCTTAAGAATTATATAAATAATTTAAAAGAAGAAATAAAAGAAAAAGAAACTAAAAGAGATGAACTAGGTCCACAAAGTTATAATGATGGTAAGAGAAAGACATTCAATCAAGATATAGAAAATCTAAATACGAGAATTAAAGATGCGGAAAGTATTATTAAGGATAAGAAAACTGATATTATTAATTTATCAGGATCAATGTTTATGTTAATTGAACCAGAAATAATATACTTATCATCAGGTAATTATGAAGAATTTATGAAGTTTAATTCACAATACTTAATACAATGGGAATTAATTAAATATGGAATAGAACATGGATTCAAAAAACATAATTTTTATGGAATACCAGCTAATATAAATGAACATCCTAAAGACTATGGAATTTATGAATTTAAAAGAGGATTTAATGGTGTAGTTGAAGAATTGATTGGAGAATATGAATTACCTATTACATTACATTATTATTTAATAAAACTAATTAGAAAGATAAAGAGGTAATATGACAAGTATAGATGAATTTTTTAACAAGATAAAAGATAAACCATATGGATGGCATGATAAAGAAGGACAACTACATACAAATATAGTTCCAGGAGAATTCTATAATGAATTTGAATTAAGAACATTAGAAGATACTAATTTTGATAATGCTGTATGTTGGGAAATATGTGAATTAGAAAGAAAAGAATTAACTAAAAATAATATCCCATTAAAAACAATATTTGTATATGAAAAAGATAATAAGAGATTTCCTTGTCATACATTTGTAGTATTTAAAGAAAATGATAATTATTATTGGTTAGAAGGATCATGGATAGGACATAGAGGCATTCATGAATATAATAATTTGAAAGAAATATTTGATTATTTTAGAAATAATTTTAGTGATTTTTCAAAAGATTATATAAAAGAAAATCTAGTATTTTTAGAATACAAACAACCTGTAAATATAAAGACATGTCAAGAATTTTATGATAATGCTTTAGAAGGAAAATTATTAGATGATAATTCTACTATTAATTAATAATCTTTTCTTTTTTTTATAACTATGTTGTGATAGAATACAAATTAATGGTGATGTTATGAAAAAAATAAATATGAAGAGATTATTATTAGTAGTAATATTTATATCAGTTATTTTATTTACATTAATAACTGCATTTGCTAGTTTAATAAATTATTATAGAGTAAAAAATGCTAATGTAGTAATAGTATTATCTGAAGCATTAAAAGTAGAAGTTTATTCTGATGTAAAAACAAGTGACTTTATAGAAGAAATAAATGGAGAATTAATTGAAGATAAGAAGATTAATACTGATAAATTAGGTAAACAAGATATAGAATTTGAATATATTAATGAAGATAATATAAAAATTCCATATAAATATACTATAGATGTAGTAGATGAAACTAAACCTATGATTAGTAAATATTCTGAATTAGAAGTGTATAAAGGAGATTCTCAATTCTATAAAGATATATTTTGTGGAGATAATTATGATTCTCATCCAAAATGTTATATAGATGGAAAATATGATATTAATAAAGTAGGAGAATATGATGTAACTTTTAAAGGAGAAGATACTTCAGGTAATGTTTCTTCTCAAAAGATTAATTTAATTGTAAAAGAAAAACCTAATACTACTAAGAAAAAAACTACTAAAAAGAAAACTACTAAGAAAGAAGAAAATAAAGATTATAAAGAGTTTAAAGATATCAAAAAAGAATATAAAGATAAAGGTATTAAAGTAGGAATAGACGTTTCTAAATGGCAAGGAGACATTAATTATAAAAAAGTTAAGAAAGCTGGAGTAGAATTTGTTATAATAAAAGTAGGAGGACAACAAGAAAAAGATGGTAGTATTGAATTAGATCCTAAATTTAAAGAAAATATAAAAGGATTTAACAAAGTAGGTATTCCAGTAGGTGTTTATTTCTATTCACATGCTACTACAAAGATAGAAGCAAGAAGACAAGCTAAATGGGTAATAAAAAAGATTAGATGGCATGATGTAGATTTACCTATCGCATTTGATTGGGAGAATTGGTCTCATTATCAAATATATAATTTAAGTTTTCATGAATTAAATGGTATAGCTGATGAATTTATGAATACTATAAAAGAAAAAGATCATAAAGCAATGTTATATGGATCAAAATCATATTTAGAGACAATTTGGGATACTAATAAGAAAAAAGTATGGTTAGCTCACTATACTAAAGAAACTAATTATGAAGATGATTATTATATATGGCAAAGATGTGAAGATGGAAAAGTAGATGGAATAGATAGTCTAGTAGATATAGATATTTTATATGAATAAGAGGGGATAATATGGATAAAAAAGAATTAAAGAAAAAATCCATAATGGTATTTATGATATGTGCTTTAATATTGATATTTATATATCTAATTAGTGAAGCATTTTCTCTAAAAAGTACCAATGTAAACTCTTCAGTAGAATCAAAGAGTGGAGAAGCAACTAATCAAATTAAAGATGATGGAAGTGTTAAAACTACTGGAGAATTCATTACTAAGTATTGTAATGGAACTTATTATGGAAGTATTAAAACTATAGATTCAGATTCTAAAGTTAAAGATGAAAAGAAAATAACTTTAATTCTATTTAATTCACAAGGTAATTCATATGGAAAATATTATTATACAAATACAATTAATACATATGAAGGAAACTTTACTACTAAACAAAATAATAAAATTTATTTTAAAATATCAAATGAGTTAGAAGAATTTACTGCTTCAGATGAATGTGATAAAATCATTAAAACAGTAGAAGATGTACAAAATAATCTAACAATTAATTATAAATTAAAAAGATTAAATTAAAAGTACTAAATATATTTTAGTACTTTTATTATGTAATGATTACTCTTAGTATTTTTAATAATACCCATAAATTTATATTTACCATATCTTCTAATACTAAAGATATCTTCTTCTCTCATATTATAAGAATTATTTTTAAGTATCTCATAATTTAATAATATACTTTTATCATGAATTAAATCTTTAATAGAATTTCTATTTATATTTAATAATCTACTAATAACAGTATCTATTCTTAAACTAGAGACAATTATTTCTATTTCTTCATAATTCCTAGTATAATCACTAAGTAAATTTAAATCACATCTTTCAATAGAAATATTATATCTATTAATCTTAGTAAAATTATTCTCTAACTCTTTATAAACATACTCAAATACATAAAAATAATATTTATTATCAATTATTAATATATCTCCAAATAAACTCTTATCTAGATTTAAATTCATCAAAGCACCCATAATATCTTGATGTTTTAATTTATTCTTAGATTTAATTTCATATAATAAAATATTAGGTAACTTAGTATAAAGAATAACTTTTTCAGAATCAATATAAGGTTTATATATAGAATATTTATTTTTATTTAATTTATATTTTACTTGTTTTAATTCACTAGGATCTAAAAAATATGTAGAACCTAACTTCTCTAAACGATTAATATTCTTCTCAACTAAATACATAAAAAACACCAATAATATTATACACTAATAATGTAAAGATTAATCTTATTTTTAAATATTATGATAAAATATATTTAAGATAGGGTGATGATAATGAGAATACTAAGTTTATTTGATTGTCCTTTAAAGGATATTACTAATGTTATTCCAATTATAAAAGAACAAGGTTTTGATGTAGTACAAATTTCTCCATTACAACCAACTAAGAAGGAAGGTTCTGAATATTGGTGGAATCTATATCAGCCATTAAACTTTGAAATAGGTAATAGAATAGGATCAAAAGAAGATTTACAAAAATTATGTGAAGTTGCGAATGAATATGGAGTATATGTAGTCGCTGATACTGTAGTAAATCATCTAGCTTCAGAAAATAATACAGGATCACTTATGCCACATCCAGAAGTAGATCAAGAAATATTAAATAATCCAGATTGTTGGAAAGAAAGAATCCAATTAACAGATTGGTATTCAAGATACCAAGTAACTAATTATTGTATGGGTCTACCTGGTCTAAATCCAAATAATAAACTTGTTCAAGAAAAGATAATAAAGATGTTAAATGAATATATATCATTAGGAGTACAAGGATTTAGATTTGATGCAGCGAAGAGTATTGCACTACCAGAAGAAGGATGTGACTTCTTTAAAGAAATAACTTATAATTTAGATAGATGGTTACCAATAATTTATGGAGAAGTATTATTCTCAAACAATGAAGAAATAAGAAAATATTCTCAATATATGAAAGTATTAACTACTAATGATGTACCAGATTATTTAAATGATAAAGTAATTAAATTTGTAGAAAATAAAGATAGTTATTTATCAGGAGAATTAGGATGGACTAAAGAATGGAAAACTCATGATATAATAAAAGAGTATAAGAACTTAAATAGTAGATATGAAAACACTTTATATTATGCAAGAAACTATACTAATGATTGGTTTGAATGGATGTCTCCAAGTATAAAAGAAGCCAATAAAGTATTAAGGAGGAAATAATATGAAAAATGTATTAGTATTAAATGGAAGTCCAAGAGAAAATGGAAATACTAAGAAATTATCAGAAGCATTTATCACTAGATGTATACAAAGAGGATTTGATGTTAAAAAGTATAATATTCCTAATATGAATATAGATGAATGTAATGATTGTGGTAGATGTTTTGAAGAAGATAAACCATGTATTATAGAAGATGATTTTAATTTAATCGCAGAAGACTTAGTAAAATCAGATGTAATAGTATTTTGTCTTCCTGTATACTTTTATTCAATACCAGGTAAATTTAAAATGTTTATCGATAGATTAATGTGTTTCCAAGAAGGTAATAAAAATATTTCAGATAAACTATTCGCTATAATATCTTGCTGTGAAGATAAAGACATGTCTAATTTTGATGGAGTAAGAGTACCTTTAGAAAGATTAGGAAGAGACTTTGGATGGATTCTATTAGATGAAATATTAGCTCCAGGAATGGCAAGAAAAGGAGATATTGAAAATACTGATGGAATTAGAAGAGCTAAAGAATTGGCTGATAAGATAGTATGAAAGACTTAGAGTTTTTAAAAGATACTGTAATAGCTCATAGAGGTATACATGATAATAAAAATATAGTAGAAAATTCTATACCAGCTTTTAAAGAATGTATTAAAGAAAATATTCCTATAGAATTAGATGTACATCTTCTAAAAGATAATGAAATAGTAGTAATACATGATGATAATTTAAAAAGATTAACTGGATTACAAAAAAGATTAAAAGATTTAACTTATAATGATATAAAAGATTTAAAATTATTAAAAACTAATGACAAAATACCAACTCTAAAAGAAGTATTAGAATTAGTAGATGGAAAAGTACCATTAATAATAGAATTAAAGTATGATAATTTACCATTTACTTTAGAAAAAGAATTAGTAAAACAATTAGATAAGTATAAAGGAAAATTTGCAGTTAAATCTTTTCATCCATTGATAATATATTGGTTCAAAAAAAATAGACCAAACTATATTAGAGGTCTATTAGTACCAAGTAATGGAGTAGAGTTTAAAAGAAAAATACTACATTCAATGATATTATCATTTCTAGCAAAACCAGATTTTATTTCAGCAGATATAAGAAGAAATAATAATAAACTAATAAAAAAAGATATCCCAGTATTAGGATGGACTATTAAAACTCAAGAAGATTATGATAATAATAAATATAAATATACTAATCTAATTATAGATGATTTTAAAAATATAAAAAGGAAGTAAAACTTCCTTTTTTATTTAACTAATTCAGTAGAAACATATACATAATTACCATCTTGTTTTTCAAAAGTAAATTTATATGTAGCAGCATTCTCTAATACTTCATCAGTTACATTTTCTATATCATAAATTCCATTACTTTCAGTATAATATTTCTTATCTATAGCAACTTGATCTTTCTTTTCATAATCTTTATAGTATTTTACATAATAACCATTACTAACTTTATTTAGATTAACATCTTCTCTAAATAACTTTTTAAAAGTAATTACTAACTTATTATCTTCTAATAGATTATCAGTTATCTTTTCAATATCTTGATTAGATAAACAAGTACTATAATTAGGACAACTTCCTATAGAAAAACTATCAGTATTCTTGTTATAAATTAATGGATATAGAGTATTATAAGACTTTTTATCAATTTGATAATCTTTACCTAAAATAGAATGAAGAGTACTAATAAATTTATCAGCAGATACTTCTCCTTCTTCACATTTTAATTCAGGTATTTGATTCATTGTTAATATAATAGCATTATCTATTTTTAAATCAGTTGATAAGAATTTATCTTTTGTTAGATAAAAATCATAATCACCAGAACAACTATATGAATCAGGTTTCTTAATCTTATTCATAACTTCAGTTACTAAATCATTATTAACATCATTATCTTTTTTTATTACTTCTTCTTGTTTGTCTTCCTTTTTATCATCATTTAATTGTAAATAAGTGTAATAACCAATAGGTATTAAAAATAATACTACAAGTAATATTATCCACCAATATTTTTTCATAAACATATCCTCCTATGATTAAAGTATATTACATATAATTTTTTATTACAATAAAAATATGTTATACTGAAATTAGAAAGAAGGTATAAATTGTTAATAAGAAGTGCAGGAGTAATTCCATATAAAATGATAGATAATGAAATATATGTTTATTTAGAGCATCCAGGAGGTCCTTATAGAGAAGGAGAAGACATATGGAGTGTTTGTAAAGGAGAATATAATAAGAAAGAAAAAGCTGTAGAAGCAGCTCTAAGAGAGTTTAAAGAAGAATCTAGTTATCAATTAGATAAAGATAAATTAGTATATTTATATTCTCATAAAGTATCTAATAGAAAATTAGTTACTATGTTTACTATTAATCAAGATCTAGATACTACTCATATGAAATCAAATACTTTTGATATGGAATATCCTAAAGGTAGTGGAGTAATAAAAACATATCCAGAAATGGATGCGGCTAAATGGATAAAGATAGATGAAGCAGAACAAAAAATATTTAATAATCAAAAAATATTTATTAGAAAATTAAAAGAATTTTTAAATGAAAGTACTAATAATATCTGATATACATGATGATTTTGAATCTACTAAAAAAGCTATTCAAAATCATAATTTTGATTATTTAATACTACTAGGAGACTTAGGTTATTATAATAATCAAGTATTTGATTTATTAAATATTTTTAAAGATAAAATAATCTCAGTAAAAGGAAATAATGATATATATAATGATCTAACTCAATTTGATAATACTAAGTTATATCAAACTATTAATATAGATAATAAAACATGGTTTTTAACACATGGACATATCTATAATGAATATACTGATATAGATTATGATATCTATCTACAAGGACATACTCATGTATCAAGAGTAGAAAAGAAAGATAATAAGATATATCTAAATCCAGGATCAATTGGTCTACCAAGAAATGGAGTAAAGACATATATTTATTATGAAGATAATACATTTTACTTAGAAAATTTAGATAAAGAAGTAATAAAAAAGGTAAGTATTTAATACTTACCTTTTGTTTTAGGATTCATTTTTATATAGATTTTTATATACATCACATGATTTTAATAACTTATTATGAGTACCACTATCAATTAATTTACCCTTATCAATTACATTAATAATATCAGCATCTATTATAGTACTCAATCTATGAGCAACTATAATTATAGTATGATCTTTAACTAAGTTATCAATAGTTTTCTTAATATAATCTTGACTCTCATTATCTAAAGCAGAAGTTGCTTCATCAAATAATATAATAGGTGTATTAATTAATAATGTTCTCGCTATCGCAATACGTTGTTTTTGTCCACCTGATAAGTTAACTCCACCTTCACCAATAATAGTTTCATATCCATCAGGTAAACTCATAATATAATCATCAATATAAGCTCTCTTACATACATCTCTAACTTCATCTAAACTAACGTTTTCTTTAACACATCTAAAATTATCCATAATAGATAAATTAAATAAGAAAGGAGATTGTCTAATAATAGAAATATTACTTCTTAAAGAATTCTCACTTAAATCTTTAATATTAACTCCATCAATTAATATTTCTCCATCATTACAATCAAAGTATCTAAGTAATAAATTAAATATTGTACTCTTACCATTACCACTTTTACCTACAATTGCTATTTTCTTATTAGAATCTAATTTTAAACTTAAATGTTTCAAAGTATCAGTTTCTTCTTCTCTATATTTAAAAGATACATCTCTAAATTCAATATTACCTTTAGTATTACTTAATTCAATATTACCAAATTTCTCATCTTCATAAAGTCTATTATTAACAACCTCATCTATTCTTTTTAAAGATACACTAATCTTATTATAATTAACTCCAAAATCAGAAATACTTTCAACAACTTCATCTATTCTCCATAAATAATTTTGTATAACTATAAATAAACTATATATAATTTTACCTTGTATAAAGAAATATCCAGCAGTAAATAATATAATAAGTTCTAATACAAAATATACTAAGTTATTTAAAGCATAAAATATAATTTCATAATTTCTAATTTTCTTTTGATTAGCATACATATTATCTAATATTTTAAATATAGTCTTTTCAGTATTTTTCTTAATACCTAAAGCTTTAATCTCTCTTATACCAGTAAGATTCTCAGTTGCTCTTTTAACATAGTTATCTGATTCTTTTTTAATATCTTCTTGAGTCTTCTTAATTTTAGGAAAAAACTTCCAAGAGATAAATCCCATAATAAAACCAAATATAATAATCTCTAAACCAAGTATCCATGAAATATAAAAAGTTAATATTAATACTACAAATACTACAATAGATTTACACATTAATCTGATTAAACTATTCAATAGATCCATAACTCTATCAGTATCAGAATATAATCTATTTATATATTCACCAACACCAATATCTTCAAACGCAACTGCTGGTAAATTATCTATTTTTTTATAAAGATCACGAGAAGCTCCCTTCATAAATTTAATTTGTAAATAATTAAATATTTTATCTCTAGGAATTTGTAATAAAGAAAAACATATTATAAAGATAGAACTCCATATAATTAAATATGTACCAAAAGAAACTAAGTTTTTATCAATTAATACTTCTAAAGCACGTCCCCAGAAATATGCCGCAATCAATGAAGGTATATAAGTAGCTAATATTAATAGGATATATATAATTATTCTTAATTTTTCATTTTTTAAATATTTCCAAATCAATTTAAAATTCTTAGTCTTTTTCATATATCCACCTCCAATAAAAAATGACTATAATTAGTCATTAAAAAGAATATATAGGAGAAATACCCATATTTACTTTTCTCTGACTAACCGTAAATTGTTGTTTTAAATCATAAACTGTATAAATCATGTCTATCCCTCCTAAAACAAACTCATTATATCACAAAATAAATAATTGTCAACAAATTATGGTTAACATATAAATTGATTGCTAAATATATATATTTATAATATAATGAAACATGATGATTAACAAGGAGGTAATATGAGAAAACTTTTTAAGAATCTAACTAAAAAAGATAAAATAGTTATTTTTATAGTAGCTTTAATAATAGTATTTCAAGTATGGGTAGAATTAAAATTACCTGATTTTATGTCTGAAATAACAAAACTTATTCAAACTGATGGTTCTAAAATGAGTGAAATATTAGAACAAGGAGGATACATGTTAGCATGTGCATTCTCATCTATGGCATCAGCTATTTTAATAGGTTATTTAGTATCAGGATTATCTGCTAGTTTCTCATTAAAATTAAGAGAACAACTATTTAAAAAAGTACAAAAATTAGATGTAGCTAATATAAAGAAATTATCTACATCAAGTTTAATAACAAGAACTACTAATGATGTAACTCAAATAGAGATGTTAATCGCAATGGGACTACAAGCTCTAATAAAAGCACCAATTATGGCTATATGGGCTGTAACTAAGATAATTAATAAATCTTATCAATTAAGTGCTATTGTAGGAGCAGGAGTAATTATATTATTGATTACTATATTTACAATAATGTACTTTGTAACACCAAGATTTAAGAAAGTACAAAAATTAACAGATGATGTTAATAATCTAACTAGAGATAATATTATAGGTGTAAGAGTAATAAGAGCATTCAATGCTGAAAAATTTCATCAAAATAAATTTGAAAAAACAAATGATAAATTAACAAGAACACATTTATTCATTCAAAGATGTTTTGCTTTTATGTCTCCAGTAATGAACTTTGTAATGCATTTCTTAACATTAGGAATATATTTCATAGGAGCACTATTAATAGTAAAAGCTTCTATGGTAGACAAAATAACTTTATTTAGTGATATGGTTGTATTTACTTCATATGGTATGCAAGTAATAATGTCATTCTTAATGCTATCAATGATATTTATGATCTTACCAAGAGCTCAAGTATCAGCTAATCGTATAAATGAAGTATTAGATTCTAATATAGATATAATAGATGGAGAATTAACTATAAATGATAAAAATGAAATAGGTACTATTGAATTTAAAGATGTATCTTTCAAGTATCCAGATGCTGATGAATACTTATTAAAAGATATTTCATTTAAAGTTAAAAAAGGAGAAACAGTCGCATTCATAGGATCAACTGGATCAGGTAAATCTTCTTTAATAAATTTAATACCTAGATTTTATGATACTACTAAAGGAGAAATCCTAGTAGATGGAAAAAATGTAAAAGATTATAACTTAGAAACACTACACAATATTATTGGATATGTACCTCAAAAAGCATTTATGTTTACAGGTTCTATTAAAGAAAATGTATCATTTGGAGATAATGGTAAAGAAAAACCAACTCTTCAAAAAGTAATGGAATCAGTACAAGTAGCACAGGCAAAAGAGTTTATTAAAGAAATGCCTAAAGAAATAGATTCTCATATAGCTAGAGGAGGAACTAATGTTTCTGGAGGACAAAAACAAAGATTATCTATCGCAAGAGTCATTGCTAGAGATCCAGAAATATATATATTTGATGATTCTTTCTCAGCACTTGATTATCAAACAGATTCAAAACTAAGAAAAGAATTAAAACAATATACTAAAGATGCAACTATGTTAATAGTAGCTCAAAGGATAGGTACTATTCTAAATGCAGATAAAATTATAGTTTTAGATAAAGGAAAATGTGTAGGTATTGGTACTCACAAAGAACTATTAAAAAATTGTGAAGTTTATAAAGAAATAGCACTATCACAATTATCGGAAGGGGAGTTGGAAAATGCCTAGACCTGGAAGTAGAATAGAAAAGTCAAAAGACTTTAAAGGATCAATGAAAAAATTATTTACATCTTTAAAAAGATGGTATGCTTTAATAGTAATTGCACTACTTTTAGCATTTCTTTCAGCTATAATAGCACTAATTGCTCCAAATAAATTATCTGATTTAACAGATTATATTACTGAAGGATTAAAACCAAATATTTCAGAAACAGTAGTAGAAGAAATAATGTATTCTGATGAAATACCATTAGAAGATAAACAAAAGATGCAAGAAATAATGGCATCAATAGATCCTAATGCTAAAACAGAAGAATTATTTAAAGCAATGGACAAACTACCAAAAAGTATATATGACAAAATAAAACCTACAATGAATATGCAAAAAGTAAAACAAATATCACTTTTACTAGCAATTCTTTACATAGTAAGTTCATTATTTGCTTATTTTGAACAAATTATTATGGCATATGTTACTAATAATTATTCAAAAGATTTAAGAAAGAAAATAACTGATAAAATTAATACTTTACCATTAAAGTATTTTGATAATCACGAAGCAGGAGATATCTTATCAAGAGTAACAAATGATGTAGACTCAATTGGTATGAATCTAAATCAGTCTCTAGCAACCTTAATAACATCAGTAACTCTATTTTTAGGTTCTATTATAATGATGTTTTATACTAACTGGATAATGGCTATAACTGGAATAGTTGCTTCATTATTAGGTTTTGCATTTATGGCAATAATTCTATCTAAATCACAAAAATATTTTGTAGAAAGACAAGAAAAACTAGGAGCACTAAATGGTTATATAGAAGAAATATATAGTGGTCATAATGTAGTTTATACTTATAATGGAGAAAAAGAGACAAATAAGAATTTTGATAAACTAAATCATGATTTATTTAAATGTAGTAGAATGAGTCAATTCTTATCAGGAATAATGCCTCCATTTATGGGATTTGTTGGTAACTTAGGATATGTTGCTGTATGTGTAGTAGGAGCTCTACTTACAATGAATGATATAATCTCATTTGGAGTTATAGTAGCATTTATGATTTATATTAGAATGTTTACTAATCCACTTAATCAAATAGCTCAAGCAGCAACATCAATGCAATCAGTAGCTGCAGCAGCAGAAAGAGTATTCTCATTCACTAATGAAAAAGAACAAAATGATGAATCAGGTATAGAAAAGAAATTAAATATTGATGATATTAAAGGTAATATAGAATTCCATAATGTAAAATTCTCTTATGATAAAGAGAGACCTATCATAAAGAATTTCTCTGCTAATATTAAAGAAGGACAAAAAGTAGCTATAGTTGGTCCAACAGGAGCAGGAAAAACTACTATGGTAAATCTTCTTATGAAATTCTATGATATCGATGATGGAGAAATCTTAATAGATGGTATTTCTACAAAAGATTTAACAAGAGAAAATATTCATGATCTATTTGTAATGGTATTACAAGATACATGGTTATTTGATGGAACAATAGAAGAAAATATTAAATATAATAATAAAGCTTCAGAAGAAGAAATATGGAAAGCTTGTCAAACAGTAGGAATAGATCACTTTATTAAGACTTTACCTGGTGGATTAAAATCAAAAGTAGGAGATCAAGAAAATATAAGTTCAGGAGAAAAACAATTATTAACCATAGCACGTGGTATGATTAAAAATTCTCCATTCTTAATTCTAGATGAAGCTACATCTAATGTAGATACTAGAACAGAAGAATTAGTACAAAAAGCAATGGATAAATTAATAAAAGGAAAAACCTCATTCATAATAGCTCATAGATTAAGTACAATAAAAAATTCTGATCTAATCTTAGTAATGAATGAAGGTAATATCATTGAACAAGGTACTCATGAAGAATTAATGAATAAAAAAGGCTTCTATTATGATTTATACAATTCACAATTTGAATTATAAAAAAGTATTATTAATAATACTTTTTTTGTTATAATAAAAATAGGTGATTAATATGTTTAATAATATGAGAAAAAAATTTCACAGAACAGATAAAAAAGTATTTATAACATTCATAGTATTAAGAATTTTAATTATAGGTACTATTGTCTTTCAAGTATTAAAAGGTAATTATGATAATGCTATTCTATGTATTTTTACTTTATTATTATTTACAGTACCTACATTTTTAGATAAAAAACTTCATATAGAATTACCAACTACTTTAGAAATAATAATATATTTATTTATATATGCTCATGCTATATTAGGAGAGATTAATAGGTTTTATATAATATTTCCTCATTGGGATTTAATGCTTCATACATTAAATGGATTTCTATGTGCAGGAGTAGGCTTCTCATTAATTAACTTATTAAATAATAATATTACTGATATTAATTTATCTCCAATATATGTCTGTTTAGTAGCATTTTGTTTTTCTATGACAGTAGGAGTAGTATGGGAATTCTTTGAATACGGTCATGATAGATTATTAAATGGAGATATGCAAAAAGATGAAATAGTAACTAAAATATCTTCAGTAACTCTAGATAAGAATAAAGAAAATATTCCTATCACAATAGAAGATATAAATAAAACAATAATTGAACATAATGGTAAAACTACAATTATAAAAGATGGTTACTTAGATATAGGTTTAAATGATACTATGGAAGATTTATTTGTAAATCTAATAGGAGCCATAATATTTAATATATTTGGATTCTTCTATATAAAAAGAAAAGATAAAGGTTTCGCAACAAACTTTATACCAATTATAAAGAGAGGTAATTAATATGAAATATATAGCTTTAATACCTGCATATGAACCAGATGAAAACTTAGAAAAAGTAGTTAAAGAATTAAAAAAGAAAAAATTTGAAATAATAGTAGTAAATGATGGATCAGATGATTCATATAATAAGTTTTTTGATGCATGTAATACTAAAGTAATTTCTTATAATAAAAATCAAGGTAAAGGATACGCTCTAAAAACAGGATTAAAGTATATAAAAGAACACTTTGATGATTATATAGTAGTAACAATGGATTCAGATGGACAACATACTGTAAAAGATGCTACTAAACTATGTAAATATATAGAAAAACATCCTAAAGAATTAGTATTAGGAAAAAGAATTAGAAATGAAAAAACCCCTCTAAGAAGTAAACTAGGTAATGCTATTACTAGATTTATATTTAGATTAATATCAGGACAAGATATCTATGATACTCAAACAGGTCTAAGAGCATTTACTAAAGACGTATTAGATTATCATTTACAAACAGAAGGTAATAGATTTGAATATGAAATGAATATTCTATTAAATGCAAAAAATAATAATATTAAAATATCAGAAATAGAAATAGAAACTATCTATATAGATAAAAACTCTAAATCTCATTTTAATACAATTAAAGATTCATATAGAGTATACAAAGAGATATTTAAATTCTCATTATCAGGAATAATCTCATTCTTAATAGATTACTGTTTATTCTCAATCTTCTTATTAACAATAAACAATGTAATAATATCTAATGTAATCGCAAGAATTATATCTGCTACAGTAAACTATTCAATAAATAGAAACTTAGTATTTAAGAATAAAAATAGTATTTACTCATCTTTAATAAAATATATTGTACTAGCACTATTCATAATAGTATTAAATACTACTATATTAAAATTACTAAGTATCTTTATTAATCCATTTATAGCTAAAGTATTAACAGAAATAATTCTATTTTTTATAAGTTATCTAGTACAAAGTAAAATAATATTTAAAAGGAGTAATTATGGAAAAGACTAATGTAATGAGAATATTAGATCAAAAGAAAATAAATTATAAAGAATATTTCTATGGAGATACAGAAGCTATATCAGGAGTAGAAGTCGCAAATGTATTAAATCAAGATGAAAAACATGTTTATAAAACTTTAGTAACTGTATCTAAATCAAAAAAATATTATGTATTCATGATTCCTGTTGCTGAAGAATTAGATCTAAAAAAATGTGCTAAATCAGTAAATGAAAAATCTATTGATATGATTCCTCAAAAAGAATTATTACCATTAACAGGATATATTCATGGAGGATGTTCTCCAATAGGAATGAAAAAACAATTTAAAACAGTAATTCATAATACTGCTTTAGAACAAGATACAATAATATTTAGTGGAGGAAAAATAGGTTATCAAGTAGAATTAAATCCAAAAGATTTAGAAAAAGTCGTAAATTTAACATACTTTGACATAATAAAATAATTAAGTTATTTAAAATAACTAAATAATTAGATAAACTATTATTAGGTGATAATATGAATAATAATCAAAACTTAAATGGAGTAACTGGTAATCAACAAGTACCTGTTCAACCAACACAACCAATGCCACAACAAGTGCCTGTACAACAAGCTCAACCGGTACAACAAGTTCAACAACCAGTACAACAAGCACAAGCAGTACCCCCACAACAAGTTCAAACACAAACTAGTGATCAAATACAACAAGAGTTAGAAAATTTAAGAGTAAAAGCAGTAAAAAAACAAAATATGATTATTGTAATAGGAATAATCATATATTTAACAATAGGATTTCTTGTTTTCCAAAAAACTGGTGATATAACATTACCATTATTTGGAGCATTTTTCGCAACCGCAATCATAGTGATAATATGTAATGTTATTAAAGAAAAAACTCAATTTATAAAAGCTTATAAAGATAAAGTAGTAGTCGCTACATTAAAAACTATATTTACAGATATTCATTTTGATATGGAAAAAGGTATCCCAGAGTCTGTAATTGCTAATACTGATATGATGATGATGGGTAACATTTATTATTCAAATGATTATTTCTATGGTAAATATAAAGATATCCAATTTCAATGTAGTGATGTTACTATTCAATATGAATATACTGATAGTGATGGAGATACTCATACTACAACGTATTTTGATGGACAATGGTATATATTTGAATTTAATAAACAATTTAAAGGATCATTCCAAGTGTGTGAAAAATCATTTCATTATTCTAAACGTCAAGGAGGATTATTCTCTAAAAAAGAAAAAGATGAAAAGATTGAAATGGAAGATCAAGAATTTAATAAACAATTCAAAGTATTCGGAACAGATGCTCATAGTGTATTCTATGTATTAACTCCACAAACTATGGAAAGAATTAAAAGTATAAATAGTCAAATAAAAGGAGATTTATTATTCTGTTTTAAAGATAATTTATTACATGTAGGAGTATACAATGGTAAAGATTTATTTGAACCACGTTTAAGAAAAAAAGTAGATATCGAAAGAGATACTGTTACTACAAAGAATGAAATAAATGCAATATTACAATTCGTAGATATTCTACATCTAGATAATGATTTATTTAAATAGGAGATATATGAAAGAATTAGAAGAATTAAGACAAGTAATGATAAAAACTCATTTTAAAACAAGAAAAAAAGAAATGATTATTGTTACAATAACATTGATTATTCTATCAATATTATATTCATTAGGATTAGGTTATTATTTATGGAAATATGAACATATAACTAACTTATTTGAATTTAATGGTATTGGTGATTTATTCGATGTAACAAAGATATATATTCATACATTGACCCCAATAGTATTTTCAGCTATACTCTTATTTTTCTTATATAGAGATAGACATTATAGAGTTAAAGATTATTATCAATATAGAAAACAATATAAAGAATTAATATATAAAAAAGTATTAAGTGATATATTTCAAGAAGTAGAATTATTTCCTAGACAAGGTTTGCCAAGAAGTAAAGTAAAAAATAGCATGATTGTAGAAATGGGAGAATCATTTTATTCTACTGATTATCATAAAGGAATATATAAAGGAGTTTCCTTTGAAGGAAGCGATGTAACTACACAACATGAAGTAGATTTAGAACATACTAGTGCATATGTAAATGATTTCTTTGGACAAGTATATATCTTTGAATTTAATAAAAGATTTAGTGGAACTTTAATAGTAACAGAAAATAATATTTTATATAATAAAAAACCTAAAGATTATTTAGAGATGGAAGATCAAGAATTCAATAGATCATTTACAGTAAGTACAAATGATAAACATCTTGCTTATTACATATTAACTCCTACATTTATGAATAAATTAAAAGCAATAAAAAAAGAAGTAGAAGGAAAAATATCATTTAGTTTTATAGACAATAAGTTAAATATAGCTATTTATAATAATAAAGATATTTTTGAATGTGATCCATTTAATGATATAGATGAAGAAATAGCTAAAACAAGTAAAGAAATAAGTGTAATAACTCAAATAATAGATACATTAGATTTAGATAATGATATATTTAAATAATAATTAAAACATTGAAAGGAGGTGACAGAATGTCAACAAGTACTATAATAATCTTAATTGTAGTAGCAGTAGTCATCGTAATAATATTAGGATGGTTTATTGGAACTTCTAACAAATTAAATCGAGCAGTAGTTAAAATAGATGAAGCTGATAGTGATATAGATGTTGCTTTAACTAAAAGATACGATGCTTTAACTAAAATGGTAGATGTAGTTAAAGGTTATGCTAAACATGAAAAAGAAACTATCTTTGAAGTTATTAATTTAAGAAAAGGTATGTCTGTACAAGAAAAACAAGATGCATCTAAGAAGATGGATGCTATGCAAGGACAAATTAATGTTTTAGCAGAAGCTTATCCAGAATTAAAATCTAGTGAGAATTATAATACATTACAAAAAACAATAGTAGATGTAGAAGAACATATTCAAGCATCTCGTAGAATGTTTAATGCTAATGTATCTATGCTTAATCAAATGATTGTTAGTTTCCCAACTTCTATAGTTGCTGGAATGAAAGGATTAAGTAAAAAAGAATTCTTTGAAGCAGATGATATCAAGAAAGAAGATGTAAAAATTGACTTATAATTTATAAGTCTTTTTTTTATAAAAAAAATAGTACAATTAAGTACTATTTTAATTTAACAACAAATGTATCTTCAATAACTTGATATTTCTTCATCTTCTTATATTTATTAGAATCAAGTATCTTATTATATTTCTTTTCACTAACATATTTTACATCTAATCCTAAGTAATAATTATAGAACTTAGTAATACCAATACTTCTATTCTTATAATCATCTTTTATTAATTCATCATTCGCAACAAATCCATAATTTAACCTAACAATAATATTAATAGTCTTATTACTAGTTAAATTACCAGTAATCATAAGAGGTCTATTCTTAGTATTTTTACTATGTATTTCACTAAGTATCGCATATGTCTTATTATAAGTATTTTCTAATGTATAATAAGTTGCTCTATCTTGAATAATATAATTTCTAAATAATAATAACATACATAGTACTATGAATATAAATGAATAATTATAATTATCTAAACTAATAATAAATGGTATTAATAATAAATAACTACCCGCAAGTAATAAATTGAAATTAACTTCACTAGAATATAATAAAGTAATATTAAATACTAATGGTAATGATAATATTAATAAGATCATAATAATTATATTTTTAGTATCTAATTTAGCTTTAATACTACTTTTAACAATACCTAGTATCATAATAATAAATAGTATTATATTAATGATATAAGTATATAAATAAGTATTTTTAACTATACTATTACCAAAATAATAATTAAAGAAATTAGTATAACAACGTATAAAGTTTTTACCTAGATCAATAAATGTAGCACTACTAATTAACATAGAATAATTAGTCTTAACAATTAAAGCTAATAAAGTAATAATACCTATATATATGATTAAAGGTATAATTAATGTTAAAAAGTTAAATAATAATTCTTTATATTTAATTTTCTTCTTTAATATTAATTTAATAGAGTATAGAACTAACATAGATAGATATACACTTATACTAGGTTGAAATATAGTTAAACAGATAAATAAAAGTACTCCAGAAACTATATGTTTATATTTATACTTACTATTAAAAATATAATATAAAGAATAAAATGATAAAAATATAGATAGAATAATTGCTATAGAATAGTGACTTGATAAAAGTATTGCACTAGTAATAGGATTAACTACTATTAGTATTGAAAGTAATATTTTATAGAAATTACTCTTAATATCAAAGAAATCTATAATATAAATATTTAATATCGCAATGAGTATTAAAGAGAATAATAAACTAATCTCAGGAAATACTAAGAATGATTTAACTAATCCCATTATATATAAACCAAATCTTCCCATCGAAAGTTCATTAATATAACTATTATAATAATAGTTATTTAAAAGTACATCTGCAGTAATAATCTTAGAAGTAATTAAAGGAATATGTATTATAAAACCCACAAGTAATGTAATTATAATTACATTATTATTCTTTTTATTTAAAATCTTCTTAATCATAAAACCACCCACTTACTTATATAATAACATAAAAACTACTAATAGAAATAATAAAAATTAATTATAATTCCTTGTAAAATAATAAAAAATATAATACTATATAAATTATATTTAGGAGGCACTATGGAAAAAGATGATGTTTATACAGTTATAGTAAAAAAATTTCCTTTAGGTAAAGATTCATTTGGAAGTGATATCTATATTTATAAACCATTAGAAATACAACAAGGTTTTATAAGTGATGATATCTTTTATAATGATAATGCTAGAGAATATCATTCTATAGAAGATATAATGGTTAAAAATAAAGAATTTGATGAAGGTTATTTCTTAGATTTAACAAAAGAAGAATTATTAGAACAATACAATATAGAAACAGAAAAAGAAATCTATGATTTTTATAATGATTTAATAGAAAATAGTTTTGTACTAGGATATGTAGATATGGATGGTATGTTAACAATATCTACTATGAATAAAGATAAATTATTAGAAGAAGATATGTTTACAATAGCTTATACAGGAGGAGACATAGTTATACCTCTTGAGAATGTAAAAGAAGTATTAAGTACAGGAGATATGGAACAAATAAATCAATTTGTTGAAGCTTTAGATGTATATAAAGAAAATATAGAAAATATGATTATAGATCAAGCACATGAAGAAGAGGAAGAACAAAAAGAAGATTTATTATCAGAAGAAGATAAAAAAGAAATAGCAGAAGAATTATTAAAACAACAACAAATGAAAGAAATAGAAGAAGCTTTTGCTAAAGAAGAAGCAGTTACTAATATTTCAAAAGAAAAAATAAGAGAATTATATAAAGATTTAATGTCTAAAGTAATAGGACAAGAAGAAGCTATAGAAACAGCTTGTTATGTAATTTATAAAAATGCTAGATTAAAAGATGGAGAAAGTAAAACTAATTGTATTTTTGTAGGACCAACAGGTTCTGGTAAATCAATGATAGCTGATACTATAGGAGCTTTCTTAAAAGAAAAACCATTAGTCCATGTAGATGCTAACTCTTTATCAACTACAGGATATGTAGGAGATAATGTAGAAGATTGTTTATCTCAATTAATGGTTAAAGCTGATGGTAATAAATTTATTGCTGAACATGGAATAGTTGTATTTGATGAAGTAGATAAAAAAGGAACAAAAGACAATGGAGATGTTGGTGGTAAAGGAGTTATTAACCAATTACTAAGATTTGTTGAAGGACAACAATATAAAGTAGAATATGTTCTAAATAATAAGAAAAGACAAGTAATATTTGATACTACTAATTTAACAGTATTTGCTTGTGGAGCATTCCCAGAAGTATATGATGAATTAATAAATAGTAAAACAGAAAAACCAACTATGGGATTTAATGGAGTAGTAAAAACTAAAGAAGAAATTGAAAAAGAAAAGAAAGATAAGATTAATAGTATAGATATTTCTCATGAAGATTTAGCAACTAAAGGTAAAATGGGACCTGAATTTACAGGTAGATTTATAATTGCTCCTCTACATAGATTAACAAAAGATACTTTAAAAGATATTATAACTACATCAAAAGCCTCACCATTAACTAGAGAAATAAAACTATTAGAAGAAGATGATATAGTATTCTATAATGATGATAAATTTGTAGAATCAATTGCTTCTAAAGCATATGATGAAGGTACTGGAGGAAGAGGAGTTAAAAATAGTATTGAGAAAGTATTTAAAAAAATAGTTAAAAAGACAGTTTTAACTATGGATGATCAATATGCTGATGAAGAAACAGGAAAGACATATTTATATGGAACAGCTGATGATGAAGGAAATATTATAGTAAAAACAAAAGATGGAAATAATATTTTAGAAGATGAAGTAAAAGAAAAAAGTAAAGGAAAAGTTCTTAAGTTATAAGAACTTTTTATTATGTTTACATTTTTTTATAATATGTTAAAATATATGTATATAGGAGAATAAAAATGAGTGAGTTGTTTAATTGGAAAAAAATTGATTTCTTTAAAGCTCTATTAGGTACATTTTTATTTGCATTTGCACTTAATATTTTTATAGTACCTAAAGGTCTATATAATGGAGGGGTTTTAGGAGCATCAGAAATAATTAGATCAATAATCTTACAAGTATTTAACTTACATACAACATTTGATTTCTCAGGAATAATAAACTTAATAATAAATATACCACTTCTAATATATGCATATAATAAAGTAAGTAAAACATTCTTTGTAAGAACATTATATTGTGTATTATTACAAACAATATTCTTATCAATTATTCCTACTAATTATTCTTTAGCTCTAGATGAAACAATAACAAATGTAGTTTTAGGAGGAATAATCGCAGGTATTGGATCAGGATTTATCCTATCATCACAAGCATCAGGTGGAGGAACAGATATTATAGGTATAGCACTAGCTTCAAAGAATAGAAATCTTTCAGTAGGAAAAGTAGGATTCATTTGTAATTTATTAGTATTTATTACCTGTGGAATAATAAGAAGTATTGATATAATGGTATATTCAATTGTTTATGCAGGAGTATTAATGTTTGTTCAAGAACGTACTCATGATCAAAATGTTTGTACTTCAGCTATGATATTTACAAAAGAAAAACCAACAGTAATAACAGACTATATAAAAAATGAAATTAATAGAGATGCTACTACATGGGAAGGAGTAGGACTATATAAAAATGATAAAACCTATATCTGTTATGTAGTATTATCAAGATATGAATTATTACTATTAGAAAGAAATTTAAAAGAAATATCAGAAGATGCTTTCTTAATAAAAAATGAAACTGTAAAAGTAAATGGTAATTTTGAAAAAAAATTAATTACAAAATAAAAAGACATCTTGATGTCTTTTTATAAAAGGAGAAATAAATGTATAGAAAAACATATGTAGAAATAAATTTATCTAATATTAAGTATAATGTAAAACAATTAGTTAATAGATATAATGAATATAAATATTATATTGGAGTAGTAAAAGCAGATAGTTATGGTCATTATGATAATAAAGTAGTTGAAACTATCATCTCAGGAGGAGTCAACTATCTAGCAGTAGCGACATTAGATGAAGCATTAATCATAAGAAAAGATATTAAAGATATACCTATTCTATGTTTAGGTATTATTGATATAGAAGATTTACCAATATGTATAGATAATAATATAACTATAACTATAAGTAATTTAGAATACTTAAAAAGAATTAACTTATCTAATTTAAAAGTACATATAAAATTAAATACTGGTATGAATAGACTAGGTATAAATAATATAAATGAGTTAAATGAAACTTATAAATTGATAAAAGATAAAAACTTAATTCTAGAAGGAATATATACCCATATATATAATGCTACTAATGAAGAAACAACTATAAAACAATTTAATAAGTTTGAAGATCTAACAAAAGATATTAATCTAAATGAAATACCAATAGTACATATAGGTGCTAGTGAAACAACTGAGTATTATAAGAAAAAAGATTATGTAAATGGATGTAGACTAGGTATCTCAATGTATGGATTAGTAGATTATAAAGATATAAGTTTTAAATCTACATTTAGTCTATATAGTAAAGTAATACAAATAAACAAAGTATATAATGAAACAGTAGGTTACAATGGAGAATATAAAGTTAATGGTGAAGAATTAATAGCTGTAGTACCAATAGGTTATGCTGATGGTATAATAAGAAAAAATACTGGAAGAAATATTTATATAAATGATAAAGAATATAAAATAGTAGGTAATATATGTATGGACATGTTATTTGTAAAAGTAGATAACACTATCAAAGTAGGAGATAAAGTAACTATTATAAAAGATATAAACCATATAAAAGAAATATCTAAATACTTAGATACTATTCCCTATGAAATAATATGTTCTATATCTAAAAGAGTACCAAGAGTTTATATAGAGGAGACAAAATGAATAGTATAAAAAAGATATTAATTCTATCATTAATAATATTATTAGTAGTAGGATGTAATAAAAAAGTAGAAGAAAAAACTAATATAAAGGAAAACAATAATATGGAAGAAATAACTATGAAAATAATAATTAATAATAATGAATATCAAGTAGATTTAGAAGAAAATGATACAATAAAAGAATTAGTAAAATTATTACCACAAGAATATAAAATGAATGAATTAAATGGTAATGAAAAATATGTATATTTAGATAAATCTCTACCAACTAATTCTTATGATCCAAAACATATAAATAAAGGAGATATAATGTTATTTGGAGATAACTGTTTAGTATTATTCTATAAATCATTTGATACATCTTATTCATATACTAAAATAGGTCATATTAATAATTTAGAAGACTTATCAAAAGATAATATAAAAGTTAGATTTGAGTAAAAGAAACATTAGTTTCTTTTTTTTATGTTATAATTTCATTGGAGTGATACTATGAATATAGAACAAGATGTATTTAAAAGATGTCATGTTAATACAAATAAATTATTAGAATATGGATTTATTCAAAAAGATGATAATTATATCTATGAAAAAATATTCTTAAATGACTTTAAAGCAATCATTCAAGTTAATTCAAAAGGACTAGTAAAAGGAAAAGTAATAGATATAGATCTAAATGAAGAATATACTAATATTAGATTAGAGAATACAGGTCCTTTTATAAATAAAGTAAAAGAATCATACAAAAAAATACTAATAGATATAAGAAACAATTGCTATAGTAAAGAATTCTTTATTAGTAAACAAGCTAATAGATTAACAAATTATATTATTAATGAGTATAATGATTATCCAGAATTCTTATGGTCTAAATTCCCAGGATTTGGAATATTTAGAAATAAAAAGAATAATAAATGGTATGCTTTGATTGCTAATATAGATTTATCTAAAATAGATAATGGTACTGGAGAAGTAGAAATAATAAATGTAAAAATAGATAATAATAAAATAACTGATTTAATTAATAAAAAAGGTTATTATCAAGCATATCATATGAATAAAAAAGAATGGATTTCTATTATATTAAATGATACTATTTCAGATAAAGAAATAATTAATTTAATAAATGAATCTTTTGATATAATAAATAATAAGAGGTGATATATTGAAAGATGAAGTATTATTAATACAAGAAGAATGTAGTAGAGTAGGAGCTACATTAATCGCAGTTAGTAAAACAAAACCTATAGAAGAAATACAAAAAGTATATGACTTAGGAATAAGAGACTTTGGAGAAAACAAAGTACAAGAATTACTATCAAAAATAGATGTATTACCAAAAGATATAAAATGGCATATGATAGGTCATTTACAAACAAACAAAGTAAAAGATATTATTGATAAAGTTTATATGATTCACTCAGTAGATAGTATTAAACTAGCTAAAGAAATAAATAAACAAGCTATAAAAAAAGATATTAAAGTAAATATCTTAATAGAAATAAATATAGGAAATGAAGAATCTAAATTTGGATTAAACCCAGTAGATTTAGAATCTTTCTTAAAAGAAATAAAAGAATTAACTAATTTAAATGTATTAGGTCTAATGTGTGTAGCTCCATATAAAGAAAATAATGAAGATACAAGAATATATTTTAAAGAAATGAAAAAATTAAAAGAAACATATAATTTACAATTATTATCAATGGGAATGAGTAATGATTATAAAATAGCTTTAGAAGAAGGATCAAATTACATTAGAGTAGGAACATTAATATTTGGAGAAAGAGATTACAGTAAATAAAAAAAGATAGGAACAATTCCTATCTTTTTTATTTCTCAGATATAGCTTTGTTATAACTACTAGAATCAACTAATATTAATATTCCTAAGATAATATCAAGTACATCAAAACATAGAATTAATAGTATTCCAGTAATAACACCATAGGTATGAGCAGTTTTGTTTCCTTCTAAAGCATATTTCTTTCCTTTAAACATTAAGAATGCTACTAATAATTTAACAACTATAAATAATACTGTTGTAGCTAGTACTACGCTATCTTTAGCAAAAATTGCTACTAATACTAATAATACAACAAAAATAATTTGTAACCATCCTAAAGCATTAAAGTCTTGAATTAATTTCTTTTGCCCATCTTTAATATTATTTTCCATATCCTTCCTCCCATATTATAAGTATATTACTTTATTATATTCTTTTCAATGATTTATCTAATTCAAAATATATAACAAAAAAACTAGTCAAATGACTAGTAAAATATATATTAAGTTAAAACAACTATAATAGAATAATAAAACCAACTATAACAGAAGATATATTCAATATAATACTTAGCAACAATAAGTTTATATTTTTAAAAAGTAATTTTTTTCTATAGAATAAATATTCTATAATTATAACAATTATTTCAAAAAGAAAAAGAAGAGAATATATTATTAAATTATTAGATGTTAAATACAAAACAACCATCATAATATAATTTAATATAGGATTTGTAATACAATTAATAACAATTATATTTAAAATATCTTTTTTTTCTCTAATTCCTAGTAATATTGCTATTGCTAATTCAATAATAATAGTCAATAACAAATTACGTAACATTAAAAATAGAATATTAGTTATTGCTGTCATTTGTATTATTATTTTGTTGATTAGTATTATCATTTTGTTGATTAATAACTTCAGTTGGTTGATTGATATTATCATTCTGTTGATTAACAACTTCAGTTGATTGATTTAGATTATTGTTTTGGGCAGTTTTATTATTCTTTTTAGACTTACTTATTGCAAAAATTACAACTACAATTAGTATAACTGGTGCTGCATAAATAATTAATCCTATTAATAATAAGAAAACATCTTCAGCTGGTGATGGTGTCCACACATCTAAAATTTGAAAAATATTTGATATATTCATATTATAATTTCTCCTTTCTACATATTACACTTAAAACTATTATACTTGTAAATGTCAAGATAGTAACGATTAAACAGTTTATCAATATTGAATTTATTCTAAAAACAAATACTGGTAGAGTACCTAAGAATAATCCTAAAGTAGTAAAACCAAATGCAACTCCAGGGTATTTTTTTAATTCTGAAACAATTAACCCTAAAGTTACAGCCATAGTCATACTAAACATCATTATTCCAATTAATGAAATTGTCATAAGATTATTACCAAATAGTAGAAATGGCAATGCTCCAATTGTACTTAATAAAGCAGTTCTTCTTATTCCTATTGAGTCAATAAGTATACCACCAAGTGCTTTACCTATTCCCATAGAACAATACAATAAAATTGTTTGAATCAGTGTTTTATTCCATGTTGTAGGTATTCCATATCCCATATAAGCTCTAACAATAACCACAAGTACAGATAATGTAATAATAATTTTAAAATTAATATTTTTATTAGAAAAGTTATATTTTTCTAAATTTTTATCATCAAGTAGATGATTATATTTATTACAAATAGTTATTGGAATTAACATCAATAGATTAATTATAATTATAAATGGAATAGGAACTTTATACATTGCGAGTAATTTTCCAGTAATAACTCCAAAAGAACCACCAGCCACAAAAATTGCACTTGGAGCCATTTTACCTTTAGATGATCTCAGTGTTGTTTCTGCTCCTTGAATATGTATCATACAATTACCTATAGATAGAAATAATATGACTAATAATGCATTTAAATTAAAATACAAGAATAACAAAGATAAAGTAGATAAAATCAATCCAGTAATAGCAAAATTAATCTTAATTCCTTTATCTTTTAAGTATCCAAATATTCCTTGAGGTACAAAAGCAAAAAAATCATACATCAGTGCAAGCATCCATACAAGATTGTTATCTGTATAAGTACAAACAATATAGAAAGAGGTAACCTCAATTATAAAATGAATAAAAAAATATAGTATTCCTAAAATATTTGAATTATGTTTCACTCTATATCACCGCTAATACTATTTTACTCTTATATAATTATAACAATCAAATATATATAAAACAATAAAAAAACTAGTCAAATGACTAGTTAAATTCAAATGGAGCAATTGTGTATCTCGTTTGAGAAACATTTTACTACAAATGTAACTAGATAAAACTCAATTACATACTAAATATATCATATTATAGGAAAAGAGTAAATAACTTGAAAATGTATTTTGATAAAATAATGAGTGGGATATTAATTTTTATAGTTTTTATTTGATAAGAATTTAATCCTACACTTAGTCCCAATAAAAATCCTTATAAAATAAGGAAATTAACAATACATAATCCCACAATAGTGGGATTTAAAGAAACTCATTAAATTTAAAAAAAATATCTTATTTCATGTTATAATTATATATGTAAGGTAATATATGTGGCACTTAAACTAGGAAGGATGTTTTAATATGATTATTAATGATTATAAATTGCTTAATCAACTATGGATGGAAAATGATGAGTTGACAGAATATGATGAGTTAGATTTAAGCAATCAAGATGTACTAAATAAATTAACAGCAATAAAAAAAATAAATATCAGTTTTAATTCAAAAGATAGTTTAGATAGTATTAAAAATACTATTAGTCAATTATGTATTTTAATTGATAAATGCCCTAATCTTGAATTTGTAAGAGTATTTTCCTTAAGTTCAGATTCTAAGAAATTAAATGTAAATAATTTGTTAGATGTACTAGTTAACTATGGTATTAATCGAGTTGTTATTTCAGGTTTTAATTACGATTATTTATCTTTATATAACAAAATGTTATCGTCAGATAATGAAGCAATTGTTAGCTTGGATAAAATTAACGATCCTGTAAGTGGCTTTACATATATATTTGGTAAAGAAGAATTAAGAAAAAAATTAAGATTTGATTCTCATGGTAATGAGGAACTAACTGCTTTATATAAAGAATTGCGTTTTGGTAGAATTTCATTGGAAAATTATGAAAAATATAAAAGTTATTTAACTAATTATAAAGATTTATATATATCTATTGGGAATGTAAACGATTTGGATTTAAACAAATTAGAAAGTATTAAAAATGATAATCATATAAAAGGTATCCATATAAAATGTGGTTATGATAAGGATAAAAATGCACAATACTATTCTATTGAAGAATATGAAAATATCAGAAAGGTTATCGATAATATAATGCGAATGATTAAATTACCAAAAGCGGATGACCCAAATAGAGATAAATTGATATTTGCCCAAATATATAAAATATTAGGTAAAAATATTAGATATGATCATTATGCTATAAGTGATGAAGGAAAAAAGGATAAGGAATTATCTTGTAATTGCCGTAATCTAAAAAATGGATTATTAGGAGTTAGTCGTAATGGTAAAATAGAATTATTAACTGTGTGTGCCGGATATGCCACTATATTGCAAAATGTATGTGCATGCTTTAATATAAAATGTGATTATATATCTTCTTCATCAAAAGAAATAGAAGAACCAGGTGTATTTATTGTTTCTGGTCCAAGAAAGTACGAAAATGGTACATCTGATCCGATGGGACATGGATATAATGCAGTATATTTAGATGGTAAAGCATACTTATGTGATTTAACATGGGATGCTGACCTCATGAAATTAGATAAATTAGGACGACATTTTTTGAAATCCTATGAAGAGTTTTACGAAAGTCATAAAGATGAAGGATTTTCAAGTGATAATGTAACAATAGTGACTCAAAACGGAGAAGTTCAACGTTCTTTAAATGAAGAGTTATTTGTTCATTCTTGTTCTTATGAAGAACAAATACAATTATTTGGTAGTGCTGCAAAAGAAAATATTGACGAAATGATTAGTGAAGGTTATCTTGCCGATTTTGCCATGAAAAATATTGAATATATAAAGCAAGTAAAAGGCAAAGTTGGAATGTTAGAATATATAAAACTTATTCAACTCATTCATGAGTTGGAAGAATATATAAAATCTTCTGCATTTAAAGAAAGGGCTGGTTGGGCTGCCCAAGGTGTTGACAATGAAATAACTGATGAAAATGGAAATGTTGTTGAAAAAAGAATTTTATATTCTATCCTGGAGCAAGAGATTTATCACCAAGTGATGCTGTTGATGAAGTAACGAGTATGGAGGAAAAGCAATGGAAAATGAGATAAAAATTAGAGAAGCTTTTACTGAAACTTTTATTATTTTAAATGAATTGAGTTTATATAATAAACTTCCAAATGAATTTAAAAAAATTATAGAATCTAATTATGATAGTAATTACAAATTTTCTTTTAATAAGGATATTCCTTTATTTAATCAAATAAATAATGATATAACTAGAAACTTAATTACTTACATTTATATTAATTATATTAACAAAGATAATAATCAATTTTTTGAAAATGAGATAAATAATATTTTAAATGAAGTAAATAATTAATTATGGGATTATAGGCCATTGATTTTTTCAATGGTCTTTTATTTGATTGTTTTTGGTTGTATTTAGACCATAATTTCTATTTTTTTGTATAACAAAAAAGCAAGAGTATAAAAGATTGTCCCCTTAAACTATTCAAACCTAGATAAATACTAGGTTATTCATAGGGACAAACTAATTTTGCACTTGCAAAATTAAACAAAAAACTTGGTCGTAAAAACATACTAAACCCTTATAAATAAGGAACTTTTTATGGTCGAAATTATGCCAACTTTATATTGTCTTAATCGTAGATGTAATTATACCTAATTTAAACTTATTTGATATATTTTCTGGATTATCTATGTCTTTTAACAATAGGAGCAGTAGCAGGATCAATAATAGTTTTCTTATTTCCATCTTTTTTAAACACAAAAAAACTTAATTCTTTCGGATTAAGCTTTATCTCAACATCGCTTGGTGCGACGATTTTTACATATGGAGCGGATGAGGGTAAAAAGTGTATGTTGATATATAAAAATATAAGAGCAATTTGTGATACACGTGTGTTTTTATATCTCTTTTTTTGACAATTTTATACACATATTTTATTAACTTCTTCTATAAGTTCATCTATCAGTTTATGAGTGTAAACTCGTTCCGTTAAATCGCTTATGTGGTGTCCCATAATCAACTTAACAATATGTTTATCTAAATCATACCTAGAACATAAAGTAGCAAAAGTATGTCGACAGTCATAAGGAGTATGATTTATGCCCAAATTAGTAAAAAACCTCTTTTCACGTATATATAGACTATCTTGATTAAAACATTCACGTATGACACCTTTTTGATAGCAATATGCGAATATTTGTTTGATACTTCTATGAAGTGGAATAATTCTATTCTTACCAGCTTCAGTTTTAGAACCTGTTATGAAATAATCGTCATGAACTTCAGTTATCTTAAAGAATTCTCCAGGACGTATTCCAGTATATATATTAATAAGGATTAATTTAGCAATGTCATTGTCAACGTGTTTCCAAATTAGTTTTATTTCATCATCAGTAAAAGGTTTATGCAAAGTAGAAGGAACTAATTTATCATAAACAACGAATTTAGAAACGTCATTTAATACCTTTACATTGTTGTATTTAGCAAATTCATATAGTTGGTGGTACACGTTAATTATTTCTCTTTGAGTTTTACCAGAACAATTAGAACGATCTACTATTAATTGCAAGTCGTTTTTAGTAATAGAATTAAAAGGTTTATTCTCAATAATCTTATAATGTTTTCTATAAGAACGGTATTTTTTTAAACGTGCTTCTGATAGATTTTGCTTTTCTTTATATTTGAACCATTCCTGGTATAAAAAATCAAAACATAAATTATCTAGTTCTAGGTTGAATTGTTTATTATGATATTCAGCTAGTAGTTCTTTACCTTCTTCACGTGTAGCAGTATAACCTATTGTTTGTCTTATAGGATTACCATTATCTTTATAACCTATATGTATTTGAACTCTAAAAGGTTTTCTTCTATTACCAGACATTTTAGATACTGAACCATAACCATTAGCGTGTTTCATTGCTTTTCTCCTTAATATAATGTTCTATTCTACTTATTACTTCTCCAGTATCTTCATCATATAATTTATTTTTCTTCACAATATAGTTCAATTTAACGTGATATTCTTTATCAATGTAGTTAAGAATTTTTGGTATTAGTTCATATATATATCTTATATCTTCAAATTTATAACTAGCACCTTTTAAACATAATTGTATTGCTTTTATTGGATCTTGGTCTTTAGCATAAAATAAATAATATTCTGCTAAATAATGAAATGCTGGAAAAGGTCTATCTTTATCAAGATATGGAGCGAGTTCTATATCTTTATTACATAGTTCTACTAAAGTCATTGCAGCAAACTTATCTCTAGGATCTCTACGTAAATAAAGATATGTGTCTAAAATTTTGTTATCTAACGCAAAATGTTGCATAAGTTTATCAGAGTTAGGAATTCCTTCAATTATCACTTTATATTCCATAGTATCTCCTTTATATAATTGTCAGCTTCATCTTCTATATCTTTTATTTTTGTATTAAAAAAGACTTTTTCTAAATGGTGCAACTCAATATGAGCGAACTCGTGTAATAAAGTCTCTTTTTTATTCTTTTCTCCTAGACAAGAATTAACCACTATAAAATTAATATTATGTTTATTAAAACAAAGTCCATGTACGTTTTTAGGAAGTTTACGTTCAATTATTTGAATATCATAATATCTTATATAGTCTTCCTGGTTAATATCTCCACTAATTAAAGAGTAAAGCATTATTCTTTATCTACGTCATCTATTATAGAATTGATAACTGACATAACTATCTTTTTCTTTTCTTCTGATAATTCTCCATATTTTTTGAATAAAGTTCTATCAAATTCATTTTCTGCTAGAGTTTTTAATGTTTGATTAAGTTCAGGATCAATAATAGTTTTATCAACTTCTTTACTTAAATCATCATTATCGAGCAAGTAATCAGTAGACACACCAAAAATATTTGCTATTTTTTTTACAATTTCATTATCAGGTTGACGTCTTCCTTGTTCCCACATTCCAATAGCAGAAGTAGACACGTTTATTTTTTTTGCAACGTCGCTTTGAAGCATATTATTATTAAGTCTTAATTTTTTAAATTTGTTATAATTAAACATAAAATCAACAACTTTCTTAATTGAATAATAACACACTTTGAGTACAAAAGTGTAAAATCACTCAAAAAGTAATTTTTTAGTTGACTTCACACAAAACGTGTGTTATTATTAGAATGTAAGGAGGAGATAGAAAAATGAAACTTAAAGAATTCCGACTTAAAAAAGGACTAACAATAGAGCAAATGGCAAAGTTAGTTGGAATTAGTAAGTCAATGTATGAAAAACTCGAATATGAAGAAAGAAAACCAAGTGTTGAAACTATGAAAAAGTTCAAAGAGATTTTTAAAGAATTCGATCTAAATATTTTTTTAACTTAATATCACACGTATTGAGTAGAAAGGAGTAAATCACACATGAACTTAACAATAAAAGAAGCAAGTCGATTAATGCACAAGTCAGAACAATTCATAAGAATTGGACTACAAAGGAACTTATTACCTTTTGGAAAAGCAATTAAAAACAATGGTGGTAAGTACTCGTACTACATAAGTCCTAAACTATTCGAAGAATATACAGGAATTAAGGTACAAAAAAAGAGTAAAGACACACACTAAACACCAACGTCATTACTCTTATAAAACACTCACGTTAAGAGGTTTCACGTGTATTATACCAAAAACCTCGAAAAAATCAATAGAAAAGAGGTAAAGAAAAATGAAAAAGATAAAAATGGGAATGAGAATATTTGAATTAATATTAGGAGTTGTTTGTACTGGATTTTTACTATATGAGTTTGCATTCTTTGTATTAGCACCATTCTATAACGGAGGACACTTACCAAGTCTTACATACTTCGGTTGTGGAGTAAATCTAGTAGTAATCAGCTATTTAGTTCAATTAGAAATGTCAATTAGAAACAGTTAGGAGGGATGACTTAAGAAAGAAATGGAAGAATTAGAACTATTAGATATTTCGGATGAATTATTAATTATCAACAGGACAACAATAGAAAGATTATTTAATGAAGAAAATCTGAATGTATTAACACTTTATTTGTTTTATTACAAAACAGCTAAATGGCAAAAACATAATCCAATAAAAGCAAGTGATGAATATTGCAAAAAGTGTTTACATTGGGGAATTGATAAACTTCAAAATGCAAAGCAGAAATTAAAAGAAATGAATTTAATAGAAAACGTAAGGAGAACCGATGATAAAGGAAAAGTTGTTGGTTGGTATGTAAAAGTTAATTATTTAATTGATAAAACCACAATACCTAAAACCACAATACCTATAAAACCACAAGTGGTAAAACAGGAGACAAATACTATTAATAATAAATATATAAATACTAATAATAATAAAAATACATATATAAAGCACAAATATGGAACTTATAAAAGAATAACTCTTACTGATGATGAGTACACAAGATTAGTAGAGGAGTTCGGCGAGGAGTTTATAAACAAACAAATAGAATTACTAGACGAATACGTAGAAAGTAATAACAACAAAAATAAATATACAAATTTCAATTTAGTATTAAGGAAATCTATTAGAGAAAAATGGTTTAACAAAACCAAGAAGGGAGAAGGTAGTTTTTTAGAAACTATGCAAGAAATATATGACGAACAAAGAAACAATAATTAAAGCAATTACTTTATTGAAAACTAATTATCAAAACGCACTAAAAGAAAATACAAAACAAGAAATGCAAATGATGATAAATGCCTGGTATGAGTTCTTTAAAGATACACCAGAGCAAGAATTCAATAAAGCAATAAGAAATATAATTAACAAATATGATTATTTTCCAACTATATCACAAGTAAAAAAAGAAATTGCAAATAATCAAACTTCTGATATTCCAAGTGCTGAAGACGAATGGGAAGAAGTGTTAAAAGTAGTTCATAGATATGGAACATATAGACAAGACAAAGCATTAGAAAGTTTAAAACCTTATACAGCGTACATAGTAAATCATATAGGTTATCAAATAATTTGTATGAGTAGTGACAATACTTGGAATAGAAAAGAGTTTATAGCTGAATACAACCAATTAAAAGAAAGAGAAAAGGAATTGATCCAAATAGGAAGTCCAAACTTAAAACTTTTAGGAAGTGCAGAACTATGAATAAAGAAGAAGTTTTTAAAAAGATATTACCTAGAAGAATTAATGATTTAAACATTACATATTTAGATGAAACACAATGTAGAAAGTTAGTTAGAGGTTTAAAAGAAGTAAATATGATAGCGTACAAACAATTCATATTTAAAAAATTAGAATTCAATAAAGAATTAGGACAACATGAATTATTACTAAACACAAACAATACATTCAGACAAATATATGGAGATATTAAGATTATATATTCAACATACAAAGACGTTATTTGCATAGAGAATATAGAACCTAGCAACGTATTAATGGAATATCATAACAAGAAAAAGAATACATATAAAGGAATGCCTTTTGTAGATAACAAAGACATATTCAAAATTAATTTATTAAGGGAGATGAAAAAGAATGAGAATTGAATTAGATAACTACTCAAAGGAAGTATTAGAAAGAGTAGAAAATGAAATGGGAACTGATTATGGAAGAAAAAGAAATTATGTAAAGATAGAAAGTTTAATAGCTGCTATCGAAGATTTAGAATATGAAGTTCATAGATTAGAAGAAAAGATAGAAGATAGAGAACAAGATATAGAAGACAATTATAGACAAATACCAGTATGGCAACAATTCGGAGTGTGTAAATATGATAGATAAAATCTACGAACATTTAAAAACTAGAAAGAAGTACAACACACTAGAGTTAAAGTATGACGTTAAATGTGAAGAATTAGAACATAAAGTTCTGGAATTAAACACGGAGAAAAGAGTAAGAATTAAACAACAAGATATATTCAACGATAGATTACAAGAATTATTAGAATTAAATTTAAAACTAAAAGAAGAAAATACCAAATTAAAGAAGGAGATTAAAAAATGCAAAAATTTAGGAAATTAAGAGCTGAAGAAATAGATTGTAGAGTATCACAAATAGAAAAGAATTGGTGTACTTTACTACTTTATAAAGACGCAAGAGTAGATCAAAACATATTAGATGAAACAGTAGGTTGTATGAATTGGCAAAAAAGATATGTCAGAGATAACGCCAATTGTATCGTAGGAATATGGGATGAAGAAAAGAAACAATGGGTTGAAAAAGAAGACACAGGAACTGAAAGTAATACTGAAGCTGAAAAAGGATTAGCAAGTGATAGTTTCAAAAGAGCTTGTTTCAATTGGGGAATAGGTAGAGAACTATATACAGCACCTAGTATATTCATATTTCCGAGAAAAGATATTAAATACAAAGACAAAGGAAAAGAAGTAGACGAATTCTACGAATATAAAGAAGGTAAATATACAACAAAGACTAGATTTAACGTAGAAATAATCACTTATGATGATTTAGGAAATATCAAAGATTTAATAATACGTGATAACAAAGGCAACGAAAGATTTACACAAGTTAGTAAAGAATTAGATCAAGAACTAAATAAAACAACTTTAAAACTTAAAAAAGCAATTGAGAAAGCAGAAGATATAGACAAAAACTTTGAACGTAGTAAGTTATATGAATACTTTGGAAAACAAGTAGATAGTCAACTTACATATAAAGAAAAAGAAGAAGCTGTAAGAATATTAGGCGAAACATATAAAAAGAAAGAAGGGAAATAATGAAACCAATATACTTTGATTATTCAAAGTTTACATTAGAAGAAATAGACACATATAAACATACTGACTTTGAATGTGACGGAGATAAAAAAGAAATAAAAGTAGTAATAAAGGAAGTGAAGAAAAATGACACAACACAATAGAATATTAAAAGCAATGTTAGATAATCCAAACAAAAAATATTGGACTGCTAAAGACTTTCAAAGTGGTAAATACTTTGTAGGTTATGAAGCAACAGCAAGAATGAGTGAATTATTAAATAAATACTCAAACATAATTATTCCTGGAAAAGAAGGAAGATTTAGAAGACTGGAACAAAGAAAAAGAAATTAAAGAAATAAAAGAATTTTTAGAGTTAGGAGTGGAATAATGGATTTTAAAGGAAATTTTATAGTAATGGTATTTGTAAAAGAAATAGAAGGAAGAAAACTTTATAGCATAAGACTATCAAAGAAAAATAAAAATGGTAGTTATGAAAATGGTTATATGTCAGTTAAATTTCAAAGAGACGTAGTAATAAATAATAAAACAAGAATAAAAGTAAAAGAAGCGTGGTTAAGCTTTAATACTAACGAGAATAAAACATTTCCATTTATATTCATAAATGACTTTGAAGTATTAGCTGAACCAAAACCAGAGACAAAAGAGACAAATCCTTATAAAGACTTTGGTAATTCAATTAAAACAGAAGCAAACTTCGAGCAAATTGAGATTACTGATGATGATTTACCATTCTAGGAGTGGTATATGTATGAAACCTGGAAGCAAATACAATATGATCCAAGATACGAAGTATCTAATCTAGGAAGATTTAGAAAAAGAAATAAAAAAGGTTATAGATACTTAAAACCATATAAAAAGCATAATTTATATGTTGTTAAGATAAACGATAAATGTATGAATGCTGCTAGATTAGTAGCTTCTGCATTTATCAAACCATTAAATAATAACGAACAAGTATATCACAAAAACGGATTAGCGTTCGATAATCATTGGCGTAATTTGGAAATATTAAGTCCAAAGGAATTAGGAAAAAAAACAGGACATATAGCAGCAAGTAAAAGGGTTGTAGAAATAAAAGACAACGAAATAGTAAGAAGTTGGAGAAGTAGTAGAAAAGCAGCTGAAAAATTGTTTATATCAAGACAAACAGTATCAGATTATTGCAATGGAAAAGTTAAAAAGAAAATGTTTAATCTAATGTGGGAAGACGACTACTTTGATACAGTATTTGAAAAGTTTAGTTGGGAAAAGAGGAGATAAATATGGAAGTTGGAAAAGAAATAACAAAAGAGCAAATATTAGAAATGCCAGAAGGAACTGATTATGCAGTATATAATCCTCTAACTGATATATATAAATTTGAAAAAGTAGGGAAGAATGACATAGCACATAATAAACATGCTTATGAAAAACTAGTATATTTTGAAGTTATAAAAGGAAATGTAGGGAATGAATAATTTAGAGCAATTAGAAAAAATATTAAAAGAATTAAATAAAGAAACAACAAGTTTATACAAAATCATAGAAGAAAAAAATAAATTAATAGAATTACAAAGACATTATATATGGGAACTATTAAAGGAGAAGAAGGTGTAATCATTATGTTTGAATTTGAAACTGAAAAAGAAATGGAATTATACTTTCGGGATCAAAGAGAACAATTTATAGATATGTTAAAAAAAATATATGAAGGTGTAGAAGATATTGAATACATAGGTTGTCAAGTTCCAATTAATGAAAGGAAAGACATAATAGATATGTTATTTAAAATCAATAATTGTCTAGGTTATCAATATATAGTAATCGAACTAAAAAATAAAGTTGCACCATTAAAAACTTTATCTCAAATTGCAAGATATATGGAACATTTAAAAGAAACAATAGAAAGCAACACTAATAAAAAAAGATTTATTCCATGGAAAAACGAAACTTATGGATTAATAGTAGCACCTAAATTGTGTAAAGAATCAGTAGAATATTTAAACAATAATCCTAGTAGTAGAATTAAGGGATTATCACTATTAGAAGGTAAAGTATATGGTTAGGAGGTATTATGGATCTATTTCAAGAATTAGAGAAAAAAATACAAGAACTTAATATAAGTTTAAAAAAACTACGTGAAACAGGTACTGAATTTGCAGAAGCTGAAAGAGACTACAAAATAACATTAAGACAAGAAGCATTAAAGTTAAGAAGCGAAAAAGGAATGGCAGTCACATTAATACAACAAATAGTATATGGTATTCCTGAAGTTGCTGATAAAAGATTTAAAAGAGACGTAAAAGAAGCAATATATAAAAGTAATCAAGAAGCAATAAATGTTCTTAAATTACAAATAAGAATAATGGAAAATCAAATACAAAGAGAGTATGGAGCTGATATTTAAAGAAATCATTATTACAAGATAAAAAGGAGTGCTATAAATGTAAACGAACCATAGCACTCCACCAACACCATATATTTGAAGGAAGAAATAGAAAAAATTCAGATAAAGACGGTTGCTGGATCTGGTTATGTCCTAGACACCATAATATGAGTGATAAAGGAATACATTTCGATAAAAAATTCGATTTAGAAGTAAAAAGGGAATGCGAAAAGGTTTGGTTGGAATATTATAATGCAACTATTGAAGACTTTATAAAGAGATATCGAAGGAATTATTTATAGGAGGAACTTATGGAAGAAATAAAATGTACTTCTTATGAAAAAAGAGAATTTATACGATATTTAAAATATGCAAAAGAAATGAAAGCAAAAACAAAAGTTAAGCAAGGAAAATTTGACGATACATACTACGATATTCAAAGAATAGATATTTTAATCAAACGCGCAGAAGGAATAGTACCAAAGCAAAATTATATAAAAGATAGTCTGGAATATACACATTACGAAAGCAATAAAGAAAGAGAAGATCAATTATATAAAAAAGAATATTATAACAACGTGGTAAAAGGGAGAAAGAAATGAGAACAAAAAGTAAAAAAGTATACGCATTATATAAAGGAGAAGAATGTTTAGGAATAGGAACAAAATACGAATTATCGCAGCAGCTAGGAATAAAACCTTATACAGTATATTTTTATTCAACTCCAACATATAAGAAAAGGTGTAAAGGAAATAATAGACGTGAATTAATATTACTAGAAGAATAAGGAGGGAAATATGGATTATTTATTAATAGGATTATTCATAGGATTTGGAATAAGTTATGCAACAACAATGTTGCTACTAGTGATAAGGGAGATGAGCAAGTGAATAATGAAACTAAATTTTATCATTATATTAACATAATGAACTTTGGTGGAATAGATAAAAGAGTAGGGTGTGAAGCAAGTCTATATGAATTACCAGAAGAAGAATTAAATAAAATTATAAACAATTATATGATTAGATTTAAAGTAGATGAAGAATTATATCAAGAAATATATAAGTTGCTTTATAAAAGAGAAACACTAAAGGGAAGTGATAAAGAGTGAGTGAAATGATGAAAGAAATATTTGAAAGATTAGTTAATAGTAATAGACTATATAGAACTATATCTGAGTTAGAAGAACCTATGAGATTTGTGTTAAACAAAGAAGAAAGCAAAGAATTACAAGATTATATAGAAAAAATAGAAAAAGAAAATAGACAATTAAAAAAAGAATTACATGCATTAGAAATAAGTGAAGAACAATGGTTAGAAGAAACTTTAGGAAGTGATAAAGAGTGATTAATAGAAAACTAGCAGAAACTCCAGTAAAAATGATGAATAGAATGGAAGAAATAACAGACTTAATATGTGAATATAATGAAGAAGTGCAAAAACAACAACAAGAAATAGAAAGACTAAAAGAAGAATTAAAATATACAATAACAATAGTAGAACACAACAAAACGATAACAAAACATTTAAAAGAAATAGAAAGACTAAATAATAAAAATGAAGAATTATTGACTTTATATACTACTGAAAGAGAAGTAAAAGAAGATTATAAATCTATCATAAATGAATTAGAAAAGTGGTTAGAAGATAAAAATAAAAACGCTTTACAAGATGATAATTATTGGGAAGTATTAGAAAAACTACAAAAATTAAAGGAGAATATATGAGTGAAGAAGTTTATAAAATAACAAATATGTTGGTAACTGATGAAGATATTATAGACATAGATAAAAATTGGCAAAGTATTGTTGATGAATATTTAAAAGTATATGTAAGAGAAAAAGACCAAGTAATAGCACAATACATAATGAAAAAACAAAATGAAGAAATAGAAAGACTAAACAATATCATAAATGAGATAGAAAAAATGTTTAATCACGAAATATTAATCAAATATTATTATGGTATGAGTTATGAGTTTGAAATAAATGACTTCAAAGATGACATACTTAAAATTATTAAAGGAAGTGATAAAGAGTGAATGAAAGTGATTATGATAAATATTATAAAAAAGGTGGAACTTATGTTATTCCTGTTGAAGCATTTAATGAATTGTTTAATGAATTAGAAAGATTATCAATTAATTATGAACAAGCATTAGAAGATTTAGATAAAAAAGATAATATCATAAATGAATTAGAAAAATATCTCATAGAACAAGTAGAAAAAAGTTATAGTAATGACTATGACAATGTTTTAGATAAATTAGATGAACTAAAAGGAAGTGATAAAGAGTGAGTGAAAAAAGACTTATGATGACCGAAGAAGAAGTTAGAAAAAGAACAAAAGAATTATTACAAAAAACACCTGACGATTTAATAACAAGTTATATGTTTCAAGAACAAGAAGTAAAAAGACTAAATAATATCATAAAAGAAGCAAGAGAATATATAGAAAAAGAAAAAATGTATTATGAAGATAATTTTACAAATGAAGATATTGTAAAAACAAAGTTATTGTTAGAAATATTAGATAAAGCAGATAAAGGAGAATAAAGAATGAAAGTAAAAATAAAAGAGAATATCAATTTAGTAGATTTAAAAGAAGATAGCTGGAATGGTTGTAAATATGATACTATGTTATTTTTACAAAAGTATTATGATGAGAATAAAACATTTGAAGTTGAACAAATGAGTGGTATGGATAATTATATAATTATGATAGAAGGCAAAGATTGGGTTATTAATCCTAAAGTATTTGAAATAATAGAAGAAGATAAAAAGATAAAAAAGTTAGATATAAGAAATGAAAAGAATTGCAAAAATAATTGGAAATGGAAAGTATATGGAGAAAAACATAGTTATAATATATCAACACCACAAAAAATAATTGCAGATAAAATCAATGAAATAATAGACTATTTAGAGGAGAATAAATGATAGCAAGAATACTTATAGTAGGAGGAATAATACTTTTAGTTATATGTTTAGAAATACAATTTTGGAGGTAATATGTTAGGTTATCAAGAAACAAGAAAAAGATATAAACAATTACAGGAAATATATAGAAAATCAAAAAATGAGCATATGAAAGAAATAAGAGCAAAAAACAAAGAGATAGACGAGTTAAAATTTAAAATAGTTAAATTGAATGAAGAAATAGAAGAAAGAAGTAAATTAATCAGAGAAAAGAATGTACTATTAGGAAACCTATTAAAAAGGAGATGAGTTTTAAGTATATTATAGAAACTAAAACAGGTTATATATCAGAACCAACATTAATATTTGACAAAGAAAGCGAATGGTTCAAAGACGCTTGTCATTTTACTAAAGAAGGAATAAAGAAGTTTTTTCTATTCAGGAACAAATCAAAATATAAAATATATAAGATAGGATCATAAATTCTATCTTTTTTGTTGCACGAAAAATCTAAACTCATTAACATATTAGATTAGAAAATGAGGTAGTATGAAACAAATAACTAGAGAAATGTTAAAAATATATAAACCAATAAGCAATTTAGACTGGATGAATTACAAATTAGTTAAAAAAGATTTAACAGCTCATCATATTATAAAAAAAGAATTTGGTGGAAAACTAGAACAAAATAATATTGCATTATTAATGTCTACACCTCATCAATATTTACATTTAATAGAATATAAAGACATAAACACATACATAACATTAAATAAAATATTCAAGATAATAAATAACCAATTACATGAACCTACATTAGAACAAAGAGAAATAGTAGAATACTTATTACAAGATTTTGAATATCAACATAGAAACGATAAAAACTCTAAAGGCAAAACATTAATAAAAAGAGAATACAAACAAAGGTGGTAATTTGTAGATAGCGTAGAATAGATAGTGTAATTCAAACGCCCTTGAGGACATTGTGTCTATCTATTCTATGGTGCTTATAAAGTACATTATATTGCAGGGTGGAGAAGTAGTATCTCGTCAGTCTCTTAAGCTGAAGAACAAGGGTGCAAATCCCTTCCCTGCCACCATTTAGGAGGAAATATGTATAAATTTATTAAAATTGATAATGATACAACAAAGTTAGAATGTGAAATCAATGGAGAAAAACACGAATTTGAAATTAAAAGAACAGTAGAACTATTAAAAGAATTAACTTCTGCTACACATAGATCAAGAAATAGACTTATAAAAGATTTAGCAAAAGAAGGATTAACAAAAAGTGATTTAGTAAAAGAAGTTAAAAAAGAAGGAAAAACTTTCTATGATAGTTCTAGTTGGGATGAATTAGAAAAAAGTTATTATGAAGAAGAAAACCAAATTATATTATCAAGCATAGTAGAAAAGATAACAGGTTATGACATAATAACATTAGTTGTAGAAATGGGACTTACTGAAGAAGAAATAGAAAACTTTAGTACTGAATTAGTATCAGCTTTAACAGGTGCTAAAGCAGACACGCCCAGCAAGAAATAATAAAACAATAATATGTTTTGCTTATGAAAACGATTTAGAGCAAATTTATGCGTTTTATTGCTCCAGGTACAAAGATATAAGTTATAAAGAATTTCTAGACTTATCATTAAGCGAATTCAATATGAAATTTAATAGTATTCCAGAAAGTGAACCTTTATACAAAATATTGCAGTCAAGAACAATAGATTTATCAAAAATAAAAGATAAAGAAGAAAAGAAATACTGGAGGGAACAAAAACGTATTAACAAGATACCTGAAATATACTTGTCAAATAGAGAAATAGAACAAGATCTAAAAGAAAGTATGGTAAAGAATGTAGGAGGATTAAATGAATAAAGATTTAATAGAATTTATGAAACATTTAGATATACAAAAAGAAGTATCTAAATACAAAGATGATAAAGGAAATATATTATACATACCAACAAACACATTACTTCCTACTTGTAGTTATCTATCATTAAACGAAGAAGAATATCAACAAGCATTATTCAAAGGAACAATTAAAGAACGTGAATATAAAAAAACAAAAGAAAAAAGACCAGTTCCAAAGAATACAATAACAGGTAAAGAAGAAGATAAATTAACAATAGTAGAGCAAGAAGTAGAAGTATATCAAATATGGTTAGTAGCAAATCCTTATGGATTTAGTCATTCATTTAGAAATAAAGACGCAGCTATTGACTTTGTAGAAGATATAGAAAGCGAATTAAAGGAAGTGTTATAAATGCCATTTAAAAGTGAAGCACAAAGAAAATGGGCGTACACAAAAGAAGGTACAAAGGCATTAGGTGGTAAGAAAGCAGTACAAGAATGGGAGAAAGCAACAGGTAATAAGAAACTTCCTAAAAGAGTAAAGAAGACTAAATAAAAGGTGGGAAGTAGGTACAGCGGACATAGGGTATCTACAAGTGTTAATTGGGGGAGATTAATACAAACTATAAAATAAGGTTGTGATATATTGGAAAACAAATACGGAGTTATAGAACATACAATATATTGTGATAATACACCTCATATAGTATATACATATAAAAAAATACCATTATACAAAAGAATAATAAATAAAATAAAGGAGTGGTATAGTGGCATATAACGGAACTAAAAACCTTATACCTATGAATGAACTAACAAAGGAAGAACAGAGAGAAATAGCAAGAAAAGGTGGAATTGCTTCTGGTGTAGTTAGAAAGCAAAAAGCAACTATGAAAGAAACATTAAAACAAATGCTAGAAGAAGTAGCTGATATAGAAGGAAACGACAATAAATTGACATATAGACAATTAGCAACTTTAGGACTAATTAAAGGATCTATACAAGGTAAAGCAGATAATTACAAAACTATATTAGAAGCAATAGGAGAATTATCTAACGAAGTTAAGATAACACCAGAGATTAACATAAACGTAGTAGATAATGAAGAACTAGAAAAGGTTATGTATGAAAAGGAGTGATTATTAAGGAGTTTATCAAAGTAGGCAAGAACTATCTTATTAAGGACAGCAACGGAAGAATAGTAAGTGAAAAAGAAAAACTACAATTAGAAAAGAAAGAACTTATTATTGAAGACGTTAAAAGTGAATGTGGTAAAGAAGCAAGTAAGAAACTTAAAAAGGTAGACAAGAAATTAAAAGAGGTAGAAAATGTACTTAACTCTTTCGAAGAAACAACTAAAACTGAAGAATGATATAACTAGTCCTAACATACCTGAAATATATGTATTAGGATCAGCTCAAAGTGGAAAGACTTTCTCAATATGTCATTCTATTTTAGAATATGCTAAAAATCTATATAACTATGACAAAGATAAACAATACAATGGTTGCATAGTAGGTTGGACTATTGATACTCTAAAATCAAATATAGTAGAGAACTTCTTACAAATATTCAATAAGTTTGGTTGGAGCAATAAAAGTGAATACGAATTGAGTTGGAGTAGTTCAGAAGAAAAGTATCTAAAGATATACAATTTAAAGATATTCTTCTTTGGATTTAACAACATAACAAGTTTCAACAAGATACTAGGAAAACCATTAATACTAGAATGGGTAGACGAAAGCGCAAGAATATACACTCAAAGACAATTACAAGCGTCTTTCGATGAATTACCTGGTAGAGAGGTATCATTCGCTAATCATCCATATTTAAAGACAATACATAGTTTCAATGTTGAAGGTAGTAGTAGACACCCTTATAAAATTAAATACATAGATAATAAACCAGAAGCGAAGCATTATACATTCTTCCCTTATGATAATCCTTTACTAAATACTGAAGAAGCAATAAAGAAAGTATTAGATATGTTTCCAGATGATACATTAAAGAAACAAAAAATATATAATCAATGGACTGTTGCAGAAGGTAGAGTGTTTCCAAATGTTCCAACTATTAACTCATTAGACAATTACATAATAAGAGAAATAGGAATAGGAATAGATTATGGTAGTGTAAATCCCACTACTTTTGTACCAATAGCGCTTGTTTATGATAAAGTACAAAATTGTTGGGAGTTAGTAAGATTAGGAATATACTATCATGATCCTTCAAGAGAAGGAGATAACCCTACTACTGAATTCTATTCAAGGCAATTAGTACACTTCATAAGATATCTAGGAAAACAATATGACAATGTTCCAATAACTGACACAGTAATAGATAGTGAAGCAAGTCATTTTGATAATAGACTTATAGCTGACGGAATACACCATAGTCTTTCTAAAAAAGGCGCAGGAAGTGTATCAGAAGGAGTAGAACATTTACAAAGTTTATTCTATAAAGAATTCCTTAAAGTATTAGACACTCCTAGCATAAGATATTTTACTGAAGACGGAACTCCAGTATTTAGTGGAAAAGATGAAGGACTTATAGAATTAGAAAGTTATCAATATGACAAAATAAAAAGTGAGATAACAGGAACAAATGTATATAAGAAAGAATTAGATCATAGCATAGACGCATTAAGATACATAATAAGAGTATTCGTAGATACAGGAAGGTGTCCTCAAATATGATAATACGTTGCAAGAAAAGTAAGCGTTATCTATGTGAAGTTGAAATAGAAGAATACTTGGAGAAGTTAGAGAGATTAGGAATAAGTCAAGAAATACCATTAGAAATAAAAGTGTTATGTAAGAGTTGCAAAGAGCAAGAAATATATCATATATATAAAAATCATTATAAGTTTATAGGAAAAGTTGCACGAAAAATCTAAAGTCTATATAATACCTTTAGGAAGTGCAAGTGATAGGTTAAAATAACGCTATCGAAGGCATATTGAGTGAAGATACTCGGTATGTCTTTTTTAATTAGGAGAAAGAATTATGTGGAAAGTATATATGTATATAAACAACTTATATATAAAAAAAATAAGAATAAGAGACGTTGATAAATTATTTACTTCAAGTTATGTAATCAACGTATGGTTCAAGAAACACATATTTAATACAAACTATACAAAAGCAGTAGTAAAACCTAAACTCTTAAAAAAGACAATAGAAGAAAAGAGAGAAATTCACGTTGACGTAGAATTAGAGAGAGGAGTGGAGGTATAAGAACGGAAGTTTAAGACCTTTTAATGTATTACAAGCACCTTATATACAAGTAAAAACAAAGGTATCAGTACCAGGAATGACAAATGGAGTGCCAAACATAAAATACGAAAGTAAATATGTTGTTGCTCCAACTGCAAAGAAAATCGCTTCATATATAGTTAATCAAGTCTTTGGAAGTGAACTAATGACACAAACAGAAGGACTAGAAATAGGTTGGTTAATGCCTACTTTAAAAGAAGCATTAGAACTAGCAGTATATGAAGAAGAAAGTTTCATTTACTTACATAAATATGAAGATAAAGTATACCTAGAATGTATCAAAAAGAATGATATACATAATCTAGTACAAAAATTTGACAAAGTAAAAGAAGCAGATATTATACAAGACTTCGATATAGAAGATACTCAATTAATGTTAAAAAGACACATTGAGATAGAAGAAGGAACAAGTACAATTGAATTTGAAGCATTCGAAAAGACAAAGAATGCAAAAGAATGGACTAGAATACAACTAGGACGTTTCAATAATCTAACGGGAAATGAATACCTTCCAGTGTATAACCTTCCTTATGAAGTATTAGTAAATATAGACATTGGAGAAAACTTCTTTAAAGATAGTGAAAAACTATTAAATGAAGAAATGTTAATTGTAAATACAATAGCTGAAGAAATTGAAAAGACAAAAACAAAGATAGTAGCAACAGAACACTATCAAACAACAAGTAATCCATTGAAATTTGTTCCAGGAGATACAACTTATAACGTAAGAACAATGAGTGTTAATAGTTTAAATGACTACTTTACATTACTTCCTGGAGATAAAGATAAACAACTATTTGAATTCTTACAAGGAAATATAAGAATAGATGAATACGAAAAGTCTTTTAAATTCTATGACTATCAAATAATTCAAATGGCAGGATTAAGTACAGCTTCATTCGGTTATGAAAAAGACGCATATATGAATAAAGCAAACGTAGAATTATCAGCAAATGCAAGTGAAATGATGATAGAAGCAATTAAAACACAATTATCAAGTCAAATAGATAACTTACTTGCAAACATAGTAAGACTACAACAAAGTCAAAACATAACTATAAATGAATTACCTACTGAATTAATGTGGGACTATGGTTCTAACGAAAGATTTGACGATATGAAAAAGATAGACGTTTTAAATAAAATCCAAAGAACAATGGCAATACCATATAAGACAAGAGTTAAGATAGTTGCTCCATTATTAAATAAATTAATAGATGAAGACATAGAAACTGACGATTTAGTAGAAGAATACGAAAAGGAAGCAGATAGGATTAATGTAGAATTTGGAGAAATCTAATGTTTGAATATGAAAAAGTAATTCAAGATTTACAAGATAAAGGTTATACCGAAGCAGAGATAGAAGAATACATAAGACGAGAAGTAGATAAAGACAAAAACAAAAAGTACGAAGAATTAGATAAAGCAAAATATACATACTTTGTGTTCTTACTAGGAATGGTTGGAGTAGAAACTTTTAAAAAAGAAATAGAAAAGATAATTTCAAAACCAAATAGAAACTACGAGAAAGTAGAAAAAATGATTAAGGACATTAATCCAGATGAGGTTAATAATGTATTCGAAAAACCTAAAATAAAAGACATTGAGAAATTAAAGTATAAAATATCAGACTTTGACGAAAAGAAAGCGAGAGATAAGTATATACGCGTAATAACAAACTATTATGGTAAGAGTTTAGGAACAATTAAGACAAAAGAGATAGATAAAGCACAATACTTATTGGAAAAAGTATCAAAGTTCGATAAAGTCGAAAAAGTAGTTCCTTACTATAACAAAAAAGGACAAATAGTAGCGTACCATGACATAGCAAGTTATAACAGTATGGTATATAACACAAACTTAACGAATAGTGTATGGAATGAAACATTAGATAACGCAATAAAGACTGAAAATGATCTAGTATATGTTCCAGGGCATTTTGGAAGCTGTCCTTATTGCTTACCTTATGAAGATAGAGTTTACTCATTAACAGGTGTAAATCCAATATACCCTAACATACAAGTAGCATTAGACGGAGGATTAAAGCACCCAAATTGTAAACACCCTATTGAAAACTATTCAAGCGAAATAAAGACAACGCCTTCAGTATCAAGTCCACCAGAAGTTTATAATTCATTGCAAAAAATAAATGCACTAGAATTAAAAAAACGTAGATTAAGGAATGATAAAAAAATCTATAAAGAATTAGGTGGTTATGAAGACATTGACAAGATTAATCAGAAGATAAGAAAGATTAATCAAAAAATCAAAGAGCAAAAGTCCGTAATAGAACAATATAAGTAAAATGTGGTTAGTTGGAAGGTACACCAATCAAAAGGCACGTTCTACTCGAGTTTGCACTTCTAGGAAATAGGAGGAAATATGAAGATAGAAAAATATCTTACAAACAAAGATATCACATTGACGAATGATGATATCGACACAGCAAAGTTAATTAAGGACTTACAACAAGGAATGATTAACGAAAGTGAAGCTGACAAAAGAGTTGAGGAAGCAAAAAAAGAGTGGGAAAAAGAATACTCAAAAAATTATAGTGAATTGGAAGAAAAGTACAATGACCTAGAAAAAAGAAACGCTGATTTAACTTCAAAGAATAGTGAACTTCACTTACAAAATGTTATGACTAGAGAAGGATTTAAGGAAGATCAATTTAGTGAAATTTCTAAATTACGCACTTCAATGTATGCTGAAGATGATGACGAAACAGCAATTAAAAACATAAAAGAGAAATTCAAAAATACATACTTCCCTGAACCTGAAAAAGTCGAACAACAACCAGTAGTTCCTAATGAAAACAAAATTAATAGTGAAAATCAAAAACCAATTGCTATTAAGTATTCTAGGAACACAAAAATACAAGATTTATTTATAAAATAATAAGGAGATGAAATTATGAATTACACAGCATTAAATTTAGACTTACAAGGAGTAGTAAGAAAAGTATATGAAGATTTACTATATCGTTCAACATTCATGAACTTTTTAAATCCTTCATATTTAGGAGAAATTAGAAGTACTGGAACTCCTATGATCGAAGTTATCAAAACAAAACCAGTAGCAATAGCAAACGCAGTAGGAGCAACTCCAATTGCACCAACACTAGCAACTTATGATAGTGTTAAAATCGATTTAACAGAATTAGACAAACATTATTCAGTAGCAGTAGATCCAAGAGTACAAAACATTGCACAAGCAATTGAAAGTCAAATAGCACAAGAAGACGCAGCAATTGCAAACGCTATCGATACATATGGTTATGGAAAATTAACTGCTGCAACTCAAAGTTATACATTAACTGCTGATCCAATTGCAGATATCAATAACTTAAAAGCAACATTATTCAATAACAATGCTTATGATAGATACAAATTAGGATTAGAAGCAACTCAATATGGAAAACTAGTTTCTGGAATGACTTCATTATTAAAATTCGAAACTCTAGCAGGAGTTGAAGGAGTAGATAGAGGAACTGTTGCACGTGCTTACGGTGTAGATATATTCCCAATTGCTTCAGCAACATTAACTACTGGAGATAAAGGTTTCTTTACTAACGAAGAAGCAGTAGCAGGAGATATGTATTTCTCTAACTTCAACCAATTTAGTGAATACCCTGGATTACCTGGAATGTTCGTAATTGAAGGTAGAGCAATGTTCGGAGCTGAAATCGTTAGAGACGAAGCAATTATAAAATTAGTTTAATAGATAGGAAGTGAGAATATGACATTTTTCACAAGTGATGAATTTTTAGAAAAATATACTGAAATATCAGAAAATGATTTTGAAGATTGGATGATAGAGGCAGTATGTGAGATGATATTCTCACAAATAGGATTAATGTTTAGGAATAGTAGTTGGAATGCCGAAAGTGTTCCTTCTGCTATTAAAAATGCAAGTATGGAACAATTAAGATTTATGATAGAACACAGCATACCTTTTATTGATTACAATGGAAGCGTAGAAGCTGGAGATATGAAAGCAGACATTCATAGTGATTATTCAACATTAGCATTAAGAATGTTATCAAATGCCGGTTATATGTATAGAGGAAATCCAGTAAATGCAAATATGTTAGTTCAAGCACCTTTTGGAGATTAATATGTTTTTAACTAATGGAATAAAAGCAACTTTAATTCAATTCAACAGGAATAATGTAGATAGTATCTATGATGACGAAGACCAAAGAAACATAACTATTAAAGTATGTCCTTATAACGTAGATAACACTATAAATTTTGGAACTTATACAACTCCAGAAGCAACAGGTTATTTTATAACTAAACGTCAATATGACGTGCAAGAAGGAGATCAATTAGAGTTTAGAAATAAGACATATACAATATTAAGAGTTATGGACGGTTGGCAATTCAATAGAATAGAGAACTATGTATTAGCAGTAAAATGAATGTTGACGTAAGTGTAAAACTAAATCCTAGTTTGCAAGAAAATTTGACACAAAGAGAAGATAGATTAATATTTCAAGTTGCTAGTGATACTTTAAGAGAAAGTGAAACAACTATTCCAAAAGATACTGGTAAAATGAGAGAAAGTTCTATTCGAGCGGGTGTCAAAGGTAGTAATAAAAATTATTACATTGGTTCTTATACTTCTTATGCTAGTAGAGTTTGGGATTTCCCAGACAATACACATTGGACTACACCAGGAACAAACAATAGGTGGTTCGAAAGAGTATGGAAGGAAAAAGGAACTAAAATAACAAAGAACGCAGTAGAAAGGAATAAGTTATGACATTAGCAGAAGTTGAATTAAAGCAAGAAGTTTTGATTAATTATTTAAAAGGCGTGTTAAATGATAATTCATTTAAAATCAAAGCTGAATATTCTACAAACGATAACGATAAAAAAGTTATAGTAGTGCAAGAACAAAACGGACAAAAAGAGGTATTTTTTGGAGATATAACACCTTTATATAACTATTATGAAATAGTAATCTTTGGAAGTTCTATACGTGAAGAAAAGAATATATCAATTCTGTTTGGAGAATTGATAGGAGAAAATGCTATTATCGATTACAAAGGCGACAAATGGCAAATATTAATAAAACAATTAAGTAATCCTCAAACTATTGAATATCAAGATATTCGTAGAGTAGGTTATGCAATGATATTCCAAACAGTAATAAATAAAATAAGTGAGGAGGAATAGTAAGGCAAATTTCTTTATATCAAATAGACAATTAATTAAAGATTTATCAATTAATACTGGTACAACTGCAACTCCTGTATGGAGTAAAGTATGTACTACTTCAGAAGTAGGAATTGATACTGATTTAGAAACACAAGACTTCTACGTTTATTGTGACGCACTTCAAAGACGTTTAATTACTGGTGCTAGTGTTGTATTATCAGGAACACTAAAACTAGATGCAAATAACGCAGGAGATTTAGCATTATTAGGAAAAGTACACACTTTATTAAGTGAAGGTACAATAGAACAATTCAACAATGTTGAAATTAAATTTGATTTATTAACAGCAGTAGAAAATAGCGCATTATCTTATACTACTTATACTGCGGACGTAAATCTATCATTAAGCGATTTAGGAGGAGCTGCTGAAGACGTTAGCGAATTCTCTTTCGAAATGACTTTAATAGGAACTGCAACAGCAGGTTAATAGAAACTCTTAAAGAGTTAGGAGGTAGAACTCTTAACTCTTATTTTTTTAAAGAAAGGAGGAATACATAAGAATGGTGGTTCAGTAGTATTTTACTTTAAAGGCGAAAGCAAAGATATGGACAGCAAACTTACTAAAATAAAAGGTAAGTTAGGAGGAATAGGTTCTTTAATAGGAAAAAGTGTTGTTGCTGGAACAGTAGTAGCAACTGCTGCGATAACAGGACTTGTTAAAAAATCAGTTCAAGCATATTCAGAATTCGAGCAATTAAATGGTGGACTAGAGGCATTATTTGGTAAGGGTTCACAAAATATGCAAAAAGTAGCAAAAATGAGTGAAGAAGCATATAAGAACTTAACACTATCACAAAACGAATATTTAAAAGCATTCGAAGGATCTTATTCTATTATTAATAATGGAATAGGTAAAAATGCAAATGCTATTGAATATACAAACAAAATGATACAAATGTCTTCTGACTTATATAATACCTATGGTGGAACAGTAGAACAATATCAAGGTGCAATAAATTGGGCGTTAAAAGGAACTTATTCATATTTAGATAACTTAAATGTAGGTATCAAAGGGACTAAAGAAGGTTTCATAGAAGCAGCAAACAAGAGTGGAGTTTTGAATAAAAATATAAAAGATACTTCAGAACTAACAAACGATCAAATACTAGACGTTATTCAACATTATGTTAAAGCAGCAGGAGCATTAAATAGAACCGAAAAAGAAGCAAGTCAAACAATACAAGGTTCTATGAATATGATGAAAGCAACGTGGGAAAACTTAATCGCAGGTTTTTCAAAAGACGGAGCGAACCTAGACAAACTCATAGATCAATTTGTTGGTGCAGCTGGAACATTCGCAAATAATTTAATACCTATAATTGAAAAAGCAATGGTTGGGGTTGCGAAGGTATTACCTAGATTAATTACAATAATAACAAAAAGTTTGCCTTCGTTTATTAATAGACTTTTACCTTCGTTAATATCATCAGTTAGCGCATTAATGACAGGTTTAATTTCTGCATTGCCAAGCATTTTGAATATTTTAGTCAAGTCATTACCTACTATAATCAGTATGATGATAAGTATGACAATAAAGGTAATAAATGCTCTAATCAAGATAATTCCAACGCTTATTCCTATGGTTATTTCAACACTTTTAGACGCATTAATGAAGTTGCTAGAGAACATTGATTTAGTTATCGATTTAGGAATAAAAATTATATTCGCATTAATTGACGGAATAATCGCAACTATTCCAGTATTGCAACAAAAAGCGCCTATTATAATAATAAAATTGGTTGGTGCTTTAATCAGGGCATTTCCAAAATTGGCAGCTGCTGCAATTCAAATTCCTATGAAATTGTGGAGTGGAATTATCAAGGGTATTCCAACATTGGTTAGAAATGTTCCGAAGATTATAACAAATATTGTTAGTGCTTTGAAAAAGGAATTCTCAAAAATGAAAGACGTGGGTAAAAATATTATAAAAGGACTTTGGAATGGTGCAAAAGATATGAAAGATTATGTAATAAATAAATTCAAAGGACTAGGAAAAAGTATTTTAAAAGGTATGAAAAATGTTCTAGGTATTCATTCTCCGTCAAAAGAGTTTGCAATTATTGGTAGATTTTCAATGTTAGGTTATACTGAAGGATTAGAAAAAATGCGACCTGAATTAGATAAAGCAATTAATGGTATGTTTAATTTAAGTCCTAGTATGACAGGAACAATGAATAATACATTAAGTCCTAACGTAAATGTGGTTAATAACGTAAATGTTGAAACTGATCCATTAGGACAAGTAGTATCAAAAATAAAAACATTCTCTGGTGGAGCAAAGAATGATTACAATTATGGTTATGGAGGTTAGTATATGGTAAAAATATTTATAAACAATGAAGAAGTATTATGCGACAAAAATATTGTTATAGTAGAAGAAATGCTTAATACTTCCTCTGTAATCCTTAATAATGTATTTCCTAAAAGTTGGGAAAATGATAAAGATTATGTTTCAAGATTTTATTACCCACCTGATTATAGTAAATGTTTAATCTATGATGATGATACATTAATATTTTGTGGAATTGCGCGTAATACAGGAGAAATTAGTTTAAATCCTAGATACCCTCATTATTGTAGTTTGCAAATACTAGATTTTAAAGACTTCTTAAGTCAAGGAGAAACACTAGACTTCGTATTAACAAATACAACAGTAGAAGAAGCAATAAATAGAATAGTAAATACAATTTCTAATTATGGTTTTACATTAGGGAATATTAATATATTAGGTGCTAATGATATTATAGGGACTTATTCAACATTAGAAAAAACAGCTTATGACGTATTTAATTATTTAGCTGATATAACACAGTCAAAATGGACTACTAGAATGATAGATGAAAACACAGTAGCAATAGACTTCTATGATCCTTCATTAATGCCAGAAGGAACAAAAATAGAATATACAAATGAATTCTTTGAAAACTATGGAATAAATGATTTAACTTTTAGTTATTCAACAAATGATTATAGAAATAAGCAAGTAATGACTTCTGATGAAGTTTTTGGTAGTATTAGTCAAGCTGAAACGATACTTGCTGACGGTTATAAAACTCAATTCGACACCGAACAAAAAATAGGGCAAATAGAAAGTATAACAGTAAATGGTGTTGAAAAATCTTTTATAACACAAAAAGAACATAATTTAGGGCAATATGCAGACTTTTATTATACTCCAGGAGAAACACATTTCGATAGTGACGGAATATTAAGTGCAGGACAAATAATAGTAATAAGATATACTCCAATAATAAAAGGAAGACAAATTATAACAAATACAATTGAAACAAATAGAATAGCAACAGCAACAGGAAGAAATGGTATTGTTGCACGATATGAAAATAGAAATGATGCAACGACAAGTAGCGAATTACAAAGAATAGGACAAGCATATATTCAATTCAAGGGGACACCTGAAATATTATTGAAAATTGAAAGCACGCAAAACACATGGAATATAGGACAAGTTGTTGAATTTGAAGCACCATTGCAAGAACTATCAACAACATATTTAGTAAAGAAAAAGACTATCAACATTATTTCAACAGTTGATACAATATTCTATACTTATGAATTAAGTTCTAACTTCAATTGTGAGAATGCTATAAATTACTTTGATAACCAAAGAGCAAAAAATGGTGGAAATATAGGAGAAGGAGAATTTGTAGATAGAAATATAGATATAGAAAATATAGCAAATGTAATATTCTATGATACTAATTTACAAGAAGCAACAATAACTGGAGATAACACATTGAACTCTATATTGAATTCTCCATTTATAAATTAGGTGGTGGTAATAAGACAAATGATTATAAAGAGTTGTTAGGCGAATATATAACAGGAAATATATCAACAACAGCACCAGATGAACGTCAGAATTTAGATGAAATTAACAATATTTTAAGAACTGAATTTGCTGGATTTATACCAGAAGAAAATTATACAAATTTTATGCCAATGGACGTAATTCAGTCAACTACAAATGGTAATTTTATTTTATATGGAGGATATGTTCCTGAAGGGAAAACAGCATTAAATGATAGTAGAGGTTTTATAATGGTGTTAGATCAAAATATGAAACCTATAAAAACAATATATGAGTTTTCAAGTGGCACGTTGTTAAGACCTATTCAAAAAATGATACAAATTGAAGACGGAACTTTTGTTGGTGTAGATAGTACAATATTTGCACTACCAACAGGAACTGATAATATCACAACAAACCCAAAAAGAATTATAATGTTAAATAATGTTTCAGCACCTGACTATAACAATGATTATAGTGTAAGTTTAAGAAAATCATATAATTTTCCAGACGCTTATAAAAATATTTTTTGTATTGATATAGTAAAAAACCCAACAGCTTCTCATTATATAATAGCAGGAAAAACGTCTACAAGTAGAAACAATATATATTATGAAGGGGTTAGAATAATTAATTTAACAATAAATGTAGGTTCTAGCAATGAATGGTCGCAAAAAGTATCAACTGCTTACGTTTCTTACTTATATGGAGGAATAAATGTATATTTTGATAATGACGATAATGCAAGTTTTAGGGCAATAATAACAAAAAATGTTGATCCAATTACAGCGTATTCCTGGGACGGAACCACATTGACAGAAATTTTATCAGAAAGGGAAGAAATAAGACCTTATGTTGATAGTGTAGCAATGAGAAACCAGGTTAGTTTTATAGATTATGACAATGTATATTTTGTTATCAATAATCAAAGGTGGTCTCCCGAAGTTATACCAAGATATGTGGGATTATATAAATATACATATAGTACAAATGAATTAAAAGAAATATATATAAAAAATATAGGCAATTTCGACTATAACACGTCCCGTGAAGGAATATTTATTAATAGTTTGAACGGAGAATTATATTTGTGGTATTGCAACAACTTTAATTATTCAAATAATACTGCTGATATTAATTATCAAAGATTAGAAAATGATATATGGGAACCAATACAAATAGCAAGTAATCAAAAATATGTAATGGAATATACTATGGTTTATTCATTTAATATTTATAATATTGTGTCTAGTTCTCTTATATCACAAAACTTTAGAAGGACATTCTTCAACATAAAAATTATAAAAGAAATATATAATAATCTTAATTACAATGGAACTAGTTATATCAATTATAATTCTTTAATTCCACATTCTAGTGTTCTATATAATAGTGATAATAACATTGTATTTGGTAGAAATTTGTATAATCTAACAACTTTTAAAAATACTACTACCTCAACTGTTGAAGTTCCAAACACTATGTTGAACGGCATTAATATAAAAGATAAAGAATTGTATGGATTAACTAATATTATATTGAACACAGATAATAATATTATTAATAAAAACATATATGAAACACTTTATGTAAACTTCATAAATACAATAAATGTAATAGATGAAGATACAAATATACAATATCAACAAACTGCAACAAACATAAATACAAATATAAATAATACAGCTAACAACTTTGGAGAAAGCACTATGAATAGTAAAAAGATAGGAAATATACAAATAAATTGGAATGACGGAACTATCAGTTTATATGGATTAGATATTATACAAAACGATACAACTGACTATACAATAACAGATACAATTTATATTGAAAAAGCAATAGATACAATAGATATTAATTCAAGTGATAATAGTCAAACATATATGACAATAGACGCTTCTAATTTATCAATTGGAAATTATTACACCTTAACACAAAAGTTAAGAATAGAATAGGAGATGATTATTAAGGCACAAAGAATATCATATTCAGATAAAGTAGCAATAAACACAAATAGCAATGTAGCTGATATAAATAAATGCAATGCTAGTGATCTAAACGAAATAAAAAATATAATAAATGCAAACGCAACCGAATTAGAAAATGTTGAAACTGAAGTATATGACAAAAATATAATTACAGTAGGATTAAGTGCTAACACTGACGTAAGTATAGGAACAGCATGGACATATTATACTTTAAATATGAATACTTTAAATGCTTCAATAGGAAGTAAATTAACATTTAATTCTTCAACACATAGAATAACAATTGGAAGTGGAGTTAGTTATGTAAAGGTTAGTGCTTGTGGAATAGTTAGAGGAATTGCTAATGATATTGAAATAAACATTAGAAGAAATGGAGCAATAATGGGAACCGCAGCAAACCGTTGGACAAACGCAACTAACTTTATGAATTTAGCAATAACTGAAATATTAGTACCAGTTTCAAGTGGAGATTATATTGATCTTGCGGTACGTTCAGGAGCAACAGGAACAGTTGTAGTAGGTGGAGGACAATATACTAAACTAACCGTTGAAGTGGTAGATTAAAAAGGAGGTATAAAAAAGAACGGAATTATAACAGCATTGATATCAGGATTAAGTGTAGCAATACCTTCAATAGTAGCAACTATTTTAACAAGTAAAGCAAACAACGAATTGTTTGAATACAAGATTAATGACTTAAAAGAAGACGTAAAAGTGTTAAATGAAAAAGTACAAGTACACAACAATTTTGGAATTAAATTAGCAAAGTTAGAAGAAAACATTAACAATATGCAAAATGAAATCAATGAAATAAAAAGGAAGTGAGATTATGAGAATGAATAATATAATATATGACATTTTCAAATGGGGATTAATGATATTTATACCAGCTCTAATAACTTTAATAGGAAGTCTAGGACAAATATATAAGTTTGATACTGAAGTCATCATATTAACTATATCTACTTTCGCAACATTTATTGGAGCAATTACAGGTATATCAAATATCAATTACAATAAAGTAGATTACACCTCTGATACAGTAGGAGATGATAACGAAGAAGAAACAACAGACTAGCAAAAGCAATGGAAGAGAAAACTTTCTATGTCCTTTTACTGACGTTTACATAACACAAGATTATGGAGTAGGAAGTCATAAAGGAACAAAAGCATATGATATAAGAGGAGCAAAAAAAGGAGTTAAATACCCTTATTACGCTCCTTGTACTTGCAAGTTAATATGGAGTGATAGAGCAAACGGACAAGGTTTGTGGCAAAGTATGGCAAAAGTTAATTTTGCGAATGGTAGAGTAGACTATGCTACATTTATGACAGCTCACGATGAAACCTTTGACGCTAGAATAGGACAAATAGTACCTCAAGGACACCAATTAGGAAATATGGGTTCTAAAGCAGGTGGAGGAGCAAGAAGTACAGGAGTACATTGTCATATAGAAATAGCACAAGCAAAATACACTATAAGTAATTGGCATAAGAACAAATATGGTATATGGTGTTTCCCTAAAGAATATTCATTAGAAGATAGTTGCTATATGAATGATACTAAAATTATAAAAGGATTAAACAAGAAGTGGAAATACTTACCTAAAAAGAAAAAGATATCTTATTATAAAAAGTACACAGGTAAATCAGGATCAATAGCAGACGCTTTAAAGTCAATGAATATAGATAATTCTTTTACACATAGAAAGAAAATAGCAGCTGCAAATGGTATTAAAAATTATGTAGGTTCTCCTAAACAAAATATACAAATGTTAGATAAATTAAAAAAAGGAAAATTAATTGTAGCATAAAAAATAGACTAGGTATTTAAAAACCTAGTCTTTTGTGAAAGGGGGTCTTTCTATGAAAGAATAATCTACCAAATTAAGAAGGCATTTAACCTTCTTGCTTATTTTCACTTTGAGAGTGAATTAAGTCCGTAATGTACCTTTATAAGTACAACTAAAGTATAATGAGTTTAGATTTTTAATGCAACTTTTGTGATACACGTGTGATACACGTTAGTTAATTCTAATGACTAGCAAAACTCTAACGTGTAAAGTAATCTATATTTTTCAGCAAAAAAACTAGGTATAATAACCTAGTTTAATATTCTTCTGGAGCGGATGAGGAGAATCGAACTCCCGTAGTCAGCTTGGAAGGCTGAGGTTCTACCATTAAACTACATCCGCACAAATTTTAATCATCTTGGCCTTCCAACCAAGTTGACTAAATCAAGTAGACAAGTAATATTATACAGTATTTAAATAAAAAGTCAAGATAAAAAATAATTTATTAAAAAATAATCACTTTACGTAAAGTGTAAATAAAAAATTAAATTTATAATTAAAACTATTTACAAATAAATATCCATATGATATAAATAAAGTACAGTAGTGATACGTTATTGTAATCATCGATTACGATAATACTTAGTTAGTTATGACTGTATTACTACTCATATATTGATTATTATTCTATATTGGCTAAAACAATTATGAATTGTATCAATATGAATATGTTTATTTTATTAGAAATGATATAAATAGACATATTTACTTTGGTACGCGAGGTTTATATTTGTCATGCTGATGTTAATAGTTTAATTTGAGGTATGTGGGTAATGATGCGTGAAGGTTATAATTTGCGATTTATTATCTAATTATTATATGATTTATGTTTCGCTACTAAGGTTTTATTTCAGTTTCGTTTAGGGCGTTTGGTGAGGCTTATGCATTACTATTTGAAATAAGACGATCTGGATAGGATTCTATCTTAAGAAGCTTAAAGTAGAAGAAAGCTAATTTTACTTTAATTGGTAATGATGTACATGATTATTGATTTGTTGTTAACAGTGACATAGTTATGTAGGTATTATCTCTGCTTCGTTAAACTGGTTTGGGGAGATTACGAATCATTTTGAGGTTAGCGCAAAGCCTTGATTTGATGAGTTTTCTCTCTTTTTGTTTTACAAAAAAACATTTATATAATATACTAATCATGGAAAAAGGGTGATATTATGCGTATTATAGCAAGTGATTTTGATGAAACACTTTTAGTTAAAGATAAAGATATATTCAAAAGAAATCTACAAGCTATAGAACATTTTATTAATAATGGAAATATCTTTATAATTATTACAGGAAGATTATATACAGATATTAAATTATTATTAAATAAACATGATATTAAATATTCATTTCTAATATGTCAAGATGGAGCTAAAATATTCAATGAATTTGATTATTCAATTAAAGATTATCTATTACCTGTAGAAAAAATAGATAAAGTAATTGAAATACTTGATAAATATAAAATGGATTATTACTTAGATGATGGATATAATATTACCCCTAATAAATATGATTGTATTAAAATAAATTCTAAAATAACAGATAGAAATATAGCTAAAGAAATAATTAAAGAAATTAATGAAAAAGTTGATGTATATGCATATTTATCAAGAACACATATAAATATAACTGATTCTTCTACTTCTAAGTCAGTAGCATTAGAATACTTAATGTATTACAAAGATTTTCCTAAAGAAAATTTATATGTAATAGGTGATGATGTTAATGATTTTGAAATGTTAAGTGAATTTAATGGAGGAGTTATGACTAAACATAATAAGAAGTTAGATTCATTAAATAAAAAAGAATTTGATACTTTATATGATTTTATAAAATATGTAGAAAATAATTAAAACTTTTATTTTCTTTTTTTATGTGTTATAATGAATTGCGTTCAAAAAGAGGTGTACTATATGGAAAGAAGAAATGTTGCTATAATAGCACATGTAGATCATGGAAAAACTAAATTAGTAGATGGTATATTAAAGAATTCAGGTATGTTTAGAGAAAATGAAGATACTTCTAACTTATCAATGGATTCTAATGATATCGAAAGAGAGCGTGGAATTACTATTCTAGCTAAAACTACTGCTATAGATTATAAAGGAACTAGAATTAATATTTTAGATACTCCAGGACATGCTGATTTTGGTGGAGAAGTTGAAAGAATCATGAATATGGTTGATGGAGTAATATTAGTTGTAGATGCTTATGAAGGAGCAATGCCACAAACTAGATTTGTTCTTAAAAAAGCTTTTGAAGCTAAAGTAAAACCAATAGTAGTTATTAATAAAGTAGATAAACCAGCTGCTAGACCTACAGAAGTATTAGATGAAATATTAGATTTATTTATTGAGTTAGGAGCAGATGATGAATTATTAGATTTTAAGACTATTTATGCATCAGCTTTAAATAATACTAGTTCATATGATCCAGATATTTCAACACAAGAAGTAGGATTAACAAAAGTATTAGATACTATTTTAGAAGAAATACCAGCTCCAACAGGAGATAATACTAAACCATTACAATTTCAACCAGCATTATTAGATTATAATGAGTTTGTAGGAAGAATAGGAATAGGTAGAGTTACTAATGGTAAAATTAAAACAGGTGAAATGGTAACTTGTGCAAGATTAGATGGTTCAACAAAACAATTTAGAATTCAAAAATTATTTGGTTATTATGGATATAATAGAATTGAAATAGAAGAAGCAGAAGCTGGAGATATTATTGCTATCGCAGGACTTGCTGATATATCAGTAGGAGAAACAGTATGTAATAATAATGAAATACTTCCATTACCAACTCTACATATAGATGAACCAACACTTCAAATGACTTTTGGTACAAATTCATCACCTTTAGTAGGTAGAGATGGAAAAATAGTTACTGCTAGAAAAATTGGAGAAAGACTAGATAGAGAAACTCAAAGAGATGTAAGTTTAAAAGTAGAACAAATATCTAATGAATCATTTATGGTATCTGGACGTGGAGAATTACACTTAAGTATTTTAATTGAAAATATGAGAAGAGAAGGATATGAATTAGAAGTATCTAAACCTCAAGTTATTATCAAAGAAATAGATGGTGTTAAATGTGAACCATATGAAGATTTACAAATAGAAGTTCCACAAGATGCTATGGGAGCAGTTATTGAACAATTAGGAGTTCGTGGAGCTAAGATGGAAAGTATGAATAATTTTGAAGATCAAGTAAGATTAGTTTATACAATACCATCTCGTGGATTAATAGGTTTCTCTACAGACTTTATGACATTAACTAAAGGTTATGGTATTATGAATCATACTTTTAAAGAATATATGCCTATGGAAAATGTTAATATTGGAGAAAGAAAACTAGGTGTATTAGTTTCAGTAGAAAATGGTAATTCAACAGCTTATTCTATAGGAAACTTAGAAGATAGAGGGGTTATGTTCATAGAACCAGGAACTGAAGTATATGAAGGTATGATAGTAGGAGAATGTAATAGAGATGATGATTTAGCTGTTAATGTAGTTAAAGGAAAACAATTAACTAATACAAGAGCATCTGGATCAGATCATACAGTAGTATTAAAAAGACCAAGACCTATATCTTTAGAATATGCTTTAGATTATATAAACTCAGATGAATTAGTAGAAGTTACACCTCATAATATTAGATTACGTAAAAAAATATTAAATACAGAAGAAAGAAAGAAATTTGATTCTAGAAAAAAAGATAAAAACAACTAATACAAATTAGTTGTTTTTTCTTGTAAAAAGCAATATTTTTATCTATAATATATTTATAAGGTAGGGTGATAAAATGGATCCTAATATGAATCAGGCTACTCAGGCTACACCTGTAACAATAGAGCCTGAAATGATGAACCAAGAAGAGGTATCACAAGCTCAAGTATTAAATTATGATGATGTTAATACAGTAGCACAAACTGAAAATAAAAATTCAATTGGTAAAAAAATAGCTATTTTCTTAGCTATTATAGGTACAATATTATTAAGTGGAGGTATTGCTTATTCTTTAATGCCTGAAGATGTCGCAGCTCCTGCTACTGAAGATAGTACAGAAAAAGCAATAAACTCAAATACTAATGGACCATTAACATGTACTATGAAAGATGATCAAGGAATAGACCACTTATTAAGAACTTCATCATATGTATTTTCATTTGATGAAAATAATCAATTAACAAATTATAATAAAGCATACAAATTCACAACAATAGCAGGAGATGTTCAAAGTGAACAAAAATATACTGAACAGTATACTTTATTAAAAAATCTTTCTATAACTTTACAAAAAGCTCCAATCCAAGGATATTTAATGACATTAGGAGAACCCGCAACTAATGATTCTACAAAAGAATTTATGACTAAAGTAACAGTAGATTTAAATTTATTTGATAATACTCAAGTACCAAAAGAAATAACTGATAATACAGCAACTAGTGTTGAATTTACTAAAGGTACAACAAGAGAACAAGTATTAAAGACTGTTGAATTATGGAGTGCAACTTGTCAATAAAAAAAACTGCATTATTATGCAGCTTTTTTTTCTTTATTTAATGTTCTAATTTCTTTTACTGATAGTCTAACTTTTTTACCATTTTCTAATGTAGTTGTTTGAAGATTAACTTTTTGTCTCTTTTTAGTAGAATTTAAAGCGTGACTTCTAATATTTTTTACATTACCATTTCTTTTTGATACATTTACAGCCATGTTCAAACCTCCTTCACGTTGTCTCGCTTAATAACTTTACCATAAAAACCCTTTAAAGTCAAACAAATATAGGTATTTTCATTTTAAAAATTATATATTATAATACTTAATCAAAGAAGAGGTGTACTATGGAAAGTAATAAAATAAACACTAAAGTAAATCATTATGTAGAAAAAACATATTATAATGGTACAAAAGAAATAGAAAAAGTAGAAAAAAGAGATCCCTTATTAATAAAAGAAAACCCATTCCTAGTATCTATAAGATTCTTTGATAGAAATAGAGTAATATTCAATAGAGCATTTGGATTAGTTATGACTTCTGAAAAAGAACCATATAATTATAGTAAAAACTATTATTATGGACAAAGAAAAAATATTGATGAATTAGTAAGAGAATTTGAAGTAATAAAAATGTATTGTCCTAGTGCAGATAAATATCTAGAACAAACTATAAATGAAATGTTTACAAATGATAAACAAGAAATAATAGTAGATTATAGATGTGGAGCTTTTAATCCATATAAGACATATCCTCAAATAGGAGATATAACTATAGATGAATATAAAAAATCATTAAAAACTAAAAAAGTATTAAAAAAATAATTCACATTTCTTGTGGATTATTTTATTGTATAATATTAATGAAAGGAGTGATTTGATGATAATTAATAATTTAACTTTATACTTCGCAACTCAACCAATATTTGAAGATGTTACTATTAATATTCCTGATAATGAAAAAATAGGTATAGTTGGAGTAAATGGATCAGGTAAAACAACTTTCTTTAGATTACTAATGAAACAAATTACTCCAGATAAAGGAAAAATAACAATAACTAATAATAAGAGAATAGATTGGTTACCTCAAGTATTAGATGAAGAACAATTAGATTCAAATGAACTAGTATTAGATTTCCTTTTACAAGCAAGACCAATAGATAAATTAAACAAAGAGTTAGAAGATTTATATAACTCTCTCGCAGATCTTTCAATAGATCAAAATAAAGTATTTAAAGAAATAGATAAAGTTAATAATAAATTATCTTATTGGGAAGCAGAAAAAGCAGAAGGTATTTTATTAAAATTATGTAGTGGTCTAGATTTAGATGATTTATTAGATAAAAAAGTAAAAGACTTATCAGGAGGAGAAAAATCTAAAGTATTATTCGCAAGAGTTCTATATTCTAATCCAGAAATTCTATTATTAGATGAACCTACTAATCACTTAGATCCTAAATCTAAAGATTATATAACTAATTATTTAAAAAACTATAAAGGAACAGTACTAATAATATCTCATGATATAGAATTCCTAAATAAAATAATAACTAAAACATTATTTGTAGATAAAACAAGTAAAAATATATATTTATATGATGGAGATTATGATAAATTTACTAAAGTAAAAGCTGAACATATCGCATCACTTCAAAATGAATATAAAAAACAAGAAAAAGAAGAAAAAAAACTAAGAGCTATTGTAGAAAAATATCGTTATTCTTCAGGTAATCGTAAAAAGATGGCTCAAGATAGAGAAAAGAAATTAGAAAAGTTATTAGAAAATAAAATAGAATTACCTGATGAATATAAGAAAGTTAAACTTGATATGGAAATATCTAAAGAGTCTACTAAAATACCTCTTCATGTAAGAGATTTATGGTTTAGATATGATAAAAATAATAGATATTTATTAAGAAAATTATCATTTGATATTACTAGAGGAGAGAAATTCTTAATAGTAGGAGAAAATGGTATAGGTAAATCAACTTTATTAAAACTAATTATGGGTAAATTAACTCCGGATCAAGGAGAAATAGAACTAACTGAAAAAACAGACATAGCTTATTATGCTCAAGAATTAGAATTACTAGATGATAATCTATCAATATTAGATAACTTATCTAATGATAATAACTATTCTCCAAAACAAATAAGAAATTTACTAGGAAGATTTCTTTTTAAAGGAGACGATGTATTTAAAAAAGTAAAAGTATTATCACCAGGAGAAAAAGCACGTGTATCATTAGCTAAAATATCTCTAAAAAAAGCTAATTTACTATTATTAGATGAACCAACTAACCATTTAGATCCAGATACTCAAAAAGTAATAGGAGAGTTCTTTAAAACATATAAAGGTACTATGATAGTAGTATCACATAATCCAGAATTTGTAGATTATTTAGGTATTTCTAGAATATTAACTCTACCAACTGGTAAAATTGATTATTATGATCGTAAGAAAATTGAATATTTTTATAAACTAAATACAAAGCAAAAATAATATGATAATATAAGTATAGGAGGCATATATGTATATACCATTATTTAATAAGACAAATTATACATTATTATCATCTCTATTAAAAATAGATGATTTGCTTTCTTATGCAAAAAATAATAATTTAAATCAAATGTGTATTACTGATAATAATATGTATGGTACACAAGAATTTATTAATAAATGTAACTCTAATAATATAAAACCAATCATAGGATTAACTCTTAATTTAGATGATTTTACTATAGTTTATATCTCTAAAGATTATATTGGTTATAAAGAATTATTAAAGTTATCAACTATTCAAAATGAAAGAACTGTTACTATAGAAGATTTAAAAAAATATAATAAAAATGTATATACAATTCTTCCATATGAATATAAAAATAAGTATAAAGATTTATCTAAGTTATTTAAAGATTTATATCTAGGATATACTACTAAAAAAGAGGAGTTAGAAGCATCAATAATTACAAAGAATATTATATTCTTTAGAGAAAATCTTTATCTAAATAAAGAAGATGAGTATTATCTTCCATATCTTTATAGAATAAGAGATTCTAAAACTATAACAGATGATATATCTTATGATACATCTAATAAAGAATTAAATATTTCTAATTTAAATGAATTAACTGATAATATAGGATTACTAAATACTATTAAAATAGCTGATTCTTGTAATATAGAATTTCCTAAGTATGAATTATTATTACCATTATATGATTGTGCTGATCCTACTAAATATTTATTTGAATTAAGTAAAAAAGGTTTATCAAAAAGATTAAATGGTAATATTCCTACTGAGTATAAGGAAAGATTATCATATGAATTAAAAATAATAAGTGATATGGGATTTCCTAATTACTTCTTAGTTGTTTATGATTTTATAAAATATGCTAAAAAGAATAATATATTAGTTGGACCAGGAAGAGGTTCTGCTGCAGGATCATTAGTAGCGTATTCTCTAGGTATAACTGATATTGATCCATTAAAATATGATTTGTTATTTGAACGTTTCTTAAATCCAGAAAGAAAGACAATGCCTGATATAGATACAGATTTCCCTGATAATAAGAGAGATGATGTAATTAACTATGTAAGAAATAAATATGGAGAAAAACGTGTATCAGGTATAGTAACTTTTGGTACATTAGGAGCTAAACAAGTAATAAGAGATACATCAAGAGTATTAAATATACCTCTACATAAAGTAGATAATCTATGTCATTATATTCCAACTTTTACTAAAGATAAATTAACTGATTTTTATAAAAATAATTCACTATTCAAAAGAGAAATAGATTCAGATGAATCATTAAAAACAATGTATAAAATAGCTACATATATAGAAGGATATCCTAGACATACTTCTTCACATGCAGCAGGTATTATTATGAGTAAAATAGATTTAGATGAAATAATTCCATTAACTGTAGGTGATGGAATGTATCTATCTAGTTTTACTATGGAATATTTAGAACCTCTAGGTCTATTAAAAATGGACTTTTTAGGATTAAAAAATCTAACAATAATTTCAAATATACTAAGTGATATTAAAAATACTTATAATAAAGAAATAGACTTTTCTAAAATACCACTAGATGATAAAGAAGCATTAAAGATATTTGAAGAAGCTAATACTTGTGGAATATTCCAATTTGAGTCAGCTGGTATGAGAAACTTCTTAAGAAAATTAAAACCAAATACTTTTGAAGATATCTTTGCCGCAATAGCACTTTTTAGACCAGGACCAGCTGTAAATATAGATTCATATATCGCAAGAAAACATGGAGAAGAAAAGATAACTTATATAGATGAATCACTAAAACCAATATTAGAAAATACTTATGGAATATTTATCTATCAAGAACAGATTATGCAATTAGCTAGAGTCTATGCAGGATATACTTTAGGAGAAGCAGATATTCTTAGAAGAGCAATGTCTAAGAAAAAGAAAGAACTTCTTCAACAAGAAGAAGATAAATTTATTAAGAAAAGTATTGAAAAAGGACATAGTGAAAAACAAGCCAAAGAAATATTTGATTTAGTATTAAACTTCGCAGGATATGGATTTAATAGATCACACTCAGTAGCTTATTCAATTATTGCTTATAAAATGGCTTATCTAAAAGCACACTATAAAGAAGTATTCTTCTCTAATCTATTATCAAATGTAATAGGTAGTGTAGAAAAGACTAATGAATATTTATTAGAAGTAAAATCAAATAAAATAGAAATAGAAAAACCAAGTATAAATAAATCATCAAATCATTATATCATAGATAATAATAAGATTATTTATCCAATATCAAATATTAAGTCTATTGGAGGAGTAGCTTCAAATACTATTTTAGAAGAAAGAGAAAAAGCTCCTTTCAAAGATATATTCGATACATTCTCAAGACTAATAAGAGCAGGTATTGGTAAAAAGACATTAGAAACATTAATATATGCTGATGTATTTAGAGAATTCTCTTACAATAGAGCAACTCTAATATTTAATTTAGATAATTTATTTAATTATGGAGAATTAACAAAAGACTTAGATGAATCTTTAGTATCAAAACCAGAAATAGTATTTCAACAGGAATTAGATGAAAAAGATTTACTAGAAAAAGAAAAAGATATATTTGGATTATACTTATCTAATCATCCAACTAATATGTATAGAAAAGATAATAAGTATGCCATTAATATAAATGAAATTCCAAATAATTTTAATAAACAAGTAGATACTTTAATATTAGTAGATAAGATAAAAATTATTAATACTAAAAAAGGAGATAAAATGGCTTTTCTTACTGGATCAGATGAAACAGGTTCAATGGAATATACTTTATTTCCTAAAGTATTAAATGATTATCCTAAATTAAAGAAAGGTAATTTATTAAAAATAAGAGGTAGAGTAGAAAAAAGACTAAATAAATATCAAATAATAGTAGAAAGAATAAAGGATTTAGAAAATGAAGAAGAGACTAAGTAAAATAATAAAATTAAATCATAGTAAAATAAAATCTAATATAATTCAAATCGCAACAATATTACTTATATTAGATCAATTTACTAAGATATTAGTAATGACTAATTTAAAAGAATTAAAAGATTATATAATTATAAAGAATTTCTTTTCTCTTTATTATATAAAGAATACAGGAGCTGCTTTCTCTATATTAGAAAATCAAACTATAGTATTAATTATATTATCTTTAATTATATTAGTAATATTAAATAACTATATAAGTTTATTAACAAAATCATCTAAATTAGAAAAATTATCTTTAGGATTAATACTAGGAGGTATACTAGGTAATTTAATAGATAGATTATTATATAATTCAGTAATAGATTTCTTATCATTTAGAATATTTAATTATAACTTTCCAGTATTTAATATAGCTGATATAGGAATAGTAGTAGGTGTAACATTATTTGTATTATCAACTATAATAGATAATATTAGTGAAAAAGATGCTAAAAAGATAGATATAGAAGCAGAAATAAAAAAGATAGAAGATAATACAAAAACAATAAAAAGTAAAAAGAAAACTACTTCTACAAAGAAAAAAACAAGTAAAAAAACGTCAAACAAAAGAAAGACAAAGCAATAGTCTTTCTTTTTTTATTATTATAATTGTATACTTAAGATGGGTGATACTATGAATAATAATCAAGATTTAAATAGTTTGTATGGAAATCAACCAAGTGTTCCAAATCAAAATAATCAACCTAATGTTCCTACAAACACAAATCAAAATATTAATGATCTATATGGTAATCAAGTACAACAACCTGTACAACAACAACCAGTAATACAACCTCAAGAACAAATTAATAATCAAATACCAAATCAACAAGTACAAGAACAACCTGTAGTTAATCAACCTGTGCAACAACCAGAAGTACCAACTCAAAATAGTCAACCACAACAAGAACCTGTACAACCAAGAATAAATCCACATCCAGAACTAGGACCAATCCCAGGACAAACACCACCAGGAGATAATACTAATCCAGTTGATGATGAATATGTCCAAGCATTTGTTGGTCCAAATTATCAAGACTTTGTTCAAAGTCAATTTAATATAGGTGCATTCTTTTTAGCACAAATATATTTCTTCTATAGAAAAATGTTCTTATATGGTTTAGCTATCTACGCAGTTGAACTAGCAATATTAATGTTAACAGGAAAAGTATATATTGGTTTAATCGTTAGTTTAGGTTTTGGTTTTTTAACAAACAAAATATATTTAAGTTTTGCTAGAAATAAAGTTAATAAGTTAAAACAACAATATCAAGGTGGAGACCTTAAAATGATGTGTGAGAAAAAAGGAGGCACTAGTGTAGGATTTGCGATACTCGGTGTAGTAATAGAAGTTATAACTGCAATAATAGCTTTATTTATAATGATATTTATCGTCGGAGTAGCAATATTAGGTTCATCACTTGTAAATGGTGGAATTGACCAAAATAGAACCCCAGCAATGGTTTCTACTTTAAAACAATATCCAAATGGTTTAAAGATTTCTATAGCTACAGAGAATGTAACTTGTAATAATAAAAATATAATTAATTTAAGTGATGGAAATTATTATGTAGAGATTGATACTTCAGATGGAAACTCTATTGCTCAAAAAAATAGTAAAGTATTAGTTCCTCAAGGAGGAAAATCTCCTTGGAATAGTGCTGATATGAAAGGATATATAAAAGTAGTAAAAACAAATAATAATTATCAGTATTATATAAATATGAGTGATAATACACATGGTACTAAACAAGAAGTATCAAGTGATAATATATCTCAAAATGATATCTCTAATAATGCATCATTCCCAACAACACCTAGTGGTATAAAATGTTCTGTAACTGAATAAAAAACAAGTTATCAAAACTTGTTTTTCTTATTATTATCAAGTAAAATAAGTTAAGTGAGGGGATTACTATGAAAGTAATAGATAATGAAAACTTAAGAATAGATACTTACTTATCTAATGAATTAGATATATCAAGAAGTAAAATACAAAAATTAATAAAAGATGAAAAAGTATTAGTAAATAACAAAGTAATATCATCTAATTACAAAGTTAAATTAAATGATGAAATAGAAATAGACGATGATTTAAACTTTGATATAACAGTAGAACCAAAAGATATACCATTAGATATTATTTATGAAGATGATTATTTAATGATTATTAATAAGAAAAGTGGTATGGTAGTTCATCCAGCTCCAGGGCATTATGATGATACCATGGTTAATGCTTTATTATTTTATTTAAATAAAGGAACTACTAAAAACATAAGACCTGGTATAGTTCATAGACTAGATAAAGACACTTCAGGACTCATGGTAGTCGCAAAAGATGAAAAAACGATGGAATTATTATCAGACTTAATGAGTAAACATGAAGTAAAAAGACATTACCTTGCTATTGTTGATGGAGTTATTTCAGAAAATTCAGCTACTATAAATGCTCCTATAGGTAGAGACACTAATGATAGACAAAAGATGAAAGTAACTGATGTTAATGCTAAAGAAGCAATTACAAATATTAAAGTTTTAGAAAGATTTGAAAAAAATACATATATTGAATGTATTTTAGAAACAGGAAGAACTCATCAAATAAGAGTTCATATGAATTATATTGGTAAACCAGTAACAAATGATCCAGTTTATAACAATAAGAAAAGTGATGAATTTGGTCAAATGTTACATTCATATTCAATAGAATTTATTCATCCAATAACAAAAGAAAAATTAGAGTTCAAACAAGAACCACCAATAGAATTTAAAAACAAATTAGAAGAACTAAGAAACGCTTAGTTCTTTTTTAATAGTATACCTCCTATGAGACGAGTATATATTTAGTAGGATAGATAATATGAAAAATGAAATTATATTTTTTGAAGATGAAGAAATAAGACTTGAAGTAAACATGAAGGATGAAATGGTATGGCTGAATCTTAAACAAATATCAAAATTGTTTGAAAGAAATAAGTCAACTATTTCAAGACATATAAATGATATTTTAAAAGAAGAATTAGTAGAAAAAGAGGTTGTTGCAAAATTTGCACATACCACTAAACATGGTAGTATATTAAATTAAGTAAACAAATGTACACTTAATTGACACATATCATTTTTAATACTATCATTATATTAGATTGAAAAATAAATAGAAATGTGTTATAATAACAACCAATTTAGGGGGTGTAGTATGTATATAACAAATAATATTAATATACTAAAAGAACATGGTTATATATTAAAAACTAAAGCTGGCAAGATCATTAAATCAGCAATTAAAAGGAAACCAACAACAGAAGAAATATTAAAAGATATTGAATTAAATCATAATCATTCTTGGTATCAAGAATTGTATGAAAGAAATAAGAATAATTTAGATGATATAGCATTAATATATAGAGGAAATAATATTACTTATAAAGAAATGTTTGAACATATTGATGAGTATGCTAGATCATTAAAAGAATTAGGTGTGAACAAAGGAGACGAAATTCCTGTTTGTTTAACAAATACTCCAGAAATAATATATATAATGGGTGCAATAAGTAAAATAGGAGCTTCTGTTAATATTTTTGGGCCAAAATTTCCAAATGATTATATAGAAGAGATTATTAAACAAAGCAAGAGTAAAATAATATTTTTAGAAGACAATCATTATGAGAAAATGAAAAATATATTTAATAATACCCAAATAGAAAAAATAGTTTTGATTTCCTTATCAGATTCTTTAAAAAATGGTTACAATCCAAGTAAAGCAATAGATGAAAAATATGAGTCCTTTGATAGTAAAGTAGAAATGTATGGTAGTGCTAATTCTAAAATACTATCTCAAAAAGATTTTATTTCACTAGGCAAAAATTATAAAAAATCAACATTAGAAGATGTATCTTTAAATGATGATTTTATGATAACATACACAAGTGGATCTACTAACGAAAAAAGACCAAAAGGAATTGTGCATGATTCTAGATGTTATATTACAGTAGCTAGATATCACAACAAAGATTTAAATGGAGGTTTTACACTTAAACCACTAACATTTTTAGCACATATACCAACATATTCAAACAGTAATATTTTATCCATTATTTCAGATTCACTTATGCAAGGCGCAAAATTGGCTTTAGAACCAATTTATGATCAAGATTATTTTATAGAATCACTAAAGACACATAATCCACATTATGTAGCTGCTACAAAATCATTTTGGGTAAATACAGCGAAAAAAATATTATATGATGATAAATATAAGGGATTAAAATTAGATAATTTAATATTTGCTTTTTCTTGTGGAGAACCTTTTGAAGCAAATGAAGAAAAATTTATTAATAAAGCAATAAAAAAAGCAAAAGCAGGAATTAAAGTAACTCATACACCTTCATCACTAATTAAAATGTCTGAAGCAGGTGGAGATTGTGAACATGGTTCTATATTTTATACATTATTTAGAGCATATAAGAATCCATTATCAAAATTTGACAAAAAGTCAGATAAAGAAGGAATGGGCACTTTTCCATTTGTAGAGATAGCAGTTTTAGACAAAGATGGAAAACCATTAGGAAAGAATACATTTGGAAAAATTGTTGCTAATTCACCATGTACTATGAAGTATTATAAAAATAATGAGAAAGCAACAAAAGACTTTTTTATAACAGATGCTAATGGAAAAGAATGGGCAGATTTAAAAGTTTATGGTTATTTAGATAGTTATAATAAACTACATATGAAAGGTAGAATTCCAACTGATGAAGAAATTTTACCAACATTTGTTCTTAGAGAAAAAATATTAAAGGATACAAAAAACATTCTATCATGTGAGGTAACAGAAAATAAGGAAGAAAATGTTTTTGTGGCAAACATAGAATTTCAACCAGAGGCAATGCAAGGAAAAGAGAAAACTTTATATGGTGCAAATGAAAGAACAAAAAAATTAATAAAAGAAACTGGAAATGATTTATGTTTTAGAATTATTGAAGATTCTTTCCCATTAACAGGAAGTGGTAAAAGAGATGTTAAAAAATTAAAGACACTAGATTTATCAGATTGTATTGTACCAATTAAAGAAAATGATAATTATTATACAATGGAATTCTCAGAGTATAAGAAAAAAAATCAACAAAAAGAATCAATAAAACAAAAGAGAAAATAAAATTCTCTTTTTTATTGCCCTAATAACATGCTATAATAATATAGAAGGTAATATAGGTGATTATAAATGAAATATAGTATAGGGTTGGCTTTTCTAACAATTACAATTATTTATTCTATTATTTTGAATATTCTATTTTTCTGTAAAAAACATATTGATACTAAAGAAACTAGAATATTTGGAGTAATTGTTTCAATAAATTTAATTGGAATAATATTAGAATCGTTATGTATAATTACATTAAATATATTGGGAACTGACAATTTTTTTACAATACTAGTTAATAGAAGTTTTTTAGTTTATTTTTTAGTCTTTTTATTAGTATTTATGAATTATGTTATAAATGTTGCAGAATTAGAGAAACAAGATAAGAAAGAAATAGATTATAAGATTATTAAGTATGCAAGAATATTATCATATATTTTATTCATATTTTCTACAATTGGTGCTTTGTTTCTTAAAATGGATTTATTCTGTAAAAATGGAATAACATATTCATATGGGCCAAGTGTAAATCTTGTATATTTAATGGGCGCAATATGTACTATTGGTGTAATTATTTACGTTATAATTAACTTTAAAAATATTAAAACAACAAGAAATATACCAATTATTGGATTCCTAGTACTAGTCATAGCATTAACAGTGATTCAACAACAACATCCAGAAATAACTATAGCTACTTCACTAGAAACAGTATTGATTTTTTTAATGTATCATACAATAGAAAATCCTGATTTGAAAATGGTTCAACAACTAGAACTCGCTAAAGAAGAGGCTGATAAAGCTAATGCTGCTAAGACTGATTTCTTGAGTAGTATGTCTCATGAGATTAGAACTCCTCTTAATGCAATTGTTGGTTTTTCTGATTTAGTTAGTGAGGCTAAAACATTAGAAGAAGCTAAAACTAATGCTAGAGATATAGTTAATGCATCTCAAACACTACTTGAAATAGTTAATGGTATCTTAGATATTTCTAAGATAGAAGCAGGTAAATTAGAGATTAAAGAATCACCATATAATGCTAGAGAAACATTTGAAGATTTAGCTAAATTAATTAAACCTAGAATGGATGAAAGAGGATTAGATTTCTCATATTTCATCGCACCTGATATACCAGGAACTTTATATGGAGATCATGCTAATATAAAGAAAATTGTTACTAATTTTTTAAGTAATGCAGCTAAATATACTGAACATGGTTATGTTAAATATGAAGTTAATTGTATTAATGCTAATGGTATATGTAAACTTATTGTATCTGTTGAAGACTCAGGTAGAGGTATAAAGAAAGAAAGTATTAATAAATTATTTGAAAAGTTTGATCGATTAGATGTAGAAAGAAATACTACAGTAGAAGGAACTGGACTAGGTCTTGCTATCACAAAGCAATTAGTTGAAATGATGGGTGGAAAAATAATAGTTCATACTGTTTACGGAGAAGGTTCTAAGTTTACTGTAATGTTAGATCAAAAGATAGAAAAAGATGAAGTTATTGAACAAGAAAAAGTATCTGATAATCTTAATCTTACAGGTATTAGTATCTTACTTGTTGATGATAATGACTTAAATATTAAAGTAGGTTCTAAATTACTAGAAAAATTTAATGCTGATAAGATTGATACTGCTAAAAATGGATTTGAATGTATTGATAAAGTTAAAGCTAATACTTATGACTTAATCTTACTTGATGATATGATGCCTAAGAAGAGTGGTACTGAAACATTAAAAGAATTAAAAGTATTACCTAACTTTAATACACCAGTTATTGCTTTAACTGCTAATGCTATTGCTGGAATGAGAGAGTCTTATCTAGCTGCTGGTTTCGATGAATATCTTGCTAAACCAATAGAAAAACAAGATTTAATTAAAGCTGTTAATAAATTATTAAAAGATAAACTATCCACAGTTCCTGTGGAAGAAAGTACTCATGTTGTAGAACATGCTTATCCAACTAATGCTACAGAAGTACCAACTGATGAAACAAATACAGTTATTGATAATAACAATATCCCAATTCCAGTTGAACCAACTACTGAGTCAGATGAAGAATTCTTACGTAGTCATGGAGTAGATATGGATAAAGCATTAGAACTACTAGGTGATATGGAAATGTATAATATGACTATGGAAGATTTTTCTAATGAATTAGAAAATAAATGGTCTAAACTAGAGCAAGAAAAACTAAGTAATGATATGGAAAATTATGCCATAGATGTTCACTCATTAAAAAGTGATTGTAAATACTTAGGTTTCTATGATCTAGCAGATGTTGCTTATGAACATGAACTTAAGAGTAAAGAAAATGATAGTACTTTTGTAAATGATAATTTCGAACGTCTCGCAAATGAATATTTAAAAGTACTAAACATTGTAAAAGAATATAAAGATCGATTAAAATAATCGGTCTTTTTAATTAAATATGTTAAAATAAAAGTGGTGATAAGTATGTTTGAAAATGATACTGATTTTTTAGATCAACATTTTTTAATAGACAAAAAAATAATAGATGATTTTGTTAATTATGCCATGATTGATAAAGATGATCATGTTGTTGAAATAGGACCAGGTAAAGGTAATATTACTGAGATTTTATTAAATAAAGCTAATAAAGTAACTGTAATAGAAAAAGATGATAGATTAATACCTTATCTATTAGAATTAAAGAAAAAATATTCTAATTTAGAAATAATTCACTCATCTGTATTAGATACTTATATTCCTGATTGTGACAAGATAATAACATCTCTTCCATATTCAATAATAGAACCATTTATTAACAAAGTTATTAAATGTAAATTTAAAACATTAACTATGATTATGGGATCTAATTATATAGATGAAGTTATGAATAAATCTAATAATAAACTAGCTCTTCTTACTAATTCATTTTTCAATGTAGAAAAACTAGAAGATATAGAACCATCTTCATTTGAACCACAACCTAGAACTAAGAGTGGAATAATAAAACTTAGTCATATAAAATTAGATAAGATTACTGATAAGAAAAGATTTATTATTAGACAATTATTTTTCTATCGAAACATGAAAATAAAAAATGCATTAAAAGAAGCAATAATATCATATGAAAATTGTTCTCAAAATATTGCGAAAGATAAGATTACTAAATTAAATATAGATGAATCTATCTTAGAAGATAAAATGGAAACTATAAGTAATAATGATTTAGATGTCTTAGTAAAAAAAATAGAATTATTATAAATACTAGTTTTTACTAGTGTTTTTTTGTGATATAATTTTTATAAGAATAGAGGTAGTTGGTATGAAAAAACAAATAAAAAAAATATTATTAGGAATAATAACACTATTATTAATGCCAGTATTAGTTTTTGCATCAGATGGGGAAATTAGTGATTTAACTAGTGCAATATTTATAGAAGCTTTTGTTTCAATTCACATGTCATTATTTGTATTAGATCCAATAGCTGGTATGCTTTCAGCTCCAGAAAATAGAAAAAGAAATTTCTGGATACTATTTACGATAAGAGCAGTATTCCTATTATATTTTGATTTCTTTGTTACACCAGCAATAGCATTTTTTGATTTCATTGCTGTATTTGTAGGAGTTATGATAGTAGTACCTATAGTATCAGCTATAACTAAGAAAAAACCTGATAGTACAACACCTAGTTATTTACCAAGACCCAAAACAACCATAGCAACTCAACCAATAACTAAATGTGCTAAATGTCAAACTGAATTAAAAACAACACAAAGATTTTGTCCAAAATGTGGAGTAGAATTAAAAGAAGAGAATATCATAGTAGAAGAGCCAGTTCAACCAAAGTATGTTCTACCATCTATGTATGATCCAATGTATTCATTATCTGAAAATTTAATGATAGAAACATTCTTAAAAAAAGAAATGACTAAAGCAGGTATAGATGAACATTCTAAACTTATACCAGCTGCTATATTAAAAAGAAAAAAGATTCTTAATTTAATATTTGCTTTATTATTATTAATCTATATATCTTTAATATTTTTCCATTTCCCTATAGGAACATATATACTTGGATTAATAATATTAATAGTATTCTTTATATTAACTAGAAAATATAATTTAATTAAATATTTATCAAAAGAAATAAAAGCAAGACCTCAAGAGAAAATATCTAATATTGTAATGAATGTAAAATCAAGTTTTATTCCTGATAATTCATTACCTATATTTATAGTTTCTACTTTAGTAGCAATCCTTTTACCATTAGGATTCTTCTATAATCCAAGAATCATATATGAACAAGCTAATGGTGGTTATGGAGTAAGATTCTATATATATGGAGTAACTAATTTTAAAACAGCAACTATACCTAGTACTTATAAAGGAGAACCAATAGTTACTCTAAGAGGTAATACTTTCTCTAACATGCCTTTCTTAGAGAAAGTTGAATTACCAGATTCAATTGTTGAAATAAGAGGACAAGCTTTTAAGAATTGTACTAGTCTAAAAGGAGTAAGACTTCCATCTAATCTACAATATCTAGGTGGAGGAGCTTTCTACAATGCTAAATCTTTAAAGAGTATTGAATTACCTGACTCAATCACAACAATGGGAGGAGAAACATTCTATGGAGCCAAATCTTTAGAAAGTGTAAAACTACCTAAGTATTTAAGTGAAATAAGAGGAGATAGTTTTGAATATTGTACATCTTTAAAGAGTATTTCTATTCCAGATACAGTTACTAGAATAGGTGGACATGCTTTCTATGGAGATTCTTCTCTATCTGAAGTAATAATCTCTGAAAACTCTCAATTAAGTGAAATTGGATCATCTGCTTTTAGACAATGTCCTAGTCTAACTAGTATAACTATTCCAAGAAATACTTATGTAAATGAAAGAGCATTTAAAGAGAGTCCAACTACTGTACATAGATATGGAGAAAGTGATTACAATAATAATTATAATTATGATGATAATAAAGAAGATTTCTATTATGATGAAGAAAGACAAGAATATCATTATAATTAATACTAATTTAGGGGGATTATATGAATTATAAATATATACATTTATTATATGTACCTACAATGGCCTGTAATATGGGATGTAAATATTGTTATTTAGAAGATAATACTATAGATGAAAAAACATCTCATAAACCATTAGAGACATTAGAATATGCTATTAATAAGTTTAAAGAAAGTAATGTTATTCCATTTAATATTTCATTACATGGAGGAGAAGTAACTACTTTATCTAAAAAAGATTTTCATGATGTAATTAAATTTATTTATGATTATTATAATGATAATAAAACTATTATTACAGATGGAGGATTTAAAATAGGTACTCCTCATATTAAAACTAATATGTATGATTTAGAAAAACATATAGATACAATTAAAAAGTATAATGTCTCTATATCAGGTAGTCTAGATTTACCTTTATCATTACATGATAAATATAGAGTAACTAAAGGTAATAAGAAAACTCTTAATAAAATAGTAGATAATATTAAATTATTAGAAGATATTCCAAATAAAAAGAAAGTATCAGCTACTATCTTTAAAGAACATTTTTCTTATTTAGATGAAATAGTTAATGATATAAAATATTTACATAAAAATACTTGTCTAGATATGAATGATTTTAATTTTATGATAGGTTTTGATTATAATTCTAATGGAATACTTCATCATATAACTGAAGAAGAACAATTAATATTATATGATAGAATGCATTCTGAGTTTGATGGAACTGATTTAGATTATGGAGTAAATGGACCTTGGTTTGATGAATTTGGACCTGGTTATTGTCCTAATTGTGATAATTGTGGAGAAAAGTTTTTCTTATTAGAAAAGAATGGTGATATATATTCATGTGTAAGAGGTCAAAAGAATAAAGATTATTACTATGGAAATATTTATAATGATTCAGTAGAAGATATACTTAATACTGCTACAAGTAAAATATTTTTAAATCATAATAAATTACCATTTAATGATGAATGTGCAAATTGTGGATATTTATATTTATGTAAAACAGGATGCCCATTTGTTAAGAATAATTATAATTCTAATAAGAGTTATACCTGTCTGTTGCAACAAAAAATGTATAAAGATAGAAATTATCAAAAAGATGAATATAATGATGAATTTGTATATGAATATGTTAGTAAAATGAGATTAGATGATCAAGATAAATATATTCCTAAGAATAAGAATAATGATTATCCAACTCTAGAAGAAATAATTAATAGTGATGATAAATTAAAGTATATATATGATCCTAATAGTTTTATTTTAAAAGTAGATAATAATGAATATAAATTAGAATCTCAAATTATTAAGAAAGTAAGAGATATTATCTATATTACTCCTAATAGTAAAATAGAAATATATATGAAGAAGAATCTAATAAATGAAGTATGTGACTATCCAGAAAATAATTCTATGTATATTATGATTTTATCAGGTAACTTAGTAACATATGGAGATGAAAATAGAACTAAACAACGTCATATTGCAAATACTCAAATATATAAAGGAGTACTTGATAATATTAAGTCTGATAAAAGAGGATATTATAAGTATGATATAAGTAATTTTATAAAAGAATATAAAGATTATTATTCTGATACTAATCAAAATAATTTATTCTTTACTACTAATTCTTTAAGAGATTATCATTATACTAAACAAAAAAATAATGCTTATTATCATATTCAAGCAATTAATTTACCATTTCAAAATATAGAATTTTTCTAT